>CAZVRY010000040.1:0-34748 GCA_964629545.1 uncultured Verrucomicrobiota bacterium | reverse complement strand
CGAAGGAGAGGGAATTGGCGGGGACATCGGGGTCGGTGGCGGCGAGGGCGAGGTTAAGGGAGGTGCGTTCATCGAGCGATTGATCGGCGATGGGTAGCAGGGTTGGGGCGGTATTCGGGGGAGGGTCGGTGGCGCTAACTTGGACGAAATCGCTCCATTCCAGCGGGTATTCGCTGGCGATCAAACCGCGGACATCGAGAGCGAAGTTACCCGTTTGGGGAGGGACGAAGTTGAAGCTGAGGCCGGCGGGGACCTCCTCGATGACGGATTGGGTGACCTCATCGGTTGCGCTCCAGGAGATATCATCGAAAAACCAGCCTACTTCGCTGTCGCTTTGCGGGTAATAGGAACCCCGGTTAAGGGAGTAGGAGAAGCGGAAGAGGACGGACCGGTTGACGAACTCCGCGAGGGGGACGGAGCGGTCCTGGTAGGACGTTTCGCCGGCGGCGCCGGTGCCGGTTTGTTCGAAGATAGGCTGCCAGTTGACACCGTTGTCTTTGGAGACACTGACGACGGCTTTTTGGTTGGTGGTGGCGTAGCCGAGGCGGCTGCGGAAGTGGAGTTGGGCGCCTGGTCGGGGGCGTAGAGGGCGGACGTAGGTGAGGTGTTGCTCGGTGGGGGTAACATGGGCGAGGTGGAACGTGGCGTTGCCGGACATGCCGGGGAGGGTTGTGATGGGGTCGTAGCCTGGGCTGGTGGTGGCGGTGAAGTCGGAGAGGCCGGTTTCGCCGCCTTCGACGTGGGAGAAGGGGGCGAGTTGGGAGCGTCGCCACTGGTAGCGGTTGGCGAGGGGGACGGGGGGGAAGGAGTAGGAATTGGGGAGGAGGGTCCACGGGGCGGCGGGTCCGGAGGGGGTGGGGAGGACGGTATCGGGCCCGTAGCGGAAGGGGTCGAAGACAGTGACACTATAGTTGAAGTTAGTGGGTTTACCGGCGATGAGCACGCCTTGGACGGAGACTTGGTAGGTGACATCGCTGGTAGGAGTGGGCCAGTTGGAGCGGTCGCCGGGGTTGAGGCCGAGGGGGACCCAGACGATGCCGGGTTCGCCGGCGGAGGCGCCGCGGGCTTCGATGGTGAGGGGAAGGGGGATGCCGTTGCTGCTGAGGGTGACGGTGGCGGAGGCGAAATCGGCCTGTGGGAAACAGAGGGACCAGCGGTAGTAGAGGACGGGGGCGGGGATGAACCCAGGCGGAGGCCAGGCCACGAAACCGTCGCGGGTGGGGGGACGCGGGTCGAAGAAGTGGCCATCGAAGACCCAGAGAGCATTGGCTTCGCGGAGGGTATTGCTTTCGAAGGGGACATCGCCGGTGGCCATGAGTTGGGTTTGGGGGTAGAGGATCCAGCGTCGATGGCCGACGGCCGCGTTGCCGGATCCGAAGTCGTCCATATAGACGTGGACGGCTTCGGGGCCATCGTTGCCGAGGGCGAGGTTAGAGTTGGCGGCGCCATCGGCACCGGGGTTGGAGTAACAGGACCAGGAGGTGGGGGGTGTATGGCTGAGTTGGTTGTTGACACTCATCATGAGGGCGGCGGCCTGGGCCTTGGGGAGGTTGGCGGAGGCGAAGCCGATCGCGGCGGGGACGCCGGCCATGGCTCGGTAATAATTGAGGCGGAGGGCCACAAGGTCCTGAAACCCGGCCGTGGTCGTGCCGGGCGTGCAGGAGGCACGGTCGCCGGTCCAACCGAGGGTGAACTCATCGGCCGCGCGGTAGATGGCTTTGAAGAAATTGCGGACGGATTCCCGGCTCGTAGTGTCGATGCTGGCGAAGGAGGGGCCGAAGGGGCGGAGATCGCGGCGGGGGAGCGATTGGACGGTGGCTGGGGCAGGGGCGGGGGGCGGGGTGCCGAGTTGGGATTGGGGGCCCGCCGAGGTGGGGGAGGAGGGGAGGAAGAGGGCGAGGGCAAGGCTGGCAGCCTGGAAGCGGATGGCGCATCGGACGGTCGCCTGAAGGGATTTCATGTGGCAGATGAACTCAGATACTATGGATAGCGGCTGTGGGGGCACAATCCTTGAATCGGGGCATTCGGTTGCTATTGACTTCCGGTGCTGGGCCGCTGAAAAGGGGTGCGGTCATGAGCGTATTAAGAGATCAGGTGGCCTTGGTGACTGGGGCTGGACGTGGGATAGGCCGGGCGGTGGCCCTGCGTTTGGCCGCGGAGGGTGCGGATGTGGTGTGCTTGTCGCGGACGGCGGAGCATGCGGCGAAGGTTGCGGAGGAGGTTCGCGGGTTGGGTCGGAGGGCTTGGGGGATGCCGGTGGATGTGGCGGACGGCGCGGCGGTGGCGGCGGCGGCCGGGCAGATCCTGGCGGAGGCGGGGCGGGTGGACATCCTGGTGAACAATGCCGGGGTGACGCGGGACGGTTTGCTGATGCGGATGAGCGAGGAGGACTGGCAGGTGGTGATGGACACGAACCTGAAGGGTGCGTTTCATGTGACCAAGGCGTTTACGCGCGCCTTTTTGAAGCAGCGGAGTGGGCGGATTATCAACATTACCAGTGTGATTGGGCTGATGGGGAATGCAGGGCAGTGCAACTACGCGGCGAGCAAGGCGGGCCTCATTGGCTTTACGAAGTCGGTGGCGCGCGAGTTGGCCTCGCGGGGGGTTACGGTGAATGCGATTGCGCCGGGCTTTATCGAGACGGACATGACGGCGGGGTTGGGGGCGGAGGTGCGGGAGGAGTCATTGGGGAGGATCCCACTGGGGTGTTGGGGGCAGGCGGAGGATGTTGCTGGGGCGGTGCTTTTTCTTGCGGGCCCTGCGGGGCGTTACATTACGGGGCAGGTGGTGGTAGTGGATGGAGGCTTAGCCCTCTAGGCTGGAGGGAGAGAGCGAGCAGCCACGGCCGGCGGACTTTTACATATATAGGGCTTGACGGGCTAAAGCCCCTGCCCTAGAGACAGGCACAACTAAACGTTACGGAGCAACCCATGGCTGCTGAGAAATCGATCGAACAGAGAGTCAAAGACATCATTGTGGAACAACTGGGCGTGAACGCCGATCAGGTGACGCCGGACGCCAAGTTTATTGAGGATTTGGGGGCGGATTCGCTCGACACGGTCGAATTGGTGATGGCGCTGGAGGAGGAGTTCAGCCAGGAGATTCCGGACGAGGAAGCGGAAAAGCTCCAGAGCGTGGGGGATGTGATCAAGTACATTGAGGAAGCGCAGCAGAAGTAGTCGCGGGTGCATGCATTGTGGGCAGCTTTGGCTGCGATCGGCGCAGGCTGCCCGTTTTCTTTCTTGCCATGTCAAGCAATTGGACCGATCGACGCGTCGTCGTGACCGGCCTGGGAGTTGCGTCTGCGCTGGGGAACGATCCGGAGACCCTGTGGAAGAACATCGTGGCGGGCCGATGCGGGGTGGGGCCGATCACGCAGTTTGACGTGGGTGGCTACGACTGTCGGATTGCGGCGGAGGTGAAGGGGTTTGACCCGGCGCCTGCGTTCCCCTCGCCCAAGGAGGTGCGGCGGACGGATCGGTTCATTCATTTTGGGGTATGGGCGGCTTGGCAGGCGCTGCAGAACTCCGGGATGGAGGTCAACATGCTGGATCGTGACCGGGTGGGGGTGTTCATCGGTTCCGGGATTGGCGGCTTGTCGACGACCGAGGAGCAGCATCAGGTGCTCTTGAATCGGGGGCCCGGTCGGGTGTCGCCGTTCATGATCCCGATGTTGATTTCGAACATGGCCTCCGGGTTGTTTGCGCTTTATCACCAGTTCCGGGGGCCGAATTTTGCCACCTGCTCGGCGTGCGCAACCTCGACGCACGCGATTGGGGAGGCGTGGGCGACGCTGAAGCGTGGCGATGCGGCGGTGATTTTTGCCGGGGGGACGGAGGCGGCGATTGTTCCGCTGGGGATGGCGGGTTTCGCGGCAATGCGGGCGATGAGCACGCGCAACGACGAGCCGCAGCGGGCTTCGAGGCCGTTCGACCGGGACCGGGATGGGTTCGTGATGGCGGAGGGAGCGGCGGTGTTGGTGTTGGAGGAATTGGAACACGCGCGGCGGCGGGGCGCTCGCATTTATGCGGAGCTGATTGGCTACGGGAACAGTTGCGATGCCAATCACATGACGGCGCCGGATCCGGAGGGGAGCGGGGCGGCGCTGGCGATCGAGATGGGGTTGCGGCATGCGGGGATACCGGCGGAGGCCGTGGATTACGTGAACTGTCACGCGACGAGCACGCCGGCTGGCGACATCTGCGAGATCAAGGCATTGAAGCGGGTGTTTGGCGATTACGCCTATCGGTTCGCGATCAGTTCGACCAAGGGAGCAACGGGGCATTTGTTGGGGGCAGCGGGGGGAATAGAGACGCTCTTGTGCTGCAAGGCGTTGGAGGCGCAGGTGGTGCCGCCCACGATCAACCTCGATCATCCGGATCCGGAGGCGGATCTGGACTGCACGCCGCACACCGCGCGGGAGCGGAAGCTCGACGTATTCCTGAACAACTCGTTCGGGTTCGGGGGCCACAACGCGATTCTGTTGGGGCGACGGTTTGCCGGGTAATCTGGTCCACTCCCTCATTGACGGCGCGGGCGGGAATTGGCATGGTCCAGGCGAATGATGTCGGGCAGTTCACGATGGAGCAGCGAGACGGGGTATTGGCGTTACTTTAGCCGGCCTCGCCTGTTGCGCGTGGTTCTGCTCTGACGGACCCAGACCTGAACCCGAAGCCGCAGGTGATTGCCTGCGGCGTTTTTGTTGCGCCTCAGGCCGGCACCCGCCCAACTAGCCATGATTGTTGTTCTCAAACCCAACATCCCGAAGAAGCAAGAAGCCGCCGTCCTCAAGGAGATCCGCAAGCTGGGTTATCGTCCCCACGTGATGCGGGGGGTGGCCCGGACGGTGATTGGAGCGATTGGCGACGAGCGCACGCACCAGTCTTTGGAGACATTGACCACATGGCCGGCGGTGGAGAGCGTGATGCCGGTGCAAAAGCGGTTCAAGTTGGTGAGCCGGGAGGCGCATCCGAACGACTCTGTGGTTCAGGTGGGGCCGGTCATGGTGGGGGCCCGTCGGATTCCGGTGATGGCGGGGCCGTGTTCGGTGGAGAGCGAGAAGCAGTTAATGGCCACGGCGGTGGCGGTGAAGAAGGCGGGGGCGAGCCTGTTGCGGGGCGGGGCGTTCAAGCCGCGCACGTCTCCCTATGAATTCCAGGGGTTGGGCGAGAAAGGGCTGAAGTTGCTGGCCAAGGCCCGGCAGGAGACCGGGTTGCCGGTGATCACCGAACTCTTGTCGGAAGGGCATGCGGGGATGGTGGCGGAGTATGCGGATGTGTTGCAGATCGGGACGCGCAACGCCCAGAACTTCCAACTGTTGATCGCGGCGGCGAAGACGGGGCGTCCGGTGCTTTTGAAGCGCGGGATGTCGATGCGGATTGAGGAGTGGCTGTTGGCGGGCGAGTATATCCTGGCCAATGAGAATCCGCACTTGATGTTTTGCGAGCGCGGGATCCGGACCTTCGAGACCTACACGCGCAACACGCTCGATCTCTCAGCCGTGTCGATTATCAAGAAGGAGTCGCATTGCCCGGTGGTGGTGGATCCCAGCCAGGGTTGCGGGCGGTCGGACCTGGTGATGGCGATGTGCAAAGGGGCCGTGGCGATGGGGGTGGATGCGCTGCTCATTGAGGTGCATCCGAACCCGGCGGAGGCGTGGAGCGATGGGGCGCAGCAGCTCACGGCGGATGCGTTCGCGCGGCTGATGGAGGAGTTGCGTCCGTTGGCGGCGGCGGTGGGGCGGGAGATCTGAGGGCGGGCTTAGAATTCGATGACGGTGATTTCGGGTCGGCACAGGAAGCGGACATTGAGGTGGTACCAGCCGAGGCCGGTGCCCACGTAAAGGGGACCCCACGGGGTGCGGTAGAGTCCACGTTCATACTCGTCCACGCGGTGGGGGAGGGCGAGGGCGCCGACCAAGGGCAGTCGGACCTGACCGCCGTGAGAATGGCCGGCGAGGAGGAGGTCGAAGCGGCGGGCGTGCAGTTGCTTCACGAACGCGGGGTAATGGACGAGCAGGATGGAGCGGGCCTTGGGGTGGGTTGGGCGAGGGAGCGGGCCGTTGCCACTCGAGCCCACGATCTCGAACGCGCCGTCGGCGGTGGCGATGGCCTGATCGACCAGCCAGGCTCCGCCGGTGGCGGCGAACGTCGTGGCCACCGGTCCGAACGGCATGCGGGACCAATAGTCGTGGTTGCCAGGGACCCCGTAGGTTGGGGCCCGGATGCCCGCCAGGATCTCCAGGGCCTCCGGGGCGCGATCCTTGTCCTCGACCAGGTCGCCGGTGAACAGCGTGAATTCCGGGGATTGGGCGTTGATGGTCTTGACGACCTGGCGGAGCCACGCGGCATCGTGTTTGTGATGGATATCCGTGAAGTGGACCATGCGGTGGCGCGGTCGGCCGTTGGTGAGGCGGAGGTGGCTGACCTGAAGCCAGCGGGGTTCGAGGCAGAAGGCGTGGCCGGCGACGGCGGTTGGGGTCCCGAGGAACAGGCTGGCCAGGAACAGTCGCCGTGTCCAGCGGTTCGATCGTTGGGCGGGGGGAAGGGGAGGGCTCATGGCGGGCGGGGCGGGGTGGTGGGGGCAGCGCCGGCTCGGGCTGCGATTCGGCTCAAGTAGTCTGCCTCGTCCGGGTCTGGGAGAAGGGGGCGAGCGGCGCCGAGGGCGGCGGCGGCAGCGGTGGGGTCGCCCTGGGCGAGGAGGGCGCGAGCCAGCAAGAGGCCGGCGGGACCGGCGTAGGTGGGTGGCTTGCCATTGGGCGATTGGGTTTCAGTTGCGACCGCGATGAGGCGGCGCAGTTCTTGGACCGCGGCGGCGCGGGATTGTTCGCTCTGGTGCAGCAGGAGTTGCAGGGAGGCGAGGTGGTCGGGCGTTCCCGGTTGGGCGGGCGGTGGGGGTGGGGAAGCGGGGGGGAGACGGAGGGCGTGGAAGAGGACAGGGGGGGCTTCTGCGGGTTCGGGGCTGGCTGGGTTGGGAGGTTGGAGCAGGCGACGCAGGGCGGGGTTGCCGGTGACGTATTGGCGGAAGGTGGTTTGGAGTTGCGCGCGGGAGAGTTGGGCGGCGGCCTGCGCCTTGGCGGCGGGGGCGAGCAGTGCCTGGTGGGTCCGTTCGTCGAAGTGGAACAGGCGCTTGGCGCTGGCGCCAATGTAGAAGGCGCGGGGGGCTTCGTATTCGAGGACAGGAAACGGGTCGGTTTGGAGGGGACCCTCGCCGGTGATGGCAAACGCGGTTTCCTGGGAAGCGATTTGTCGGGCGAGGAGAGCCTCCGGACCGGGCAGGTCGATGGCGGCGAGGTCGTCACGCACCTCGGTGTGGGCGAAGGAGAGGGCGAAGTGTTCGGGGGTGGCCGGCCACGGCCGGCGCGAGCCCAGCAGGATGATGTCGGTGTCGGCGGATTCCCAGACCTCGAGGTAGGGGAAAACCGAGGCGAAGGTTCGGAGCACGAGGTCAACGATGCCGTCGTGCATTTCGTAGATATGGAACCACTGGGCCATCACGCCTCCCTCGGTCAGGCGGGAGGCGGCCAGTTGGTAGAATTCGCGGCTGAAGACGCCGCCGATACCGGCGACCCAGGGGTTGGAGGGTTCGCTGATGATGACGTCGTAGCGGGTGGGGTCGAGCCGGAGGACGGTGCGGGCGTCCTCGGCGAAGAGACGGGTGCGGGGTTGGCGGAGGACGTCGCGGTTCCAGCGGGCGAAGAGCGGGGCGGCTCGGAGGACGGGTTGGCAGTTTTCGGCGACGGTGAGGCGTTGCACGGGGTGACGGAGGACGGCGCCGGCGGTGATGCCGCTGCCGAAGCCGAGGACGAAGACCTCCTGAGCGCGGGGGTGGGCGAGCAAGGGGAGATGGGCCAGGAGGTATTGGGTCGAGAGGTCACCTTGGGTGGAAGCATCGGGCTTTCCGTTGATGCGGAGGACGCGTTCTTCGGAGCGGTCTGACTGCATCCAACGCTCGACGGAGACGGTGGCATCGGCGGCGTCTTCGTAGAACAGGTAGTCGATATCGCGCCGGCGTTGTTCGAGCCGTTCGCGGGTGAGGGGTGCGTTGCGGGCGCGGAAGATGCCGGAGCCGAGGGCTTGTCGCCAGCCTTCGCCGCCGACGGCGGTGAGGAGCAGGGCGACCACGCCGACTCCGGCCGCGGCGGCATGGAGGCGGCTGAAGGGGCGTGCCGAGGCGGCCAGGACCGCAACGCAGAGGAGGATGGCGAGGGTGAGGAAGGCGCCGCGGAGGCCGCAGAGGGGCATGAGGAGGAAGCCGGCGAGCAGGACGCCTCCCACGGCGCCGAGGGTATTCCAGGTGAGTAACCGGCCGACGTCGTGCGCGAGGCCGTGGGAGGCGTGGGGTGCCAAGCGGAGGGTGAGCGGGAGGACGGATCCGAGCAAGCCGGCGGGCAATCCAAGGATGGCGATGGCGATGGCGGCGACGAGGAGTTGATGGAGCCGATACCCCATGGCGTTCGCGGCGAGGCCATGGCGGAGTTGTGAATAGAGCAGCACCCACTCCTGGATGCAGAGGACGTAGAGGACGATCAAGGTTGCGGCGCCGATCATGAGCCATCGAGCGGTGGCCAGCGCCAGCGCCTGGTTCCAGCGCGGTAGGGAGATGACGATGCTGCCGAACCCGATGCCGAGGATGAAGGCGATCAGCACAATCGCGAAGGCATGGAGCGAGGGGCCGAAGACCAGGGCCAGGGAGCGGGAGGCCAGCACTTCCAAACCCATGGAGACCGCGCCGGTGAAGGCCACGAGCCAGCACGCGCCACGGAGAGCCGGAGGGGGAGCCGGCTCGGGGGAGAGGGCCGGTCGGGGCATGGCGGCGGCCTCGGTCTCGGCCGAGGCTTGGGGGGGAGGGGGAGGGGGAGCATCTGCGCCCGAGTCTTGCCGGGCCACCAGCAGCGCGGTGAGGCCGATGCCTGCGTTCAGGAGTGCGGCGAGTTGGGTGGAGGCGAGGACGCCGAGTTCCCGGATCAGCCAGAAGCCCCCGGCCCAGGCGCCCAGGACGGCGCCGAGGCTATTGATGGCGTAGAACCGCGCGGACCATTGCCGGCTGTGGTGGGTGCGACGGCGGAGCCAGGCGGCAAGAAGTGGCAGGGTGCCCCCCATCAGGATCGTCGGGCCGAGGATCAGGGCGCCCCCGAGGGCAGCCTTAAGGAGAAGCAAGAGCGTGGGGGATCCGAGCATGCCGCGGCCCCAAGCTCCGAAGGCCGCGTCGGCCAGGGTGTAGGCGCGATCGAAGAAGAAGGCGTAGAGGCCGATGGCCACCTCGACGAGCCCATAGGCCCGGAGCGGGTGGGCGAGGCCGTCAGCCCAGCGTCCGAAGATGCGATTGCCGAGGGCCAAGCCGCCCATGAAGGCGGCGAGGACGATGGTCTGGGCCTGGATGGTGCTCCCGAGCAGGAGCCCAAGCTGTTTGGACCACAGCACCTCGTAGATGAGGGCGGTTGCTCCGGACAGGAAGAACAGGACAGGCACCGTCACGACGGACAGTATTGGGAAGCGGATGGAAAGGGCAAGAGGGTCTCACGTTCGATCCCCCGTTCCCGTGTGGCGACAATGAAAAGTGACTTCCTGCCGCGGACTTTCTGCTTGCCCGGGGCCGGAGGGGGCGATTCCATCTCCGACATCACTCCAACCATCACCACGCCATGTCCACTCCTCCCTTGAATCCCAGTTTCACTCCCCGGGCGCGCTCAGCCGCCGCGTTGTCCTCCGCCGGGTTGGACCGTCGCCGGTTTTTGGCCGGCACAGGGGCCGCCGCGGTGTCGTTCAGTGTGCTTGCGCCGCAGACGGTATTTGGGACGGAGGCCAATGGGAAGGTCCGGATGGGGCTGATTGGGTGTGGAGGGCGGGGCACCTGGATCATGGACTTTTTCAAGAAGCACGGGGGGTTCGAGGTCACGGCGTGCGCCGATTACTTTCAGGACAAGGCCGATGCGGCGGGCGCGAAGCACGGACTGCCGGAGGGGGTCCGGTTCGCCGGGCTCTACGGCTACCGGAAGCTGCTGGAGAGCGTGGACGCGGTGGCGATCGAATCGCCGCCGTTTTTCCATCCCATGCAGGCGGCCGACGCGGTGGCCGCGGGCAAGCACGTGTACCTGGCCAAACCGGTCGCGGTGGATGTGCCGGGGTGCCAGACGGTCGCGGAGTGCGGTCGGCAGGCCACGG
Organism: uncultured Verrucomicrobiota bacterium; assembly: GCA_964629545.1. Classification (GTDB taxonomy): domain Bacteria; phylum Verrucomicrobiota; class Verrucomicrobiia; order Limisphaerales; family CAZVRY01; genus CAZVRY01. The sequence goes on along the minus strand of CAZVRY010000040.1, from coordinate 24,585 downwards.
CCAAGAGGCTGGCGTTTCTGGTGGATTTTCAGACGCGTTCGCATCCTTCGTATCAGGAAGCGGTGAAGCGGGTGCATGGAGGGGCGATCGGGAAGCTGGTATGCGGGGAGGCGACCTACCAGTGTCCGACTTATTTTCGGGAGATGGACGCGGAGTATAAGAAGAAGGTGGGCGATCCGGAGGCGCGGGTGCGGGCGTGGGCGGTGGACCGGGTGTTATCGGGGGATGTGATTACGGAGCAGAACATTCACTCACTGGATGTGGCGACGTGGATTTTGGATGCGGCGCCGTTGAAGGCCTACGGGACGGGGGGGCGGGCGCGGCCGTTTGCAGGGGATTGTTGGGATCATTACTCGGTCATTTTCTGGTTTCCGGACGACGTCCTGATCACGTTTTGCTCGAAGCAGGTGGGCAAGTATTGGGATGACATTCAGTGCCGGGTGTATGGGACGGAGGGCACGATCGACACTCACTATGGAGGGGTGGTGGTGGTGCATTGCGACGACAAGTATAACGGGGGGCAGACGTCGAGCATTTATGCGGACGGCGTGACGAACAACGTGCGGGCGTTTCACGAAGCGATCGTGAAAGGGGACTTTAGCAACCCCACGGTGGCGCCGAGTGTCCGGAGCAATCTGACGACCATTCTGGGGCGGACGGCGGCCTACACGAAGCAGGAGGTGACGTGGGAGCAGATGATGAAGACGGCGGAGCGGTGGGAGTTTCCGTTACGGGCTTTGAAAGGCTAAGGGTCTGTGCAAAAACAACTTCGGATTTCGGCAGAAGCGCCGCCAGCAAAGCCCGGAGTCATCTTGGCACGAACTCCGAAGCGGGGGCGGGCGGGCGAGGGCTCCCTGGAAAAAGCTTTGCAACGGCCAGGAATGATGTTGAATCCCGGTGGTCGGCGAGTCGGAGCGTAGCTCAGCCTGGTAGAGCGCCAGCTTTGGGAGCTGGATGTCGCAGGTTCGAATCCTGTCGCTCCGACCATTTTTTTTTTTTGAGGAGGCCCCGTGCGCCAAAGGTGGATGTTATCCGAGGGAGGGAGGTTCATGGGCTTGCCGTTGTCCGTGGTTTCTGGGAGGCTGCGGCCAGGTCGTTGGAAGACCCTCGATGAGCACCATAGGTCTGATGAGCACCACGTTTGGATGGAAGGGCAGGAGTTGGGGCAGGTTGGCGTTGCGGCGGGGTTTTGGCGGAAGGCGTGGCGGGGGCGAGGTCGTGGCGAAGGGGTTAGGGGTAGCGGCGGTGTGGCCGCTGGCGGTGTTGTGGGCGTGGTTGGGGGTGGGGTGTGGCACCCCGGATATCAATTCTGGGCGTGCTCGCCCCGACACCGGTTATATAGATTTTCACGCTGGGCTGCCGGGGGAGCTGTGTTGGGAAGTGTCCCGGCAGGATGTGGGGGCGGGCAAGTACCGGCGGGTCTATTCGAGCCTGAAGCCGCCCGCGGAGGGAGTGTTGCGGTTGGCGTTCAATCCCGGGGTGCATCGGTTGAGGCTGACGTTTCTGAATCGGGTGGTTCTGGCGCCTGCGGAGGTGGAGGTGGGGGTGAGGGATGGGGAGATCACGCCGGTGCGGGTGACGTTGACGGATGAGGCGGGGGTGGCGGTGCAGACGAAGGAGGTGGCTTGGGGGCCGACGGCGCGTGGACGTTATGGACGCCGGAACACGGCAGGCAGCGAGGCGGCGGTTCTTCACCGTCTGGTGGTCACGGTGGACCCGCCGGAGCCTTATCACGGCAAACGGTGAGCAGGGGGTGGAGGGGGCGAAGTGCCGCTTGCTAATGGTGGTCGGGGGAGGTATCAAGCGGGTCGGTATCCAGGTGTTCGGCCGCGAGCGGGCGGTGAGACTGCGGTGGCCTTGGTGGGCGGACCGTGGTCGGCACTTGGTTTCATCGTTCTCGACATGACGAATCGAAAAGCACTGGTGACCGCGCTGGCGGTGGGCGTATTGGGAGGTGGGTGCGGCGGTTTTAGCGCCAGTCGCTCGGTTTCTCCGCTGGACTTCATTCTGCCGGGGATCATGGAGCATACGCCGTCGGCGCCATCCGGGTTGAGGCCGACGAATGCGCCTCCGGTTTTGGCGCCGGGGCCGGGTGTCGAGTTGCCGGTGTTGGCTCGGGTCGTGCACAACCGGTCTCAGTCGTGAGCATGGCGTTGGGTTGGCCGGGAGCGCTTGGAAGGGTGGCCAGGACGTCCATGGGGTCCCGATTGCACGCGAGGCGCTGAAAGCGGTGGGTGTGGGGAGTACGTTACCGGCTCGGCTTGACCGAGTTGGGCAGCTGGAATGCCGACAGCGGCCCGGTTCTCGACGCCAAGCGGATTCGCAGCCTGAGCGGGGCACTGGATGAAAGTGAAATCTTTCCATGTGCGTTCAACGCTGCCGAATTCCACGGTCTTTACGCAAAGGGCCGACCCGACCGATACTGAACGCCGCAATGAAACGCCTGCTTCACACCTCCGTTTGGGCCGCGCTGCTGGCTGCGGCGGTTTCCATGACCACCACGGGCATCGCAGCGCCGGCCGCCACGAATCCCAACCTGCTGTGGTACGATAAGCCGGCCACCCGGTGGACGGAAGCGCTGCCGGTGGGCAACGGCCGGTTGAGCGCGATGGTGTTCGGCGGCGCAAGCAAGGAGCGATTACAGCTCAACGAAGGCACTCTTTGGGCTGGCGGGCCCTACGACCCGGTGAATCCCGAGGCCCAGGCAGCGCTGCCGCAAGTCCGGCAGTTGGTCAACGAGGCCCAATACAGGGAGGCTGCCAGGCTCATCAGCGCGAAGGTCATGGCCAAGCCGCTCGCCCAGATGCCGTACCAGACCGTCGGCGACCTGCGGCTGGAGTTTCCGGGCGGGACGAACGCGGAGAACTACCGCCGGGAACTGGACCTCGACACCGCGATCAGCAGCGTCCGTTACACCTGCGCCGGCGTGCGCCATACGCGCGAAGTCTTCGCGAGTGCGCCGGATAACGTGATCGTCGTGCGGTTGACGGCGGACCAACCTGGCGCGCTGTCGTTCGCCGCGAGCATGAGGACGCCCATGAAAGCCACGGTGGAGACGGACGGCCGTGACATGCTGGTGATGCGCGGCACCGGCGGCAGTTCCGGCGGCATCAGCGGCCAGCTTCGGTACCAGGCGGGCGTTAGGATTATTGCCGAGGGCGGCACGCTGGCGGCCGAGGCTGGGAAGATCACCGTCACCCACGCGAACGAGGCCACCCTGCTCATCAGCGCGGCGACAAGCTACAAGAAGTTCGACGACGTGAGCGGCGATCCGGAGAGCCTCGTGAAGCAACGGCTTGCCTCCGCCGCGACAAAGACCTGGCCCAAACTGCGGGCGGATCACGTGGCCGATCACCAGGCGCTCTTCCGCCGCGTGGTTTTGGACCTCGGTCAGAGCGAGGCGATGAAGCTGCCGACCGATGAGCGCATCCGGCGTTTCGCCGACGGCCACGACCCGCAGTTGGCGGCGCTTTACTATCAGTTTGGGCGCTACCTGCTGATCAGTTGCTCGCGGCCGGGCGGGCAGCCGGCCACCTTGCAGGGCCTGTGGAATGAAAGCCTGAACCCGCCCTGGCAAAGCAAGTACACGATCAACATTAATACGGAGATGAACTACTGGCCCGCCGAGTCCGGCAATCTTCCCGAGTGCGTCGAACCGCTGGTCGCGATGGTGGAGGAACTTACCGCGACCGGGGCCCGCACCGCGCAGAGGATGTACGGCGCGCGCGGCTGGGTCGTGCATCACAACACCGACCTCTGGCGCGCCTCCGCGCCGATTGACGGCCCCAACTGGGGCATGTGGCCGAGCGGCGGCGCCTGGCTGAGCCTGCATCTCTGGGACCGCTACGAGTACAGCGGTGACGAAGCGTTGCTGAAGCGCATCTACCCGGTGCTCAAGGGTGCGTGCGAGTTCTTCCTGGACACGTTGCAGGAGGATCCCAAACGAAAATGGCTGGTCACGAATCCCTCCATCTCACCGGAGAACGGACATCCGTTCGGCGCGGCCGTTTGCGCTGGGCCGACCATGGACATGCAGATCCTGCGCGATCTATTCGCCAACACCATGAAGGCGTCGGAGTTACTGGGTGTGGACGGCGACTTCCGCAAACAGCTGGCCGCCGCGCGCGGCCGGCTGGCCCCCAACCAGATTGGCGGCGCGGGGCAGTTGCAGGAGTGGATGGAGGACTGGGACCTGCAAGCGGGGGAACGGCTGCATCGCCACGTGTCGCACCTTTATGGCCTCTACCCGGGCCGCGACATTCATCGCCGCGACACCCCGGAACTGGCCGCGGCGGTCAAGAAGTCGTTGGAACTGCGCGGCGACAAGGCCACCGGCTGGGCCACCGCTTGGCGCCTCTGCCTCTGGACGCACCTCGGCGACGGCGATCATGCGTTTCAGATCTTGCGGCACCTGCTCAGCCCCGGCCTGACCTACCCGAACATGTTCGACGCGCATCCCCCGTTCCAGATAGACGGCAACTTCGGCGGCGCGGCAGGCATTGCGGAGATGTTGATACAAAGCCGGCTCGGGACCGTTGCCACCGCGCAGGATCCCACCGTGAAGCCGGAAATCGAACTCCTCCCTGCGCTGCCCAAGGCGTGGCCCAGCGGCAGCGTGAGAGGGTTGCGGGCGCGCGGCGGGTTCGAAGTGGACGTGACGTGGAAGGACGGGAAACTGGCGGGGACCACGGTGCGCACGCTGCTGGGCGGCTCCGCCCAACTACGATACGGCGCGGCGACGAGAGACATCACGCTGTCCAAGGGCGAGGTTGTCGCTTGGAACGGGCAATAGCCCGCCGATTGCACCCAACGTTTTCTCTCGAACCTGGGGCGTAAGAACTGGAGCATCATCCTACCTATGACATCCATGAATCGTCGTTCGTTTCTGCACCGCAGTGCTCTGGCCACTGCGGCCTTCAACCTCCTCCCCGCCGCCGGTTCCTCGGCCGAGCCCGCCGACCCGCTGAAGCTTGGGCTCATTGGCTGCGGTTGGTATGGCATGGTGGATGTGGAAGCGGCCTTCAAAGTGGGAGGCGTCCAGGTGGTCGCCCTGTGCGATGTGGACAGCGACAACCTGGCGAAGAGTGCGGCCCGGGTCGAGAAGCTCCAAGGTCAGCGGCCCAAGACGTTCAGGCACTACGCGGACCTGCTCAAGGAGGACGGATTGCAGGCGGTGATCATCGCCACGCCGCCCCAATGGCACGCGCTGCCGTTCATCGCCGCCCTGGAGCGCGGGGTGGATGTCTATTGCGAGAAGCCGCTGGCCTACGACATCCGCGAAGGCCAGGCCATGGTCGCGGCGGCCCGGAAGGCGGCGCGTGTCGTGCAAATCGGCTTCCAGCGGCGGCAGAGTCCGGCCATCCGCCAGGTGCGCGAGTACCTCCAGCAAGGCGGTCCCGGACGGATTGTCCAGGTGGAGGCGCAGATTCACTATCGAGCCGACATGAAGGACGCCACGCCCCAGGATCCTCCGGCCAGCCTGGACTGGGATCTGTGGTGCGGTCCCGCGCCCAAACTCCCCTACTCGCCGAACATCGGCCACTTCGCCTGGCGCCTGGAAAAGGAATACGGTCACGGTCACTTGGTGGACTGGGGCATTCATCTCCTTGACGCCACGCGCTACATTCTCGGCGAGACGGCCCCCCAGTCCGTCCAAGCCGCCGGCGGGATCTACTACTTCAAAGACAAGATTACCACGCCCGACGTGTTGACCGCTCATTTCGATTTCGCGACGTGTCCCGTGATCTGGCGGCACCGCATGTACGGGGCGGCGGAATTTACGCCCGAGGTCGCGAACGGGATCTTCTTCTATGGCGAGAAGGAAACCGTGTTCGTCACCGATGATCGCTGGGTAGTAGTGCCCCAAGGCCGGGGACAATCGCACAAGGTCACGCAAGCCCGGGCTGACATGGGGACGGCGCACATGGCGGCCTTTCTGACCGCGGTGCGCACGCGCCAGGAAGCGGACCCTCTCGTGACGGCTGCGGACGCGCACCTGTCCACCGCCACGGTCAAACTGGCGATGTTGGCCTACGAATCCAGCAGCAAAGTGACCTGGAACGCCGCGACGGCGCAGATCGAGGGTAACCCCGCCGCCGCGCGTCTCCTCAAGCGCGAATATCGGGCGCCTTGGCAGCACCCGGACCCGAGCTGAGCCGAAGCCCCGTCGCCTTCGACCCGGCCAGGGCTTGCCACTGCCCGCTGCGCGGGACGGCCCCCCCGGCGGAAGGTCAGGGGATTTGCTTCTTAGTCAGGTTGGGCATCCCACGCATGCCGCCGCCGGGGTTGCCCAGGATTCCGCTGTTACGGATGATCGCCGTCGTCACGCGCGGATCGGGAGCCACCTCCAGCGCCTGCAACCCGCCGCAGGACATGCCGCCGGCCGCGATCTTCGCGGTGTCCCGCCTGCGGTGGTAATGGCTTTTCTCGTCCCGGTCCTGTTCACCCGCCCAGTTGATCGCGTCGAGCACCAGCGAGGATTTCGTGGATCCACCGGGGCCGCCACGCAGACCTTCCGTCGGCATCGGGCCAATCGCGATCACCAAGAAGCCGTGCGACGCCACCTCGGACAGGAAGTTCACGTGTTCCCATGGTGAATTGGCGCACGCGCCGCTGCCCCAGACGATGATGGGCAGCTTGTGTTTTTCGCCAAACGCGCTCAGGTCCTTCGGCCGGAAGATCGTGTGGGTTGGCAGGGTGCTGTTCGTCGCCATCAGCGCCTTGCAGGGGCCGGTCCCTCCGTCTTCCACGGTCCGGCGGGTGGCTTCCGCCGCCACCGCTTGGGATGAGGACTCCGCCACGGCGCCCGCAGCCGGCGGAGTTGCGGGTGTCGGCGGGAGCCCGGGCCGTTCCACCTCCTTGTACTCAATGCCTTGGATGTTAAGCATCTGGAAGCGCGGGTCCACGTCCCCCTTGTCCAGCTCTTCGGGCCTGGCGCCGGCTTCCATGTTCGACTGGCCAAAGCAGAGGTAGACCTGGAGTTTCGGATCCGGCTTCCTGTCCTGGGCGAATGCGCCGGCCGAGAGGGAGAGCGCGACAACCGTGAGGATACAATCCCGCTTCATGTTCCTGGTCTGCCGATCCGCGGCGTGCTCAAAGCCAGATGGGATAGCCTCTGGATCTCCGTACTTCCAGCCGCGCACGAGTTTTGAACCCCGGAAGTTGGAGCCGAGGGGTTGAAACTCATGATCGATGTCCAAAACTGAAGATCGACCGGAAGTATTGGTAGTGGTGAAGTAGTGCCCGGAAAAGCATAACCCCATCGCCCTTGTGAACATGTCCCTACCCACCTCTTTCGTCCACCTGACTCTGCTGGTCGGCAGCGCGCTGACGCTTTATGCCGCCGCTGATGGCAGTCCAGAGCCGGTGACGCCCGCTGCTGGCGCCGTCGCAACGCCGGCGACCTCTGCGCGCGTGTCCCACCTCGCGCTGGCGGCGGCGTCGCCTGGCGGACGACGCGGCGGTCCTGATTTCGGGCCGCTTCCCGAGATCCGTGCGTCCGTTCCGAACACTCTGCCGGGGCTGCTGGGCAAGCCGCTCAAATGGAGGTCGACCGGCGTGCTGGTTGGCCCGCAGAATGATCCCACCCATTTCCTTTACTCCGTCAAAGACCCCACCATTTTTCGGTATAAAGACAAGTGGGAAGTCTACGCGACCGCCTTCATGGTGAGCGGCCCGGCCGCAGCCGCCTTCCTGAATCCGAGTTCGGGCGCGCCTCCGGCAGGCCCGCGCCGCGGAGGCGGCGGGGGCTGGAGCATGGTTCACCTGAGCTTTGCCGATTGGAGGGAGGCTCCCAGCGCCAAGCTTTTCTACCTGGACACGGTCCCCGGTTTCGGCGGCTACAAGTGTGCGCCCGAGGTCTTCTTTTTTGCTCCCCAAAAGCTGTGGTATTACATCTTCCAGACGCAGCGTCCGGCCTATTGCACCAGCGAGACTCCGGACGATCCGAAATCCTGGACCGCGCCGCAGCCGTTGTTCGCGCCGGACATCCGGACCCCCAACCTGCCCATCGATTACCATTGCATCGGTGACGGGGAACACATGTATCTGTTCTTTACGGGCGACGACGGGAACTTCTACCGTTGCCGGACCACCTACGGCGAGTTTCCCAAGGGATTCAGTCAGCCGGTGGTGGCCATGCGCGGCACGCGCAGCACGGTGTTCGAGGGCAGCTTCACTTACAGGATCAAGGGGACGGCCAAGTACCTGACCTGCGTGGAGGCCCTTTCGCCCACCCGGTTCTACCGCGCCTACGTGGCCGACACACTGGATGGAGAATGGTATCCGGTGGAAGGACTTGACACGTTCGAAAGCCCGTTCGCCGGGATCCGGAACATGACCTTCGAGGAAGGCGTGGAGCCCTGGACCGGCCAGATCAGCCACGGGGAGATGATCCGCGAGGGGAATGACGAACGCATGGTTCTCGATCCTGACCATCTCAGGTTCTTTTACCAGGGGATTGCCGATGCCGAAAACCGCGGTGACTACGGCAGGCTGCCCTACAAGCTCGGGCTCCTCCGCGCGGTGAAGGAGCCATAATGGCCTAACCCGGATGTTTCACCGCCAGCATACGCCCTCTCCCTGCGCCCGTCACAGCGGAAGGCAGTCTAGGCGCGGGGAGGGAAGGGGAGAGGGGGGGGGCTCCTTCCATCGAAGAGAGCACTGCTGTTATTGGTGAGTGCGGAAATAAGCAGACACCCCTCACCCCTTCCCTCTCCCCAACCCCTGAATGCGAAGTGATACAGCGGGGTTGGGGAGAGGGAGACAGGGAGAGGGGAGCCGTCGCATGTCTGCTTACCTATGAACTCTGCAATAAGACCCCCCCACCAAACTGAAATCCAATGAAAGCTGCAATTCTAAGCATCTTGCTCCTGGCCGGTCTGCCAGCCAAGGCACAACCCAACCAACCGCCGGCGGAGGACTTCAAGCCCTCAGCCTTGAACCAACCCGGCCAGCAATACCCGCAGGTCAACTCGGAGCGTCGCGTTCGATACCGCATCGTAGCGCCGCAGGCCCAGGGCGTCAGCGCGGGCCGGACGGTCTTGACCCGAGGGGACGACGGCGTCTGGGTCGGCACGTCGCCGCCCATGGACGAGGGGTTCCACTATTACCATCTCACGGTGGATGGCGGCACCTTCAACGACCCGGGCACTTTGCACTTCTACGGTTCATCTCGTTGGGAAAGCGGCATCGAGATTCCCGCGCACGACCAGGACTTCTACGCGCTGAAGGACGTGCCCCATGGGCGCATCCAGCAGGTCCTGTTTCCATCGAAGTTCACCAACACCGTCAGCGCGCGCGTGGCCTACGTGTACACGCCCCCGGATTACGACAAGGACGCCGCGAAGCGTTACCCGGTGCTCTATCTCCAGCATGGATGGGGCGAGAATGAATACGCGTGGTGGAACCAGGGCCGCGCGAATCTCATCATGGACAATCTGATCGCCGAAGGAAAGGCGAGGCCCTTCATCATTGTGATGACCTACGGCTTGACCAATGAAGGGCCGGGACCGGGCGCGCGCCGGGGTGGCCCCGGACCTGGAGCGGCGGCCGCCGCGGGATCGACGAATGGGGCAAGCGCGGGAGGCGATGCCCCGGCCGCTGGACGCGGCCCTGGAGGGCGCGGCGGGATGAATCCCTTTGCGGGGGCGGCTGCCGCGTTCGAAGCGGTTCTCGTCGGCGAGCTCATCCCGTATATTGACGCCAACTTCCGCACGCTCTCCGATCAGCCGCATCGGGCCATGGCGGGTTTGTCCATGGGCGGCATGGAAACCAAGTTCATCACGCTCAAGCACCTCGACAAGTTTTCGCACATCGGCCTCTTCAGTGGGGGCGTCATCACTCCCGCGGATGTCGAGAACACGCCAGGCTTCAAGGAGAAGGTCAAGGTCGTGTTTTGCAGTTGCGGCAGTCGCGAGAACCCCGGCAACATCAACTCAAACCATGAGGCCCTGGCCAAGGCGGGCATCCAGAACACCGCGTATGTGTCCCCGAACACCGCTCACGAGTTCCAGACCTGGAGGCGCAGCTTGCATCAGTTCGCTCAACTCCTGTTCCAGGACCGTCCCGTGGTGCCCGTGCCCACCTCCGCCGCCGCCCAGACCGGTGCAGCCCTGCCTGCACGTGCGGCGACGGTGCCTGCGGCCAAGGTCATCCGCATCAAAGCCGGGAAATCCGAGCCGGTGCAGGACGGGGAAGGGAACGTGTGGCTGGCCGATCAGGGTTTCGAGGGCGGTCAAACCATCGAACGGCCGGACATCCAGATTGCCAACACCAAGAGTCCGGACCTCTACCGGGCGGAGCGCTACAGCATGGACTCCTTCTCCTGGTCCGTGCCGAACGGGAAGTACCTCGTGAGGCTGCATTTCGCGGAAACCTTCGAGGGCATCAGCGGCCCTGGGGAGCGCGTCTTTTCGTTTAACGTCCAGGGGAAGGACTTCAAGGACTTCGATCCGTGGGTCAAGGCCGGCGGATTCCGGAAAGCCTACATGGAGACGGTCCCCATCGAAGTCACCGACGGCAAGATCGAAGTGACCTTCACGCCCAAGGTTGAGAACCCGCAGATCTGCGCGATTGAAATCATCCCGCAGTCCGGAGAGGGGACCGGCGCAGCGACACCCGCCCCATCGGCGGGAGCCCTCGCCGCCGACATCACCGGCACGTGGAAGGGCGACTTCGACACGCAGCGTGGCTTGCAGAGGTACACCTTCACGCTCAAGCAGGACGGCAAGTCCGTGACCGGCAAGGTCAGCGTGGACACCGATGGCCAGCACCGCGAAGCCGAGTTGAAGGAAGGCAAGATCGAGGGCGACACGGTGTCATTCGTCGAGCCGTTGAGGATCCAGGGCAACGAACTGCGGATCGACTTCACCGGCCGGGTATCGGCCGACACGATCAAGTTCACGCGTGCGGTTGGCAATTTCGGCACGTCGGAGGCCACCGCCAAACGCGAGACCGGAGGCGCCCCGTCGCCCTCGGCTACGGCGCAACCTGCCGCGCAACACGCACCCCCTGCCGGCGCCCGCGGAGGCGGTCGCGGTGGCTTCGGCGCTCCCGTTGACCCCAGCCCGGAGGATAATCAGGCAGCCTTCCCGAAGCCGCCGGAGGGTTTCGACAAGGTCCGTGACGGCGTGGCTCAGGGCAAGCTCGAACGGGTTGGCGACGACTCCAAGACCGTCGGGGTCTAACGATGGATGGAGGGGTACACTCCGCCCGGTTATTCAGGAGATCGGAAGTACCCCGTGCTCTATTTGCTGCACGGCATTGGCGGCAACGAGGACGGATTGATGACCTTCAGCCTGCGCACGCGCGCCTATCTCAAGGAGAAGGGCGTCCCGCACATCTGGCACGTGGACGACAGCGCTCACGACTTCAACCATTGGAAGAGCAGTTTGTATTGGTGCGCCCAGCAACTCTTCAGATAGGGAATCTGGCTCTCCACGACGGGAACCCATGAAGCCGAGAACCACACTGGCGAACCTGCTCACGCTGGCGATCGCGCTACGCGCCGCCTTGGCGGCCGATGGCCCCGCTCCCCAGCCCGCCCAACTGGTCCCGCTATCTTCCGTCCGGTTGCTGGAGAGTCCGTTTGCGGACGCCGTGAGGGTCAACCGCGTCTATCCGCTGGCGCTTGATCCGGATCGGCTCCTCGCGCCGTTCCTGCGCGGGGCCGGGCTGGAGCCGAAGGCGAGGGCGTACGGGAATTGGGAAGGCAGCGGTCTGGACGGCCACACGGCCGGCCACTATCTCTCCGCGCTGGCCACCATGATCGCGGCCGGCGCGGACACGCCCGAGGGCGAGTTGCGCCGCCGGCTCGATTACATGCTGGGCGAATTGGATCGTTGCCAGGCGGCATCGGGCGATGGCTACATCGGTGGCGCGCCGTTTCAGCCACCAAGCGGTGCTCGGGCCGTTGATGGGGGGGCAGGATCAGCTCACGGGCAAGCACGCCAACACGCAGATCCCCAAAGTGGTCGGTCTCGAGCGTATCGCCGCGCTGACCGGCGACCGGGCGGCGGACGCCGGTGCACGCTACTTCTGGGAGAACGTGACCGGCACACGCAGTGTCGCGTTTGGCGGGAACAGCGTTTCCGAGCACTTCAACGATCCCAAGGATTTTCGGCGCATGGTGGAGCACCGCGAAGGGCCGGAAACCTGCAACACCTACAACATGCTCCGCCTGACGGAGCGGTTGTTTGCCAGCGAACCCAGAGCTGCCTATGCTGACTACTACGAGCGCGCGCTCTACAATCACCTGCTCGCGTCGATTCATCCGACCGTGCCGGGCTACGTCTATTTCACGCCCATCCGTCCGGCGCACTACCGTGTCTATTCTCAGCCCGGGCAGGGCTTCTGGTGCTGCGTGGGCACCGGCATGGAGAACCCCGGCCGGTATGGCGAATTCATTTACATTGCCCGGCCAGGTCAAGCCTGACGCCGTGGCGGGATCGATGCGTTTCCGCCTGACGGATGTGGCGGTGCCGGAAGCGGCCGAGGGACTGCCACTCATGCCGTTCCACCGCCTGCACGACGCGCGCTACCAGATGTATTGGCAGCTCACCACACCGGAGGCCATTGTTAGCCGGCGAGAGCGTCTCGCTGCCGAGGAACGCGCCAAGCAGGCCCGCGAGGCGGCGACGCTGGACGCGGTCGCCGTGGGGGAGCAACAACCGGAGGTGGAGCACGGGTTCACGGGCGAGGGCGTGGAGACCGGCGAATTCCAGGGTCGCCGCTGGCGCCATGGTCTCTCCTTCCAGTACACCCTCGACCTTGGCGGCGCGAGGGCCGCCGAATTGGTCGTGACCTACTCCGGTTGGGACCGAGGCCGCCAATTTGACGTCCTTGCCAACGGCACCCTCCTGGCCACCGAACGGCCCGACGGTTCGCGGGCGGGCGAATTTTTCGAGAGGCTGGGAGGGGCAGGAGGCCAGGGGAGGTGGATGGGCCTGGGGCGCGGGGCGGTTATTCGGTGGCATAGTTTTCGGAGAGGTTGCCCCAACTGAGGCGTTCGAGTTGGCTGGTGGTTTGATGGCTCCAGTGGGACTTGACCACGAGGGGGCCTTTGCCATCGGGTGGGTCAAGGAGGCGGCTGCCGTCGTCGGTTCGGCGGGTGGTGACTTTGAGGGGGGGCGGGCTGGTGAACGAGCCCATGGGGTCGACCAGCGTGGTCCAGGAACCGGTGGCGATGGGCAGGGAGAGGAGGGAGACCGGCGTGTGTTTCCAGCGGCCGCGGTCATGGTCCATGGGTTCGGATTTGGTGACGACGGCGACCAATCCGGCCTGGAAGTCCTCGGTATAACGGCCGAAGAAATACTCGACGCGGTTATTGGTGGGATCGGGGTCGTCGAAGTGGATCCGTCGTTCCTCGATGCAGGAGTCTTCGCGCGATTCGGATCCGCGGACGGCTTCGAGGACGAAGGTGGTGAGGCTGGTTTCGTCGGTGCGAGGGGGTTGTTCGGAGGTGATGGTTTGGCCGTCGACGATGAGTTTGAATTCGGAGTATTCGAGGATGCCGGGGGCGAACTGGCCGGTCCAGGAGGTGAGGGTGGCTTCGTGGCCGGGGGGTATTTCGAGGGTGGTGGGGGAACCGGACCGGACCTTCCAGGTGATTTTGTAGCGGTCGACGAGGATGCGGCTGGAGGTGAGCACGCCGTGGTTGAAGACTTCGTAGGCCTGCATGTGGTCAAAGATGCGGGTGCGGGTGGATTGGGTGAGTTCGACGGCATCGATGATGAGGCCGCCGCCGCCTTCGACGTGGGTGCCCTGGTTGGCGTGGACGCTGTTGGTCCAGTGGTAGCGGGCTTCGATGCGGTTGAAGGTGTTGGGGTGGTGGGGCCAGGTCAGGAGGTGACGTGGGGCGGCGAGTCCGAGGGGATGAAGGCAGGTGAGGCCGAGGAGGAGGAGGAGGGTGGGGCGAGGGATCATGAGGGGTCGTGGGTTGAGGTTAGATGGTTGAGGGAATGCCCCTCGGGTTTGGGCGAGGGCCGAGGCTGGCCGTTGCGGGGCGGACTCGGAGGCACGCGACCGAGGAGCGGTTCCATTGCCCTCCCAATACGGATTGGGGCGTGGTTGTTACGGGGAAACGTTCGGTTCCGGCTTGTTTGGGGTCGAGGTTGGGGGACAGGATGCGGGGCCATGCGCCTGGTGTTCTCGGAAGCCGAGCCGGATTATTCGCGTTACCAGTATCCCTACGTGGTTTGGGGGATCCCGGAGGCTGGGGAGACGCCGGCCGATTTGTTCGCGGCGGGGTTCATGCCGGCGTCGCCGCACTTGGATCGGTTCACGTTGGCGCGTCACCTGCGGGTGCCGCTGGCGGGGTGGCGGCTGACTTCAGAGAATCGGCGGGTGGTGAGGAAGGGGGCGGGGTTGACGTTCGCGCTGGCGTCGCGGGGCGAGTTTGACTACTCGGAGGAACGGCGGGGGGCGTGGTTGAGGTTTGCGGAGGAGCGTTTTGGGGAGGGGGTGATGCCGGCGTCGCGTTTGGACACGCTCATGGCGTCGCGGGCCATCACGCATCTGCTGAGTTTTCGGACGGGGGAGGGGGGCGAGGTGGGGACGGTGTTGATGTATTTGGAGCCTCCGGCGATGGCGTTTTACTATTATGCGTTTTACGATTTGGGCTGGGCGGATCGGGGTTTGGGGATGTACATGATGACGGCGGCGGTGGAGCATTTTGCGCGTTTGGGGTATGGGATGGTGTATTTGGGGACGTGTTATTCGGGGCGGGCGCTTTACAAGACGCAGTTTCGGGGGGTGGAGTTTTTCAATGGGTTTCGGTGGTCGGCGGATGTCGGGGAATTGAAAGCGATCCTGCGTCGGGACACGGGGCGGGGGCATTTGCTTCAGGATCCGGGGTTTCTGGAGCGATATGGGGGGCTGGAGACGATTGTGGGGGCGAGTCCGTTCCGTGGGGGACGGTAGGGAGGGCGACGATGTTCCCGCCGCGAGGGGCACGGGGGTCGGCCGACCGGGTGCGGTCGACGTGAACCTGGCCGTCCACCTGGGGATGCACGGTGGCTCCGCCGTGGGAACGCTTTGCAGTTGCGTGGGGGGGAGGGGAGGGCAGAATGAGCGGGGGGCGGCTGGGAACGACACGATCGTGGACGAGGCAGGTCAGGTGGAAGTGGGTGAGCATGCTCCGAGCGGCTGCTATTTGGAGTTCGAGGGGGGGCGTCGGGAGCGAGTGTGGGGGTCATGCACGATTGGGCGGTCGTCGCAGAACCGGGTGGTGTTGGAGGACGGGTTGATTTCGCGGTTTCACGCGTTATTGCAGGCGCAGGATGTGGGGGAGTATGTGCTGGTGGATCTGGGCAGCAGCAACGGGACGTTTTTGAACGGGCGTCGGCTGGGGTTGCCGACGCGGCTGTGCGGGGGGGACTGCATTAGGGTGGGGCGGGTGGAGTTAGTGTTTCGCCGGGATGGGACGGCGCGCATGGCGGAGGGGGAGGCGGTTCGGCGGACGCAGTCGACGGAGTTGGCGGGGGTGGTGGAGCATGGGTTGCGGTGGTTGCTGGTGGCGGATCTGGTGGCCTACAGCGAGTTAAGCCGCGGGGTGCCGGCGGCGGACTTAGCGCAGCGGGTGGGGGTCTGGATCCACGATTGCAAGTGGGTGTTGGAGGAGGGGGGGGCGGTGCTGAACAAGTATTTGGGCGACGGTTTTTTGGGGTATTGGCCTGGGGGCGAGGTCGAGGTGGAGCGGGTGTTGGGGGTGGTGCGGGGTTTGCGGCGGATGCAGGAGCGGCTGGGGCTGAAGTTTCGGGTGGTGTTGCACTATGGGGATACCTATGTGGATCGGCGGATTGCGATAGGGGAGGAGAATCTGCTGGGGTTGGAGGTGAATTTCGTGTTTCGGATGGAGAAGGTGGCGGCGAGGCTGGGGGTGGACTGGCTATTGAGCGCGGCGACGGTTCCTTGGTTAGGGGACCGGATGCCGTTGGTGACGGTCGGGGTGCATGCGGTGGCTGGGTTTGCGGAGGGGCATGAGTTCTTTCGGGCGGATTGGGGGAGGGTGTGGGGTGGAGGGGAGGGGGAGGCATGAGCGACGACGAGACGTTGAGGGAGGGGGCGGGCGGGGCGGGTTTGGGGGGGACGGACAAGGAGGTGGGGCAGATGGTGTGGGAGGGGCGTTTTCAGTTATTGGGGGTGCTGGGGCAAGGGGGTGGGGGTTGGGTTTGGCGGGCCTACGACGAGGTGTTGGATGTGGAAGTGGCCTTGAAGTTCTTGCCGCGGCAGGTGCACAACGATCCGCGGACGCTGGCCAGTTTGCGGGCGGAGGTTTTGAACAGCCGCCGGTTGGCGCACCCGAACATTGTGACGATTTTCAATTTGGAGCGGCATGGCGGGGAGGATCCGTTTATTTCGATGGAGTTGGTGCGGGGGCGGAATTTGAGCCAGGTATTGAGCGAGCAACCGGGCCAGTTTCTCCCGTGGGAGGCGGTGGTGCCCTTGATCGAGCAACTGGGTGCCGCGCTGGCGTATGCGCATCAGGAACGGGTGGTGCACCGCGACTTGAAGCCCTCGAACCTGATGGTGACGGAGGAGGGCTTGTTGAAGCTGGCGGATTTCGGGATCTCCCGGCTGATGTCGGAGACGGAGACGCGGCTGCGGGTGCGACAGCAGGCGAGCGGCACGCTGCTCTACATGAGTCCGCAGCAGTTGGAGGGCAAGGGGGCTCGGCCGTCGGACGATCTTTACTCGTTGGGGGCGACGCTCTACGAGTTGCTGAGCGGGACGCCGCCGTTTTACCGGGGGGAGGTGCTGCACCAGATCCTGACGGTGGAGGCGCAGCCGTTGCAGCAGCGTCTGTCGGAGCGGGGGATTTGCAGTGCGGTGCCGGTGGCGGCGCGGACGACGATTCTGAGGTGCTTGGCCAAGAGCGCCGAGGATCGTCCCCAGAGCGTTGAGGAACTGATGGAGGCCATGGAGTTGAAGCTAAGTCCTCCGGGGGTTCGGTCCCGGATCGCGTTGCCGGCGGGTCTGGTGAGGGGGCCGGGTTTGCCGGCGACGACGCGGCGGGAGGCGGAGGTGGTTCCGGTGGTCGTTCCGGCGTCGCCGGCGTGGAAGGAAGAACCCGAGCCGACCGGGGAGGGGGCGTTGGCGGAGGAGGCGACCTCGGCCGGGCGTGGGTGGCGGGGTTGGCGTGCGGTGGTGGCGGTGGTGGCGCTGGTGGCGGTGCTGGGGGTGATCGGGACAGCGTTGGTGCTGATGAACCGGTCGCCGCTGGGGGAGGAGCCGGAGGGGCCTCCGCCGGGGGTGGCTCCGCCGCCGGGAGGCGAGGTGGGTCGGGAGGTTGAGGCGCAGCCGGAGACGACTGGGCCGGAAAGAAAGGAGGGGGCGGGGGCGCAGAGTTCGACGGTAACGAAGGAGGTGGCGCCGAAGGCAGGGCGGCTCGCGGTGACGGCGCGTGGGCAGGACTTGCGGGTGGAGTTGCGGGCGAAGGCCAGCGGTTCGAGGATGCAGTTCATGGCCCGGGAGCCACTGGAGTTGCCGCCGGGGCACTATGCGCTGAGGGCGACGGCGCCGGCGTGGCGGGTGCCGTTCGAGATGGAGGATGTAGAGGTGGTGGAGGGTCGGCCGCGGGTGGTGGAGTTGGCGACGGTGCGGGTGTTGAGCGAGCCGCCGGGGGCGGAGGTCTGGGACGGCGAGCGTTTGGTCGGGACGACGCCGGTGGAGTTTCCGGTGTCGAAAGGCCACGTTTGCCGGCTGCGGCTTGGGCTGCCTGGGTATTATGAGGAGGAGCCGCGGGAGCGGGAGATTGACGATGACAAGACGGTGGGGCCGATCACGCTGGTGCGGGCGAATCATCCGACGGTGGGCGTCTACATTAACGGTTTGGGGATGCCGTTCTTCCCGGTGGGTGCGGAGGTTTGGATGTGCGCGCACGAGACGGCGGTGGGGCATTATCGGACGTTCATGGGCGAGTGGCCGGATTTTCGCCGGCGGTATTTGGAATTGAGCGGATTGGCGGAGCCGGCGGAGGGGTGGGCCCGGCAGGTGCGGACCAAGCCGACGGAGAGGCGGTCGAATGAGGATCCGGTGGGATATGTGCCGTGGGTGGATGCGGTGAAGTTCTGTCTGTGGCTGACGTTGCGGGAGCGGGAGCAGAAGCGGCTGGATCCCGGGTGGGAGTATCGGTTGCCGAGCGATGCGGAGTGGGGCAAGGGGGCGGGGCTGGAGGAGGAGCCGGGGGCGACCCCCTATGAGCGGGCGCGGGACCCGCGGTTGCAGGAGGTGTTTCCTTGGGGGACGAGCATCAAGCCGGTCTTTGGGACGGCGAATTACCACGGGACGAATCACGATCCCTACGGGTCGTTGGCGGTGGTTTCCGCGCTGCCGACCAACCGGTGGGGATTGCATCACATGTATGGGAATCTCAGCGAGTGGTGTTTGGACGAGTTTGGGGCGCCCCCGGACGCAGGGGCGCGGGGGGGAGGGCGGGCGCGGGTGGCGGTGCCGGAGCGGACCGTCCGGGGGGCGTCGTTCATGACGGATCGGATTGACCACATGCGGGTCAACTACCGGGAGGGTTTTGCGGAGACGAACCAGTCGCCGAACATCGGGTTTCGGGTGGTTTTGACGAAGGTGGCGGGGCAGAAGCCCTGAGGGTGGCGGGGGCGGACCTGGCGGACAACTCCGATCGGCTGTGCCTTCGGTCGCAGCAGTTCTCATTTTGGAATTTGAAAAGCCCCTCACCCGGCCTCCCGCCTTCGCGCAGGCTGCGGCGGACAAGTTGGCCACCCTCTCCCCGCGCCTTTGACCGCAGACGGCAGCCCAGGCGCGGGGAGAGGGAAGGGGAGTCCTCCTTTCAAAAAGAGAATGGCTGCTTCGGTCTTGGCAGAGTGGGCGGCTCGGGGCAGAGTGCGGGCTTATGAAGCACTTTCTCGATTGGGTCCGGGTGATCGTGGTGGCGATGCTGGCGGTGGGGGCGGGCGGATTGGGGGCGGGTTGTGGCGGGGGCGGGGCGACCTACCAGACGACCAACAACACGCAGACGCTGGGGCGCGAGTTGCAGGATCTCCAAGAGAGCTATGACAAGGGGATCATTACGAAGAAGCAGTATGAGGAGACGAAGAAGGATCTGATCAAGAAGCACACCCGGTAGGGGGGCGGGTGCGGGTTGGCGAAGGGGGGGGTGGGGTTTAGGGAGGGTGCGAGGGTGCTTCCGAGGCGGGGGCGGGCCTATGGAGGCGTTCCTGGAGGATTTGCAGCGCCTTGAATCTTGCAGCGCGTTCGAGGGGGGTACGGCCTGGGCGGAGGAGAACGAAGCTATCGTAGGCTCCGTCCAGGCGTCGCAGCACGAGGAGGCGGGGTCGCCTGGGAGGATGGGTTTCCGCGTCCGCCAGGGTGTCGTAGGGAACGCTCCAGACAGGTGGTTCGTTGGCGAGTTGTCGTTTGGAGCGGAAGCCTGCGAAGGTCGCTCCGAGCAGCAAACGGCCTCGCTCGGGGGGGGGTGATTGTGACGCTTTGGCTGTACGCGCGTCGACGCCGTGGATCCAATCTGCTGGCAACTCGAGGTGCGGGTGGTCCGACTCCATGGGTGCGGCTAAGCTCGAGGTCAGCTTGTCGGGGTCTGTAGAAGTCACCCAGTGGCACTGTTGGTCGATGGTTTGGAGGATGCCGGCGGCATTGAAGGTGAATGTCCGGTATTCATCTCGGGTGAACACGCCCCCGATGCCTGTGTAGCCGGCGCCCACGAACCAGAGGGCGCGGATTCTCTCCATGCGATAGACCAGTTGGTGTTCGTCGGGTGACACGGCATCGGGTTCGCCGAGGGTGAGGATGACATCGGCTCGGGTAGACTGGTTGGTTTGAAGTGGTTCGAGCGACCGGCGATGGAGGTTTTCCCGTGCTGATCCGGAATGGAACGCTGGGGTGGGGAGGACGAGGCATCCGGTGGTCGCACTCACGAGGACGAGCGCCACCCACTGCAGGTAGCGGGGTGATGGGGACGGGGTTTGGCAGGCGGGGACGGTGGGCCGCCATCGCGGGTTCACGCTGGCACGGACACCATCGCTGGAGGGGACGGTGGGGGGGCGGATCATGAGGGTGAGTGCTAATGGACCTGGACGAGAGCGTGACGGCGCAGGATGCCAGCGGCGTCGAAGACCAGCACAAGGCTGAACCGAGCGCGTTCCCAGGTGGCCCATCCGCTCGCTTGGGTTTCACGTTCCACCAGGAAGTAGCCTTGGGTGCGTTTTTCGAAGCCGAGTCGGTAAGTGAGGATGTTGTCTTGTTCCAGCCGGGCGGAAGGTTGACCGAGCGTCACGAGGACCTGCTGACGGGTGGTGATTCCGTTGTGCAGGAAGAGCAGCAGATCGGCTCGGCCTTTCGCGGGTGCGGTGGTGGCACAGCCCAGGATGAGGGCGAGGAGCGGGACCAGGCTTGGCCAGAGCAAGAGGCGGAGGGTTCGGAGGGGGTTGGTGGGGGGACACCCGAGGGAGCGACGGGGTGACCGGAGGGCAGGGTTTGCCGATCGGTGGAGGATGCAACGATGGGGAAGGGCAGTTGGGGGAGGCAAAGGGCTCGTGGGTTTTCCAGGCGCCTGCACCGGGGTTTAGCGGGAAGGGGTCTGCACGTCGAGGTAGACGGAGTAGCG
The DNA here is from genome assembly GCA_964629545.1 of uncultured Verrucomicrobiota bacterium. Lineage (GTDB taxonomy): Bacteria > Verrucomicrobiota > Verrucomicrobiia > Limisphaerales > CAZVRY01 > CAZVRY01. The sequence continues at coordinate 3,992 of CAZVRY010000040.1, read as the reverse complement.
GTCGTAGGACTCGAAGAAGGGTTGGAGGAGAAGGTCTCCGAGTTGGAAGCGGAGGGTGGAGGGGTTTCCCTGGATCGAGGCGTCGAGGTGGTGGGGGTCGAGGGTGACGGGGCGCCAGTCGGAGCGGGGTCCGGGTTCTTGGGCGGCGAGGAGGACGGGGCCGTAGAAGAGGCTGGCGATGTTGGGTTGGTCCATGAGGCGGTCGAGGTGGAAGGGGAAGGGGATACGGCATTCGATGGAGGTGGGGTCGGGCCATTCTTGTTGGAGGGTGAGATAGGAGGCAGGGGTGGCAGCGATCGAGCGGGGCTGGCCGTTGACGGTGAGGGAGAGTCCGCGGGTGGCCCAATGGGGGAGTCGGATGCGGAGGGCGAAGGAGCCGCCGCCGAGGAGGGTGAGCCGGGTGGTGTCCTCGTAGGGGAAGCTGGTGTGTTGGGTGATGGTTACGCCGCGCTCGGTCCAACGGAGGGTGGAGGGGATGAAGAGGTTGACGTAGAGGGTTTGGTGGTCGGCGGATTGGAAGTAGATGGAGTCTTGGAGTTTGGTTGCGGTCTCGAGGGCGGTTCCGTTGCAGCAGGTAAAGCCATCCATAAGGGCGTTCCCGAACTGCTTGCGGGCGCCCGGGTTGAGGGGGATGTGGTAGGTGTTGCCGGCGTCGTCAGGGGCGACGGACGCGAGGATGTCGTTGTAAAGGGCGCGTTCGTAATAGTCGAGGTAGCGGGCGTCCGGGTCGTAGCAGAAGAGTTCGCGGCTGAGTTTGAGGAGGTTGTAGGTGGCGCAGGTTTCGTTTTGGCCGCCGCGGGCGAAGCCGTGAGTGAACAGCGAGTCCGGTTCGGCGGTGAAGCACTCGGCGTTGTTGGGGTGGCGAGCGCCGGCGACGCCGCCGATGCTGTACATGTAGCCTTCGGTGCAGAGGCGCCAGAAGTTATGGGCGACGTCGAAGTAGGGGCGTTGCTGGGTGAGGCGGAAGGTGTGGAGGGCGCCGGTGATTTGGGGGATGTGTTGATTGGCGTGTTTGCCGCGGAGGGTGTCGACATTGCGGGCGAGTCCGTGCGAGCGATCGGGGGCGCCGAAGAAGAAGTTGATGTTGTCGAAGAGTTGGGCGCAGAGGAGGAAGCGGGGGTCGTTGGAGAGGCGGGCGAGGCGGGCCATGGCGTCGTTCATCCCGCCGAATTCGCCGGCGATATAGCGGTTCCACATGCTGATGCGGGTGGGGGTGGGGACGGCTTGGAGGCGTTGCTGGACCCAGAGGCCCATGCCTTGGGCGGTGGCCAGGGCTTTGGGATTGCCGCCGACTTCGTAGCAATCGAGGAGGCCGGCGAGGATCTTGTGGAGGGTGTAATAGGGGGCCCAGATCTGGTGGTTACCGCTGCCGTAGGTGGCGCCTCGTTCCAACATGATGAACTGGTCTGGAGGGTAGGCGCTGAGAAAGCCGTGTCCCCAGTTCCAGTAGTCCGTGCGGATGCCTTCCGAGGTGAGATCGGAGTCGTAGTCGGTGCGTCCGGGGCCTGGGGGGACGGTGGCCGGGTCTGCGTGGCAGGGACCGCCCTCGCGTTCGGGGCGTCCAGATTTTTGGGCCAGGCCATGGAGGGTGTCGACGAGGTAATTCATCTTCTGGAGGAAATGGGCGCGGAGGGCGGGTTGATCGACGGCGCTGGCGTAAGCTTGGGCGATGGCGGAGAGGTAGTGCCCGGTGGCATGGCCGCGCAGGCGGGTGGTTTGGGAGTCCCATCCCCCGAGGGGTTGGGCGTGGTCTGGCTGTTGCTGGCCGAAGGCGTTGCGGAACATGTAGAGGAAACGGTCGGGGTCGGTTTGAGCCAGGGTTCGGAGGAACTTGTCCCGATGCTTCATGAACGGCGTGGGGCGTTGTTGTTGGTCGGGGAGCAAGGTGACGCGGTCGAGGGGGAAAGGCTCGATGCGGCGGGTGGGGGGTGGGGAGGCAGGGGCTGCAGGTCGGACGGTGACGGTGGCGATGGGGGCGAGTTGGGTGCCGGCGACGCGGCCCGTGATCGAGTAGGCCCCGGGGTGGAGGACGGAGAGATTGTTGGTGGGGGCAGGCCAGATGATGCGGAGGAGGGGGCCGGGGGCGCCGTCGGGGAGTTGGCTGACCACGTTGCGGGGCAGGAGAGGCAGGGTGCCGACGTGGGTTTCGACCTCGAGGGCGGGCGGGCGGGCGAGGGCGAGGGGGTCTGCGATACGGGGATTGGGGGTGTCGGTTTTGGCTTGGGCGGGGGCCGGCTCGGCTGGGGTGGGTGAAAGTTGAGGTTGGAGGGTTTGCCGGGCGATGGTGGCGACCTGTTGGTCCGACAAGGCGATGCTGTAGAGGCGGACGTCGTGCAGGTTCGCGTCGAGGGTTGGATCCGAGTCGTAGCGGGATTTGCCGAGGAAGAGTTGGTTGAGGCGTGCCTCTTCTCGGTGGAGGACGTGTTCGAGGTGGAGGGTAGTTTGGGTGGAGCGGCCCACGGGGGTGCCGTCGCGGTAGAGGCGGAGGGAGTGTCGGGACGGGTCGAGCACGATCGCGAGGTGGACCCATTGGTGGATAGGGATACTGGGGGCGGTGGGGCCTTGTTCCCCGGTCCAGCCCTGGGTGGTGATGCGGGCACGGTAACCGTCCGCGCCGCCATCGCCGATCGGGGTGCAGAAGAAGTTGCTAGCGGTGTTGAGGCCGAAGTCGAAGAAGCGCTGCCAGGGGTTCGGGGAGCGGAGGAAGATCCAGCCGGTGACGGAGAGGGTATCGAGGCCGTGGAGGGCTTCTCCGGGGATTTGGAGATGGGCCTGGTTACGGCCTGGGAGGGAGAGCACGCGGCCGAAGCGGGCGTCCTCAACGAAGGCGGCCCCGGCCCCGTGCAGGGTGGCGTGGTAGCCATTGCGGGAGCGGTCGGAGGTGTGGCCGTCGAGGAGGTAGCGGGCGACGAGGGCGGTTTCGCCGATGCCATCGAGGAATTGATCGCCGCCAGCCTCTTGGGTTTGGGCGTTGGGGTTGGTGGCGCCGAGTCCAAGAGTGATCAGGAGAAGGAGGGTGGGGAGGGGACGAGGCCGGAGTGGTTGCTGAGGGTGACCGGTTGTTGGTCGGGGGCCGGCGGGGGGGGTGGGTTGACTATCTAGCACGGTTTCACGCTGGCGAACGGTCAAGAAGCTGTCAACGGCAAACGCCGCCCGGGTGCCCCGGGGGGCAACCATGAACCTGTCACCCTATCCGGGGGGGCGGCCATGAACCTATCACTTTTCTTTCCCCTTCGAACCTGTCACCCAGTTCGCACCCAACCGGCCAGTCGCGACTTTGAACCTGCCGCCTTTCCCGTCGGCCATGGACAATCCACGATGCACGTGCATCCAGGATTGTCCTGGCGCCGTGACGGGGGGCAATGCGGCAATGCGCCGGGTGATGGCATCTCGAAGGCCAACCGGGGTCTGAGGGCAAGATGACAGGTTCGCTGTCCAAGGGACTGTCCCGCCCCGACCGACCCGCTCTTGCGCCCTGCCGTCGTCCCCCCATCTCTGCCCGCCCGTCGCGATCCAAGCCACGTTTCACGGCGAACCTGTCACCATTCTCACAAGAGGGGAAATGGTGCGCGGGGGTTGACTGGGGGCGGGAGGCTCGGGGAGGATGCGGGGGTGTCATTGGGCTCAGAACGAAAGGGCGAATCGATGTCGAATCCGATCATGGTTGCTTTGGACGTGCCTTCGGCGGAGGAGGCGCTGGGTTTGGCGCGCCGGTTAGCTTCGGAGGTGGGGGCGTTCAAGGTGGGCAAGGAGTTGTTCACGGCGGCGGGGCCGGAGGTGGTGCGGGCGTTGCGCGGGTTGGGGGTTCCGGTGTTTTTGGACCTCAAGTTTCACGACATTCCGAACACGGTGGCGAGGGCGGTGGCGGCGGCGACGAGGCTGGATGTTCAGTGGTTGACGGTGCACACGACCGGGGGCGTGGAGATGATGCGGGCGGCGGAGGGGGCGGCGCAGGAGACGGCGCGGGGTTTGGGGGGTGCTGCGCCGGTGGT
>CAZVRY010000039.1:0-34764 GCA_964629545.1 uncultured Verrucomicrobiota bacterium | reverse complement strand
TGGGAGGAATCATCGAGCCATTCTCGCCAGGCGAAGAATTCTGTCCTACACCCCCGGCAACCCGATCAGCCTGTTTAACTTGCCAGTAACTGCGCGAGGCTGTATTGCCCTACCATGATCAAAACCCTTGGGTTTGCGGTAAGGGGGAGGCGAGAAGAATCCCGAGCGAGGTCACGGCAGGTAATGAGTGGGGTGTTGGTTCGCTGGAACGTCGCAGCGAAAGTCGGATTGGCCCTTCTGCTCGGTGCGTGGGCGGGTCGCGGCCAGGCCCAGACCCAATTGCCCCCGGTCGGGCCTGACGCGGCCTTCCAAATCCTCGTGTTCAGCAAGACGGCCGGGTATCGGCACGCCGCGATCGGGACAGCGGTGCAGGCGCTGGCCACGCTCGGCCGATTGAACAACTTCGGCGTGGTGGCCACCGAGGACGCGTCCGTGTTTACGGACGAGAGCCTGGCGCGATTCCAGGCCGTGGTCTTCCTGCTCACGAGCGGAGACGTCCTGAACGCTGCCCAGCAGGCCGCGTTCGAGCGGTTCATCCAATCCGGCCGTGGGTTCGTGGGGGTGCATTCGGCCGCCGACACGGAGTACAGTTGGCCGTGGTTTGGCGGGTTGCTCGGAGCCCATTTTGCCGACCACCCCCCCATCACCTCCGCCGTCCTCCGGGTCGAGGACGCCGCCGATGCGTCCACCGCGTTTCTTCCCGCGAGCTGGACCCGCAGCGACGAGTGGTTCAACTACTCGAGGAACCCGCGGCCGGACGTGCATGTGTTGCTGACCCTGGACGAGTCCACTTACGCCGGCGGGACCATGGGCGACCACCCGATCAGTTGGCGACAGGCCTATGACGGCGGGCGCGCCTGGTATACGGGGCTGGGCCACGCTGCTTCCGCCTACGCGGAACCCTGGTTTCGGCTCCATCTCCTCGGCGGCATTCGCTACGCGGCCGGCGTGCCGCTGTCGCCGCCCCGGGGCGCCCGAGTGCTCTTCGACGGCAGTGGCACTTCGCATTGGGTGCAGTCGAACACGCATGGCCCGAGTCTGTGGCCGGTGCAGGAGGGCGCCTTGACGGTGAACCTGGCCGCCGGCGGACTCGAGACGGTCGAGACCTACCGGGACTGCCGGGTGCATGTGGAGTTTCAACTGCCCACCTATGCGCCTGGCACGGTGGAAAACGACCTGCCCAACAGCGGGATTTTCCTGCAAGGTCGCTACGAGATCCAGATGATGAGCACCTACGGGAGAGCGGTCGCCGGCAACAATGAAAGCGGCGCCATCTGGGGCATCCGCAACCCCACTTCCAACGCCAGCGTGCCCGACACCAAGTGGGAGACCTTCGACCTTCTCTTCCAGGCGCCACGCTGGTCGGGAGCAGTGAAGACCCAGGACGCCCGGGTGACGGTCTATTGGAACACAGTCCTGGTGCAGAGCAATGTGCCCATCTCCAAGGTTACCTCAGCTTCCGGCGGCGACGAGCAGCCGTCCGCCGGGCCGATGGTCCTGCAGGCGCTGAAACGGGAGGTGCGGTTTCGCAACATCTGGGTGCTGGGCGATCTGGCCAATCCGCCGAGCCTGGCCGCGCGCCTGACCGGTTCGGGACTGGAGTTGAGCTGGCCCGCCGTGCCGGATGGTTTCGAACTGGAGACGAAGGCCACCTTGAGCGGCGACCTCCCGTGGCACCTCGTTCCGGCGGTGCCCGTTACCGCGAACGGCCTGCAATCCGTGGTGGTTCCGCCCACGGACACCAGTGGCGTCTTCCGGCTGCGCGAAGGCGGCCCTTGAGTGCAGGACACGGCCCGGAACAACCGCGCTGCTTCGATCCCGAGCCGCATCTCCGGCGGAGGCAAGGCCGGGCGAATCACGACATTCTCGGGCGCAGCGTGATGGCTCTGAACCTGTCACCCTGCCCATGGTCTCCCCCGCCAGGCCCGCGGAGCCGAACACCACCCCCGCCAATCGCCCGCGCCGTCGCAAGGAGGCCACCCGGACCAGCGGCAACTCGGCGACCACGGCCAGTTCTTTGGGATTCAAGTAGATCAACCAGAGGGGCTCCGAGGAGGACCGCAACCGCAGGCGGATGCGCTCGACCACCCGGCGCATCGTGACCCCGCCAAACGGGTTGTAGAAGAAAAGGACCACCGGTTCGGCGGGCAGGCGGTAGGCGATCGCGTCCGTCGTCAGGACCGTCCATGGCACCAACCGCGCTCCGACGGCCCGGGCACGGAGCAGGCGGCGCGCCTCCTCGGCCAAGCGCGGGCAGAACTCGAGCCCGGTCAATTGCGAGAACCCGGCCAGCAGCGCGAGGAGCAGGACGCGGCCGCGGCCACAGCCGTAATCGATGAAACGCGCTCGCAGGGCTTGCGCTGGCAAGGTGGCGAAGGCCCGCCGGACCAGACGCGGCGTGGCGCCCTGATACTGCACAGCATCCGCCAGCGAGTTGGGCGAGCCCCGGGCGTCATGGAGTTCGCGGGGGAGGGACGTCATCAGCCCGTGCCTCAGGTCAAAGAGGACCTCATCGGCCAAGTCACAGGCACATCCCCACAGCCCTTGCTGTTTGAGGCTCTGCCAGGCCAGCGCTCGGTATTTTGGAAGCGACTTGATGGTTAGCGCTGGTAGGCAGCCGGTGAGCGGGTGGAGACGATGAACCCGGACCTGAGCACCAGGACGGGCCTGGTCAGGTGGCTTCTGTCCTGCGTCGACGACTCTCGGCGCTCGACGCGGGAGGCTGGTCCCGCGCGCGCGGAGCCGCGGTTGCTGGTTCGGTTCATCGGTCAACTGCGGGCGCACGGCGCCCGCGGGCAGCATCCTGGAGGTCCCCGTGTGCGGATCGGGTGTCGGACAGGTTAATTCACGGCGCCGAACGATTACTCTCATTGCGCGGTGTTCCGCGCCACGCGCACGATGCCGCCGCGACATTCCGTCCGGCGACCCGCACGCTGGGGCGGGCGGGCGACACGGGATGGGATGGAGCGTGGACTTCATGAACGCACTGGCCGACTGGACGACGCGAAGACTCTTCGCCTATGTGCACGGAAATCACCTGATCTACAACTCCTGCTGGGAAGACCCCCGGTTGGATCGCGAGGTCATGGAACTGGGACCCGAGGACGAGATCGTGCTGATCACGTCGGCGGGCTGCAATGCGCTCGATTACGCCTTGGACGCCCCGCGCCGAATCCACGCGGTGGACATGAGTTTCCGGCAGAACGCCCTCCTCGAACTCAAACTCGCCGGTATTCGGAGGTTGGACTTCGATGAGTTCTTCAGCCTGTTCGGAGAAGGGGGACATCCTCATTTCCGTTCGTGGTACCGGGATCGGCTCCGGGGCGAACTGACCCCGGCCGCCCGGACCTTCTGGGATGCCCGCCAGCACTATTTCCTTCGCGGCAACCCGCAGACAACCTTTTATCACTTCGGCACCACCGGCCTTTTCGCCAGGCTGCTGCGCCAGTACCTGAAGGTGGCGCGCGTCTACCCCGACGCCCTCCGCCTCTTCCGGGCCCGCTCGCTCGCGGAACAGCGCGAGATCTACTTCGGCCGCGTGCGCGACCGGTTCTGGCGCTCAGCCTTCAAACAGGCTATGCGCACCGACCTCGTCCTCAGCCTCCTGGGCGTCCCCAAGGCCCAGCGGGAATACCTCGAGCAGAAGTGCGCCCGTTCGGTGGCCGACTTCATGGAGGATTGTATGGAAGCGGTGTTCACCCGCTTGCCGCTCAGCGACAATTATTTCTGGCGCGTCTATCTCTTCGGCCAATACTCCAGCAACTGCTGCCCCGAGTACCTCAAAGAACCCAACTTCAAGCAACTCCGAGCCGGCCTCGCCGATCGCATCGAAATCCACACCAGTGACCTGACCCGCTTCCTCGCCGCCCACCCAAAGCCGATCTCGAGATTCGTGCTGCTGGATCACATGGACTGGCTCAGCCACGAGCAGCCCAGCCTCCTCCAGCGCGAATGGCAGGCCCTCCTGGACCGCGCCGCCCAAGGAGCGCGCTTCCTCTGGCGCAGCGGCGGGTTCCAGGTCGATTACGTCGATCCCATCCCCGTCCAGCGCGGCGGCCAAACCTGCCGCGTCGGCGACCTCCTCCGTTACGACCGCGAACGCGCCGAGGATTGCCATGCACGGGATCGCGTCCACACGTATGGCAGCTTCTACGTCGCCCACCTTGCCGGCTGAGCCGCCCTCGGCCATCGCGACCGCCCCGCCGCAGCCCCGCGCGGGGCCGGCCGCGACGCCGGCGGGCCCGGTCGAGGTTGGCTTCGGCTCCGAGGCCGCCCGCTGGCTCGACGGCCTCGGCACCGAGTTGAGCCGCTACTGGCGCAACTTCCTGGTGCGCGCCTCGACCGACCTGGCCGCGAACCTGCGCACCCGCCCGGGCGTAGCCCGGTTCGCCGACGCGTGGTTTCCCGTCACGGTCAACCAGCGACCGGAGGACAACGCGTATCCCTGTTCCCTGACCACCCAGTACGTGGCCTATCCCCTCGGCGAACTCAACCTGGTGCCTACCCGCCGACAGCGCGCCCTCGCTCGCCTCGGTCTGCACGGACTCCAATGGATCCTCGCCCTCGCCCAGGCCGATCGGGTCGTCCAGTGGAACAGTTGGCTCCTCTCGACGAACCTTGTCCCCGCCGGGTTGCCCCCCGCCGTGGGGCCGATAACCCGCGCCCTCTGCCGCGCCTTCCCAACCCACGCGGTCCTGCTCAAGAACCTGAACCTCGCCCAGCACGCGGAACTCCTCCGGCTCCTCGTTGAGCAGGGCTACGTGTTGATCACGAGCCGGCAGGTCTACCTGTTCGATGGGCGCACCGGAGCCTTCCGCCAGCGCAACACCGTCAAGCGCGATCGCAAGTTCCTCGTCGAGCAGCCACACTATGCCTCCGTCGAGCACCACGGATTCTCGGAGGCCGATCTGCCCCGCGTCCTCGAGCTCTATCGCCTCCTCTACCTCGACAAACACTCCCGCCTGAACCCCCAATACACGGACGCGTTCGTCTCCGCCGCCTGGCGCGAACGCTGGCTGGAGTTGCGCGGACTGCGTCACCCCTCGGGCCGCCTCGACGGCGTGTTCGGCTGTTTCCGCATGGGCGACGTCACCTCCACCCCGTTCATCGGCTACGACACCGCGCTGCCGCAGGAAACCGGGCTGTATCGCATGCTGGTGGCGATGCTGTTGGAGCGGGTCGCGGAGGAGAAGTTGCTTCTGAACTACAGCTCCGGAGCGGGCGATTTCAAACGCCGCCGCGGCGGCCAAGCGTCCATCGAATTCAACGCCCTCTACTCCCGCCACCTCCCCGCCCCGCGGCGCGCGGCCTTCGCCCTGCTCGGAACCTTGGCGAACCGCCTCGGGCGCCGCTTCCTCGAGGAAAACCAAGTCTGAACACCCGCCCCTAAGGGTCGGTGCAAGAACGCGAAGTTGCTCTTGCATAGCCCCTGACACCGGGCCTTCACCGTCCTCGTCCCTCGTCCTCCCAGGCGGACAATTCCTGAATCTGCTGGCCTCGGAGCGCCGAAGCCCGCCGGGAAGTCCCGGCTTGGAGATGCACATTCCACAGGTTGATGCGCACGCCCGCCGCCAGCTCGATGGTAGTCTTCATCGCCCCCTTGCAGACGAGCGCATCGGGCCATTGCGCGCGGCGGAACGGACGAAACTCGCCGCTCACAATCCTGTGGCGAGACAAGGTCACCAAACCGCAGCGCCGAAAGTAGCACCAGCTTCCCGCAGGCCGCGCCATCCACCACCCATCCTGCGCGGGCACGGCGGCCCGCGCCTGGCGTGTCCACACTTCCTGGAGCGCGACCACATCCGGGCGCAGGCCCTCAATGCCATCCGCGATGTGCGGGAAGCGTTGTCCAGAAGCCCCGTTGATCCACGAGGGCAGGCCCCAGACATTGAAGGTCAGCAGCCGCAGATCCACTTCCTTCGCGGGCGAGGCGCTCGCTTCGGCTGGAACGTTCGGGGACTGCACGACCAGGGAACGACGCCCTTGGCTGACACAACCCACCGTTGCCGCCAGCAGCGGACACAGACCGACCGCCAACAGACGGATCGCGGGGCTCGCGCCCGGCCCACCGTCCTCCACCGGTTCTTGGTGTCGCACCCGCGCAGCATCGAGTCCGCGCATGGTAGGAAGGTGAAGCCCCGGTGAAGACCGCGTGAACTCTGCCAGCCCCCTTCCCGCGAACACCCGCCCTGCGCTCGAAAGCCCCTCAAAGCCACGCGAGGACCGCCGCGAAGACGTAGCTGGAGCCGAGCGCCAACGCGCACCCGCTCAACCCGCGGCTGACCCGCCAGGTCGCCCCCTCGCCCAGGCGAGCGCGCAACGCCTTCAACAAACCGGCCAGCCCAACCCATAAGGCCAGTCCCCCGACAAACACCGCCAGCGCGAGCACGGCGGCTTCCCGCGCACTCAAGTGAACCTGCCCAAACCCCAGCCCCGCCAGCAACGCCACCACCGTCACCAACGTCAGCGGATTGCTAACCACCACCACCCACGTCGACAGAAAGTGCCCGGCGAGGGCGCGTCCGGCCACGGCACGCTGGGGAGCGCCCGGAGGCGTGAGCAGGTTCCTGCTCGCAACCACCACCAGCAAGATGCCCAGCCCCAGGTCCCACCCCGCCCGGCCCATCGGCAAATGCTTGGCGATGGCTCCCAAGCCGTGGACCGCCGCCAGGCACCACATGGACGCGGCCAGGGCGATCCCGGCCGCCGAGGCCACCCCCGCGCGCGCCCCCTCCACCAGGGTGCGCTGAACACAAATCATCCCCACGGGCCCCAGCGGAAAGGCGGCCAACGCCCCGACGCTCAAGCCCACCAGTAAAACGTGTCCCGCCATGCCCTCGCCATCAGGGAGGAAAACCCCGCCGCCGGGCAAGCGCAAAAAAACCGCAGCGCAAATAAACCGCCCACCCCCTCGTCCCCCGAGCCCGATCGCCGCCCACCGAGGCGCCACCGTGACAACCGCGGCCCGAACGTCGACGGCGTGCCCAGCAGCATTAAGCTCTTCCCCGTCCCCAACTTCACGCCGCAGATCGGCGTGTTCCGCAAGGTCGGCAGCCAACTGGTCAAGGAACAGACCATCCTCCTCAAGAACGTCGCAGACGAACCCCTCACGGGCCTCCCCAATCCCGCCGGCGTCGGCGGGACGGGCGAAACCGCGCAGGACCTCGATGGGCACGATCTCGGGCTGGACGAGGACGGCCTCGACCCGGAAGGATTGGTGGCCCTGGCGGACGGCACCTTCTGGATCAGCGACGAGTACGGTCCACACCTCCTCCACGTGGACGCCTCGGGCAAGACCCTCGAACGCATCAATCCCTTCGGGTCCGGCACGGGCGGGCGCAAGATCCCCCTGGTCTTCGCCAACCGCCGCGCCAACCGCGGCATGGAAGGGCTGACCATCACTCCCGACGGGAAGAAGCTCGTTGGGATGATGCAATCGCCGCTCGACAACCCCACCTCCGCTCGGACCGCGATCCGCGCCCACTCTCGCGTGACCCGCGTGCTCGTCTTCGACCTCGCCACGGGAAACACCCAGCAATACGTCTACTTCCTCGACCATCCCGGCACCGCCAACAGCGAAATCCGCGCCCTCTCCAACACGGAATTCGTCGTCCTCGAACGCGACGGCGCTTTCCCCAACGACCCGGCCAGCCCAGCCAAGATCAAGCGCTTCTACAAGATCGACCTGACCGGCGCCACCGACATTAGCGACCCGGCCAACGGCGCGCTCGGCCTCACCTTCACCGTGAATGGTCAGGTCAAAACCATCGAACAAATGACCGCCCTCGAGGTCCTCGACGCCGGGATCGTCCCCGCGAACAAGGAACTCTACCTCGACCTCCTGCTCGCCCTGCCCGACGCCTACCCCCACGACAAGCCCGAAGGATTCGCCATCCTCCCGGACGGCAGCCTCGCCATCATCAACGACGACGACTTCGGCATCCTGAGCGACGGGCAGGGTGGCATGATCCCGAAGATCCTCCCCGCCACCGGCCAGGTCGACCACAACATCCTCTACCTCGTCAAGCCCACCCCCGTGGTCGCCCGCGGCTTCAAGCTCCAGATCATCCACTCTTCCGATAACGAATCGTCCTTCGTCGATCCGAACACGCTCGAACCCAAGCTCCTGAACTACGCCGCGGTCACCCGCGGCCTCCAGGAACTCGCCGCCCGCGAAGGCTGGGCGTCCCTCCACCTGACCGCCGGCGATCACACGCTGCCCGGGCCGTTCTACCAGGCGGCGGCCGAAGTGCCCTCGTTGGGCGCGCGCGGGCTCGGCGACATCGCGCTCTACAACGCCCTGGGGGTGGTCGCCAACGGCATGGGGAATCACGAGTTCGATGGCGGCATCAACGACTTCGCCCGCCTGCTCGCGCACGCCCACTACCCCTTCATCGCCGCCAACCTCGATTTCTCGAACGTCCAACTCAGCAACGGCGTCCCCGCCATCCGCCTTGGCGTCGACGGCGGCAGCGTGGTCGAGAACGCCGGCAAGGTGGTGAAGAGCGCCTGGATCGAGGTCGGCGGGCAGAAGATCGGCCTCATCGGGCGCGCCCCGGCTGATTTCTTCAACGTGATTGCCAACCCCAGCGTGACCTTGCCGGGCCTGGACTTCGTCGGCGGCCGCAATCCCACCAACCACCAACCGCTCCTCTCCGCTCTCCCCCAGGTGCTCGCTCAGGTCGACCTCCTCAAGGCGCAAGGCATCAACAAGATCATCCTCGTCGACCACGCGCAGGATTTCACGGGCGACCCGCTCTCCGCCCAGAACCTCCGCGACATCGACATCGTCGTGGCCGCCGGGAGCACCGGCTTCATGGCCAAGAACAGCCCCACCGGTCCCTTCAACCTCCTCCGCCCCGAGGATCAGCCGGGCGCGGCCTACCCGACCATCCGCGCCGACGGCCAGACCAACCCCGTCCTGGTGGTCAACTCCGATCAGCTCTATCGCTACGCCGGCAACCTGATGGTCCGGTTCAACGACCAGGGAATCATCGAGGAAATCGACGGCCGCAGCGGTCCGATCGCCACCACCGCCACCGCCATCGCCGCGCTCAGCACCGAACTCCTGGTCCCCACCCTCACCGCCTCCCCCGCAGTGCGCCAGATCATGGATGCCCTGACCGCCACCCCGCTCATCCAGGATCGCTTCACCGTCGCGGGCACCACCGCCCAACCCCTCAACGGGCAGCGGGCCCACGTCCGCTCCCGGGAAACCAACCTCGGCCGGCTCGCCGCGGATTCCACCCTCTGGTACGCCCGCCAATACCTCGCCAGCCTCGGGCTCAACCGCACCGTCGATATCGCCCTCAAGAACGGTGGGGGCATCCGCGACAGCATCACCGGCCCCACCATCATCAAACTCACCATCGGCGCCGCCCTCGCCTTCAACAACCAACTCGCCATCCTGGACCTCAACGGCGCCGAACTCCTCGCCGTCGCCGAAAACGCCATCTCCCGCCACCCCGCGCTGGATGGTCGGTTCCCGCAAATCGCCGGACTCGACCTCGAGTTTGATCCCACGCGGCCCGGCGTTTCCGATGCCGCGCGCCTCACCGAACCGTCCCGCGTGTCGCGCCTGGTCGTCCACCGCGCCAACGGAACGAGCGTCACCCTGGTGCGGGACTTCCGCGTGGTGGGCGACCTCACCCAGATGTTCGGCATCGCCCTCAACAATTTCCTCCTCACCGGGGGCGACGGCTACGCCGCCTTCAAGGCCATCAACCAAGATCCGACCCGCAGCCCGGGCATCCTCCTCCCGCCGGTGGGCGAACAGCAGATCCTCGCCGACTACATCGCCGGCCCCCTGGGCGGCGCCGTGGTGAACCTCCCGGATCCTCCGCGCGATCCGCGCATGACCCACCTCCAGGCCCTCGCCGAGGTGGGGGACGTGCAGACCGGCCTCTACCTCGAATCCGCCGCCGAGATCGTCACCTATGATCCCCTGACCCGCCGGGCCTTCGTTTCCAATGCCGCCCGCAACGGCGTCGACATCCTGGACCTGAGCGATCCGACCCATCCGCGCCGCCTCGCCTCGCTCCACGACCTCGGAGGCAACGTCAATAGCGTCGACGTCAAGAACGGCATCGTGGCCATCGCCGTCGAAAACCCCAACCCCCAACTCAACGGCTCCGTCCTCTTCATCGACTCCTTCTTCGGGATGGAACTGAACCGGCTCGAGGTCGGCCCCATGCCCGACATGGTCACCTTCACCCCCGATGGCACCAAGGTCCTCACCGCCAACGAGGGGGAACCCAACGCCGACTACACCGTCGACCCCGAAGGCTCCGTCTCCATCATCGATCTCGGACGGGGAACCTTCATAGACGTCGTCCGCGCCACCCAGGCCAACGTCCACCGCGTCGGCTTCGCCCCCTACAACTTCCTGGACGACCTCTTCCGCCGCGCCGGCATCCGCATCTACGGCCGTATCAACCACCCCGCTACCGGCGCCTTCCTCCGCCCCGCCACCCTGGCCGAGGATTTCGAGCCCGAATACATCGCCGTCAGCCCCAACGGCAAGCGCGCCTACGTCACCCTCCAGGAGAACAACGCCCTGGCCATCATCGACCTGGCCTCCCACCAACTCCTCGACATCGTCCCCTTCGGCTACAAAGACCACCGCACCCCCGGTCAAGGACTCGACGCCAGTGACCGCGACAGCGGCATCAGCATCCGCAACTGGCCCGTCTTCGGGATGTACCTCCCCGACGGCATCGCCGCCTTCGAGACCCTTGGCCAGACCTTCCTCATCACCGCCAACGAAGGCGATGCGCGCGATTACGACGGATTCAGCGAAGAAGCACGCGTGGCCAATCTGAACCTTGATCCCACCGCCTTCCCCGACGCCGCGGACCTCCAGAAGAACGCCAACCTCGGTCGCCTCAAAACCACCACCGCCCTCGGTGACACGGACGGCGACGGCGACTTCGACCGCATCTACGCCTACGGAGGCCGTTCGTTTTCCATCTGGGACGAGTCCGGCCGCCTGGTCTGGGATTCCGGGGATCAGATCGAGCACATCACCGCCCAACTGTTCCCGTCGGATTTCAATTCCAACCACGAGGAGAATGACTCGTTCGATAGCCGCAGCGATGACAAAGGCCCGGAACCGGAAAGCGTCACGGTGGGCCAGATCGGCCAGCGCCTCTATGCCTTCGTCGGGTTGGAACGTATGGGAGGAGTCCTGATCTACGACGTCACCTACCCCTATGCTCCTGCGTTCGTCAGCTACCAAACCACCCGTAACTTCTCCGCCCGCTTCGCCGGCGACACGCCCACCGCCGCCGAACTCGCGGCGATGGGCGACCTGGGCCCGGAAGGCCTGCGATTCATCCCCGCCGCCGACAGTCCGACCGGCGAGCCTCTCCTGCTCATCGCCAACGAGGTGAGCGGCAACACGAGCCTGCACGCCATCACCATCCCGCGCGCCGTGGAATACAAACTGCAGGTCCTCCACAGCTCCGATAACGAATCTTCCTTCCAAGACCCCAATACCCTCGAACCCAAAATCCTGAACTACGGCGCGGTGATCAGCGGCCTGCACGCCTTGTCCGCCAGCGAAGGCATCCCCTCCATCTACGTCACCGCCGGCGATCACTCCTTGCCCGGTCCGTTCTACCAGGCCGCCCAACAGGTCCCCTCGCTCGGCGCGCGCGGCCTGGCCGACATCGCGTTCTACAACGCCATGGGACTCGTCGCCAATGGCATGGGAAATCATGAGTTCGATGGCGGCCTCGACGACTTCGCCCGCATGGTCCACCAGACTCACTATCCCTTCCTCGCCGTCAACCTCGACTTCAGCCGCGCCCGCACCGGAGCCGGCGTGCCCGCGATCGAACGCGGCGTCGACGGCGGCAGCGTGCAGGAAAACGCCGGCAAGGTCGTCCGCAGCGCTTACGTCGAAGCGGGCGGCGAGCGCATCGGGATCATCGGACGCGCTCCCGCCGACTTCTTCAATGTGATCGCGAATCCGACGGCCACGTTGCCCGGCCTCGACTTCGTGGGCGGGCGCAATCCAAGCAACAACCTCCCGCTGGTGTCCGCCGTCGGTCAGGTTCTTGAACAGGTCGCCCTCCTCGAAGCCAAGGGCATCAACAAAATCATCCTGCTCGATCACGCCCAGGATTTCACCTCCGATCCGCTCGATCCCGCCCTGCTCCGCGGCATCGACATCATCGTGACCGCCGGCTCCACCGGCTTCTTCGCCAACGGGACGCCCATCGGCCCCCACAACCTCCTCCGGCCCGGGGACGCCCCCACGCGCGCCTACCCGCAGGTGCAAGCCGATGCCGCCGGCAACCAGGTCCTGATCGTCAACAGCGACCATCTCTACCGCTACGTCGGCAACCTCATCGTCAGCTTCAACCAGGCGGGCCGCATCACCGCCGTCGACCATCGCAGCGGCCCCGTCGCCACCACCCCGGCCGCCATCGAGGCCTTCCACCACCTCTACCACATCCCGATCATGCCCTCCGAAACCGTCGAGGATCTCTTCGCCGAACTCCAGGGCACCGCCCTCATCCAGGATCTCTTCGCCCTCGTCGGCAACACCGAGTCGCCCCTCCAGGGCCTCCGCGCCGCCGTCCGCACCCGGGAGACCAATCTCGGCCGCCTGGCCGCCGATTCCACCCTCTGGTACGCCCGGCGCTACCTCGCTAACTCGGGCAGCCAGGTCAAGGTGGATATCGCCCTCAAGAACGGCGGCGGCATCCGCGACTCCATCCAGGGACCGAACATCCTCAACCTCCAGGTCGGAGCCGCCCTCGCCTTCAATAACTCGCTCGGCATCATCCAACTCTCCGCCGCCGAACTCATCGCCACCATGGAAAACGGCGTCAGCCGCTACCCGTCCGCCGACGGCCGGTTCCCCCAGATCGCCGGAATCTACGCCGAATTCGACGACCGCAAACCCGGCCTCTCCGGCCTGGTCAGCGTCACCACCCCGTCGCGCATCAAGACCCTCATCGTTCATCGCGCCGACGGCACCGACGACGTGGTCGTTGAAAACTATGAGGCCAAAGGCGATCTCAACCGCCGATTCACCCTGGCGACGAATAACTTCCAATTGACCGGCGGCGACGGGTACGCCGCCTTCCCGGTCGCCGCCGCGGATCCCAGCCGCGCTCTCTTTGCTCCGGCTGCCGGGGAACAACAGATCCTCAAGGACTACATCCAGCAGGCCCTCGGGGGCGAGGTCGATCTCCCCGATCCGCCCGCCAACCCGCGCATCGTCCGCTACCTGCCAACCGTCACCTTCGCCGCCTGGCAGGCCCGCTACTTCAATCCCAACCAGACCGGCAGTGGCCTGGACGAAGACTTCGACCTGGACGGCCTCCGCAACGGCACCGAATACGCCCACGGCCTCAACCCCACCGTGGCCGATCATGCGCGGAACCTCGTCGCGGCCAGCGTCGAGGGCGACACCCTGGTCGTCAGCCACACCCGCCTCGCCAACTCCGGATTGACCTGGTCCTACGACGCCACGCCCGCGCTGGGCGGTCAGGTCTGGACCGTCTTGGCGCCCGGAGCCGACTACCAAGTCACGATCGTCCCGCAGGGCGACATCGAGATGGTCACGCTCCGCATTCCGCTCCAGGGCCAAGAGCACCTCTTCGTTCGGGTGCGCGCCCACTAGAATCCTTGCCGCCCAGAACTTGATCAAATCGAGTCAAGTTCTCGTCCCGTCCCTCCTGCCGGCAAGGATTCTACAGAGCGAGGCGTGGAGATTGGGGTCCAGACGGCGAAGGCGCGTTGCACGAAAATGGGGGCCGGAGCGGGTCTGAGGTCACGCCTCGCTAGTGCTCAGGGCACTGATTCCCCGACACCCCCGCGAAGGGCCCGGGACTCCTCCGCCCGGGCCCTTCGCCTGTACAGGATTATTGGTGAGTGCGGAAATAAACAGACACCCCTCACCCCTTCCCTCTCCCCAACCCCTGAAAGCGAAGTGCCACAACGGGGTTGGGGAGAGGGAGACAGGGAGAGGGGAGCCGTTGCATGTCTGCTTACATATGAACTTGGCAATAGAAGCCTCGCCGCCTCGCCGGTGTCGCGAACCGGGCGCACGACCGCCTCCTGGCTGTCTTGCCGCCAGAAGCGCGCGCCGGAAATGGCCGCTTGGATGGCCGAACCCGCCTGCCCCGAGGTGCCGCACCGGCAGTCCGTCCCGCGACTGCGACAGGGTGATAGGTCCGCTGGGGTGGTCCCGTTCGGGATCTGTAAACTTGCAGGATGAACCTATCACCACGCCTGGGTGGCCCGAACCCCCGACCCACCGGGCATAACCGCCCCAGTTGGTCCTGGGCGTCATCCGCCGCTGGGCATCTTAGCCATAGCCCACCGGATAGGTCCGGCTCCCGCAGGCCCGTTTCCGTGGGCCGACTGCGTGCCTGTCACCGAATTCGTCTTTCCCGGAAGATCTTGGTCGGGAACTTTATCCGGAACTTCGTCGAACGTCTGCACTTAGTGATCCACTCGGTATTCGACGAAGTTTCCGACCAAGTCGGCGACAAAGGCATGGGCGGGAAGCGGAGAGGGTGCCAGGTTCGGTGACTGCCAACCCCAGGCCCCTGATGTTCATTCGACAGAGTGACAGGTTCGCAGCTTGGCCGCGGCGGGCAGAATAAACGAGGCGACAAGGCCATCCACGGTCGTCAAGCGCGAGCAATTAAATTGGCGGCCGCGAGCGGCAGCGGCAGACTGTGAGCCTGTCAGTTTGCACTCTAGGGCCGGGACAGAGCAGCCCCAGTCCGTGGGATGCCAAATGCCAGAGCAGCAGGCTCTCAGTTGATGGGGCCGAGGTGAGCGTTCAGCCCTTGCGGCGCGAGGGCAGGTTCGAGGTCGATCTCCCGGCCGTGGGTCCAGCCCGCTTCTTCAGACTGACAAGGTGACCGATCGAAAACGGCGATCGATCCGAGTCCGGCCAGACAGGGAGCGGGTTCGGTGACAACCAAGACGCTTACCATCATCGCGCCGCAAATCGCAGTTTCAACCCCAGCGCGGTCAACACGGCGTTGAGACTGTTCAAGCTGGGATTACCGCGGCGAGTAAGCTGACGGTAAAGACTCTCACGGTTCAGACCGGCGAGGCGCGCGGTGCGGCTCATGCCGCCTTGGGCGTCCACCACATCGCGCAAGGCCTGCAGGAAGACTTCCGGGCCTTCCTCGTAGCAGGCGGTGAGGTATTTCGCGGCTTGGTCCGGATCGGACAGGTGGTCTTTCAGGACCGTTTCAAATTTCACAGCGGCTTTCATGGCTCATTTGCTCTCGCGTTGCTCGTAATCGTCCCAGTATTGCTGGGCTTGCCGGATATCACGCTCCTGCGTGCGCTTGTCGCCGCCGCAAAGCAGGATCACCAGCGTGGACCCTCTCTGACCGAAATACACCCGGTAGCCCGGTCCGTAATCCACGCGCAACTCGGACACGCCTTCGCCCACCGGCTTGCAGTCACCGAGATTGCCCCGGCGTATGCGCCCGATGCGGGCGAGCACGCGGGTTGCTGCGTTCGAGTCACGCAACTCGCGCAGCCACTCGTCGAACGGCAATCGGCCGTCGCGCGTGCGATAGACCAGGACGGACTTCGGCTTGATGTCCACGGGCCATGTGTAGCGTATAGGCTACACGTTGTCGAGATGCAGGTGCTCGATCCTGGCTCCGGTCCCTGACTTCGTGCGATTCCAAGCATGGCATCGGTTCAATCCCATCACGGGAACCGGCAGCGCCAGCCTGCGCCGCACCAAGTCCTCGCAGGCTCTCGGCAAACCGGACAAGGGTGCCCTCGTCAAGCGGCGGCTCGGAAAGGACAGGGAACAGGGGTGGAAATCAAGACCGGCAGCGGGACCGGTCGCCACGCAGGGTGGCCAGGCTGACTTGCGACTCCCGCTGGGAGAAAAGGCCGTCATGACAATTGCGCTGGCCGAAGATGTTGAGGACTTCCTGGAAGAGCAGGCTTGCCTACCGATGTGGCTCTCGATAGTGCTCGCCTGGCTGGAAGCAAGGCAACGAACGCGCCGGACCTTCGCCGGCCAACACGGACAGAAGTTCCTGATAAGACACCAGCAGCGCCTTACTTCCTTCCGCGTTCGAACCCAGGTCACCTGGATTGAACCACAACCGCAATCCTTCTTCCGCACAGGTGAACACCGCCTGACCCAACCACCCCGGGGCGATGCGAACCACGTCAAATTGCTGCGGGCGTGCTCCACGCGCCAATCCGTGGTCATACTCCATCGGCCTTCTTCACGGTCGACTCGGGAGATGGGCCAAGCCGCCGAGTCGCTCCAGCACAGGCCGAACGCTTTGATCTCGTCCTCGCACTGCTTCAGGAGGCGGAGGTTGAGAGCTGCCCAGAAGGTATGGTTGGTCGGTAGCAGCATGACGGTCGCGGCGGCTTCGCGGATTTTTCCTGGGCCGAACACACGAAGACCCGTCCGGTTACGGAACTCCAAGACCGAGGTTCGGTTCCATGTCCCGGGAACCGCCACCGCTGTCTGCATGACGTTCCAACCGCTCGAACGCGATACGCTATGCTGCAGCACAGCCCAGCAACTCCAGCCGAGGGCGAAGAGCAAGCAGCCCAGCGGGCCCCAGGCCCAGACGCTGAAACGATGGCCTGGAAGCGCAAAACGCAGGTGCTGCTGTTTGGCAACGCCGTCCGTGAATTCATCCGGCATTCGGCCTACCCAGCGCAATCTCAGTCGGGAACGACCGCGTTCCCTCAAGGGTCCACCTGCACCCTGTAGAAGTACGGCCCCGCCCCGGTCGCCCCCGGATCCGTGAACTGATTCTCCGGCGCGGTCGCGCTTATCCCCGTGGCCAGCGGACTGAATCCCTCCCCCAGATCCGTGGCCCGATACACCGCATACGTTTTCCCCGCCACGCTCGACCACTTCACCACCAATCCGCCCCCGGCCGCCGGCTGCAAGTCCGTCGACGCCTTGAACACCGAGTTTGGATCCCGTGGATCCGTCCCCGCGATCTGCTCCGCCGCATCCGAAACCCCGTCGCCGTCCGTGTCGCCGGTCGGCGGCGGCACATCCGGCAAGTTCACCTCCAAATCCACGCGTTCAACCCGGCCTCGATCGGCCTTGCCGAAGTTGAACGTCCCCAAGGCCGGCGCCACCAGCGTCGCGTTCGTGCCCATCACGGTCGCCGAGCGCGTGAACTGCGTCGTCGCATCCGTCAAGGGCAACGTGTTCGCCGCCGGCGTGAACGTCGTCCCCGACACCGCCCGCGTCTCGAACGGCACGTGCGCCACGTAGAAGTACTGCCCGTTCACACTCGCGAGGGTGGCCTGCACCGTCGCGCTCGATCCCGCCCCCGTCGCCGTCCACCGCACCGCTCCGGCCGTAAGCTGGAACGTCCCCGCTGTGTTGGTCACGCTGCCATACATGACCAGGCCGGGTTCGGGAATGCCATCGGCGTGGACGATCTCCGGAAGCGACAAGGCAGTCGCGGCGAGGAACGCGACCATCGTGGTGGTGATTTGGTCTTTCATAAGAATCAGGGGTTACACTCTCCGGTTGGCATGGGAGGTTGCACGTGACACAATCTCGGGCATGAAGAGAGAAATCGCCGTTCCGGTGGCCGAGGCTGCCCGCGACTTCTTGAAGCTGCTGGATCGCGTTGAGCGCGAGCATGCGTCAGCCGTGCTCGTGCGGGACGGCAAACCCGTCGCGCCCCTCAGTCCGGTGCTGCGCGGCGTGGAGCAGGCCGAACGCTGGCCAGAATTGGACAGACTCCCGGCTGGTGAAGCCCATGCCTTCGCCGACGATTTTGAATCCGGTCGCCGCAACCTGCCGCCGCTCAAAACCGCGTGGGATTGCTCCTCGACACCTCGATCTTGATCGCCAACACCGTCATATGAATCTACCGCTGACCGAAAACCTCGAAGCGCGCCTTTCGCCGCAGTCCACGGCGTTGCACCTGGCCATCGGCTTGTTCGTGACTGAGGAAGCCACCCTGGGCCAGGCTGCGCAAGTCGCGGGAATCTCCCAGGCCTCCTTTCTACGCGAACTCGGCCAGCGCCGGATTCCCATCCACTACGGCAAGGAAGAACTCGCCGCTGACTTGCAGGCTGTGGAAGCCCTCGCGGCGCGATGATCGTCGTCTCCGACACCTCCCCGCTCACCGCTCTGCTGACCGTGGGTAAAGCCAGCCTTCTGCCCCACCTCTTCCAGGACTTCGTTATCCCCGCAGCGGTGCGAAGTGAACTGCTGCGCAACCACGACACGCTTCCAGACTGGCTGCGAGTTGTCCCCGTACAGGATGCCGCGCAAGTCGGCAAATAATCCCAACTCGTGGACTCCGGCGAAGCCGAGGCCATCGCACTGGCGCGCGAACTCCACGCGGACCGGTTGCTCATTGACGAGCGCAAAGGCCGCAAACTGGCCGAACAGGAAGGTATTCCCGTGATCGGTTTGCTCGGCGTCGTGCTGCTGGCCAAGCGCAAGGCGCTCATTCCCGCCGCGCGCGAATTACTCCTACGGCTGGAGCGAGAAGCCGGGATGTACCTTGCCGAGGACATTCGCAATCAGGCACTCAAAACGGTGGGTGAATGAATCCGATTCACGTTGGTTTCACTGGTCTTGGGGCAACCGACGCGAATCCGCTCCGGCGGGAATCCACAGGACTTCACTGGAGCTGAGCGGAAAACCGCCGGCCGTGTTGGCCACGCTCCCATACATCACCAACCCGGGCTCCGGTATGCCATCAGCCATCGGACGTAGCAAAGCACCGCAGATGCCCACCACCGCGAGGAGGCCACGCCATCGAAGATTCGTGCTATTCATGCTCATAGGATTCCACGTTTCCGACCGTTCACTGCTTTCAAATCTCGACGATGCCAGCCGGTATCGGCGCCTTGCCAATGCGCCGCCATTTCCCAACCCAGCGCCCCCGCCCCGTGCCAGGCTCCGCCCAAGCATCGCCCCGCCCGCACCTCCTTTGCTCCTCCTTCGAGCAACCTTGTCAGAATTGCCAACGGCTGTATCAAAGCCATTTCGGTCATTGCGGCGGAGGGCTTGAGGTCTGATCTTCGGCGCGGACAATCGAGAACGTTCCCTTTTCGTTTTGCATCCGCGAACGAAAGCTGCTCTTGCTGAGCGACTCCGTCACGACCTTTCCACTTACTTCCCCGGGAGTGCCGTAGCGTCCGGATGCATGTGTAATCCAAATCTCTCCCGACGCTCCTACCGTAACAATCCCCATGTGCCCGTAGTTCTTCCCCCCGGACTTTCCTTCAACAAACACCACATCTCCGGTCTTGGCGAGTTTCCGGTAAGCATCGTAAGTGTGCCCACTCGCCTCCACCTTGATCGCCTTCTGGACGCGGTAGCCGGTGGCCGTCAACATGCCAGCGACCGACTCCGCGACCTCCGAGGGGCTGCCTTGGAAGGCCTTCAGCGTACTCTTGTCGGTCTTGACTCCAGCACGCTGAAGGGCAGCGTGCACGAGACCAGCGCAATCAAGGCCCGATGTCACGGTCGTATACATTCCGTAGATCTCGTGATGGTGATAATGGACCCATTGCGTGTAATGCCCACCCTTCGCGCTTCCGTTCTTGTGCCATCGACCCCAAGTAACGTAAGGAACGTTTACAAATGCGCGAGCCTGCTGCGCAAGATGTCGGCCGATCTCGCTGGCGAAGCCATCCAAGTCAACACACTTCGTAGGCCGATTCTCCACGTAGCAATAGGCATGTGCCTGTTGCGGATCCCTTATCGGTGCCGCCTGCGCAGCCATGGTAAGCCTGTCGACGCTCACGAACCTCCCAAACGAAGAGGCCAAGTAGCGAGCTTCTGAGTAGAAGAGTCCCCCTTCCTCACCTTGCGCCTTTTGCAGGAATCCGTAATCAGCCCACAAAGGCTCGGCGCGGTGGCCAGTCCGAGCGGCACCGAATGCATAATAACCGACATTCCGGGTGACGTCGCCCTTCGCGTCCGTCACCATCGGACTGCTGCCTATGTTGTCGTGGTGGTAGTAGGCCTTTTCAAGATCACCCTCTGGCTCCAAGAGTGTCGTTGCCACTTCGGCGCGTGCATATACTGCCGTGCCAGCCGCGGCAAGCCCCGTGAAGTCGGCAAGTGAAATCGTGTCGATCGGTGAACGCGGCTGCCATTGGGAAGCCTGCAAACCATACTCCCACACTCCAAGCATATTCAGTGCAGGGTCAACCAGCTTGAACGGTCGCAGTCCCCAACCGCTAACGAAGTTCGGACCCACCCTAAGCAATACTGCACCCGGCTTCACGTATCTGCCTATCGCAGCCAGCGTGGCGGCTTTGGCCGTGTGGAGCCATAATACGGTACCTGACGGCAACGGTTCGCTCGCCTCAACTGCTCCCCAACTCATGGAGGTCCCATCCCACTTCAAAACGTAGGTTACAGCATTCTGGTCAACACCATACGCAAGTTCAGCCGCTGGTCGGGAACCATCGATCGCTAGCCCAATCAAATTCCACCCCTTCACCACCCGGAACCTCTGGATCCGCCCCTCTTCGCTGTTGATGTTCGACGTCACCCGCGCCACCCGCGTCTCCCCGTTCCACACATATTTCACCGGCGCCTCGTGCTCGCGCATTTCGAAGTAACGGTCGGGATAGAGGACGTAGCCGGGGTTCGCGCCGGTCACGTTGTTGGTCGACGCCGTCTTCCAGTGAACTCGCTTCCAGATTCGGCGGTCGGTGTAGTCGTAGCGGTATTCGGCCCGCATCTCGTCGTTCTCCACCGCCACCAACCGATCCTTGAAGTCCCACGTGTTCGTCATCCCGTCCAGGAACGTCATGTTCCCGTTGGCATCGTATTCGTAATTCCGGATTTCGGATTTCGGATTTCGGATTTGGGTCAGGGCATGCGGTCCAGGAGCCGCTCCTCGCGGACGCCCCAGGCGCTGGTGCCGCCCCGCCCCGCCCCCCGAGTCCATCTGCCCCAGGTCCGTCACCGAACGGCCGCGCTCGACATGGACGATGTCCGAGGTCTGTTTCAGCATGTTGCCAATCCGATCGTAGCGGTAGTCGATCAACCCGTCGTTCCGGTCCCCCTCGCCCGGCAGGTTGAACGAGTACCGAGCCCGAGTTAAGCGATAGAGGTTGTCGTAGTCGAAGATCTGCGTGTTCCGCCGTGCATCCCCCGCCGGGACGGCCTCGCCCGGGCGACGGTCGTCGATCCGCAGGATGTTCGAGGCGCGGTCGAAGGTGTAGGCGAAGTGAATCAGGTCGTGCCCATCGCGGAGGCGTTCGGTGTGCAGGTCGATTAACCGCTGCCGCGGATCGTAATCGTAGGTCGTGCGAACCCCGTTGCCATAATCGATGGCTTTGATCTGGTCAGTCTCGATGTAGCGGATGTTGCCCACGAGATCGCCGGCGATGTCCCCAAAGATCCGACGGGGCAGGTTGCGCCGGTTGTAAGCGTATTGGACTTCGTCGTTGTCCGCGTATTGCAGCCTGGTCAGGCGGTCGAGCGAATCGTAGCGGAAGCCCGTTCGGAAATTGACCAACTGCCCATGTTGCGGATCGCGAATCCGCTTCACCACCCAGCCCACTCGGGCCCTGGCATCGTAGCTCGTGTGCTCCTCCCCAGCCGGATCCTCCACCCAGCTCAGATACCCGGCAGTGTTGGTCGCCGCGACCAGGACGTGATCCCCAGGATCCAGTGCCCCCGCTGGACGGTCGTAATGGTAAATCACGTCCGGGCTTCGCCCGTAAGAGAACTCGGGCGAGCCCTCATCCAGGTAATCCTCGGTCCGCAAGCGGTTCACGCCGTCGTAGGTGTAAGTGATGACCTGCCCCTTGGCGTCCTCGGTCCGTGTCAGGTTCGATCCCTCGTCGTAGGTCCAGGACAGCACCCCGCGGTCAGGGTCGTTCATGAAGATCTTCCGCCCCAGCCCATCGTAGCGGAACCATTTCCGATTGCCCTGGCTGTCGGTGATCCCCGTCAGTTTGTCTTGCAGGTTGTACTGGTAGCGCGTCTCCCACACCGCGTGGGCCGCTTGGGCTTCGCCGAGATCGGTCAGCTTCACGACCTCATCCACCCCAATCAACCGGTCCAATCCATCCATGTACTGCACGTGCGGCGTATCGAAGTGCACCGACGCCGGATGGGTGTCCTCCTCGTCGAACAGACGCGTCTCCCACGGCAGATACACAGTGCGCGCCTCCCCGCGCGGGGCGTCAGGGACGTGGGTCTCGGGTGGATTCACGGACCGGACCACCCGGCCGGCCGCGTCGTAAAACAAATCGACGTGAGCGATGTTGACCGGCGGTTCCTGGTATTCGCCCGCCTGCGATAGGAACGGCAAATAGGCGCTCCGCTCCTGCCCGCGGCTCGTGTAGCGCTTGACGTCCTTGTAGATGAACTGCCCGTCGATCTCGCCCTCCTCCACCACCCCCAGCTTGTGCCCCGCCCCGTCCGTGTAGGCGGTCACGTCGAACGTGTTGGTGGTGCCCGCCTGCTCGCGAGCCCGAGTGCTGACCGCGCTCACCACATGAGGGTGGGCGGTCGGCGTCAGCGTCAACGCCCCCGACGGGTCGTATTCGTAATACAGCCCCCGAAACACGTCCCCCGGCCGGTAGGCAAACGTCTGCGTCGGCAGCGCCTCGGTGTCGCCCGGTTTCACAATCCCCACCAGCCGATAGAAACTGTCGTATTGGTAGGAGGTCCGGTTCCCGTTGAAATCGGTGAACCCCGTAATGACCGCCCCCGCATAGTCGTAGGTGGCGGTGACGACCAGATCCGCGTTGGTCCCGCCCACCTCGATGGTTTCCCGCTCGACGAAACTATGAAACGCCGGGTCGAATTCGTAGCGACGCTCGTGTCCCTGGCCCGGCCCGGCCCAAAGCGGATCGCGCGTGACCACCGGATTCCCATACGCATCGTAGCGCGTCCGGCTCGTGGTTACGGTCGCCCGGGGGGGCAGCCTGGGATCCCCGACCCGGTTCGAGGCGGCGGACGGCGTGTCGTCGAGCGCCGGCGGCAGTTCCGCCCCGTTCACGAGCGATTCCTCCCGCGCCACCAACCCTCGCCGGCCGACCTGTCCCAACCCCAGCCCTACAAAGTCCGCCCCGTCGTAGTAGCGCCGGTTCTCCGACACAAACCCGCCGGCCTCGTCGGTCACCCGCACCCGCGCTGGCAGCCCGATCAGCCAATCCTCGAGATTGAACGCATGCTCCGTGAAGGTGAATCGCTCGTCGTCGTAAACCGACCCGGGCCCATGCTCCCCATAATCCCGCTCGACGATCGTGTTGCCGAAGAAATCGACCTCGCTCTCGCGGTGCCGTTGCTTGGGACCGCGCACCGGCGTGAACGGATCGGTCCCCGCCAGCGCGCCGTTCGCCTCGATCACTTCCGTCGTCTCCTCCGCCAGGTAGGCGAACGACACCTTCTTGCCGTCCACCGTCCCGAAAGGCAGTGACAGCTCCGGGCGTTCGGTGCCGTCGGCGTTACGATAGGTGAAACCGCCCTCGGGGGAATGGACCGTCTTCAGTTTCCACGTCTGATACTCGCGCGTGAACACGACCGAGTCCTCCGCAGGCTGGCCGTCCATCTGGGCTGGGAACGGCCCGCCCACGTCCGCCGTCGGCAAGGTGATCTCGGTCCAGAGCACTTTGCCCTTCAACCCCTCCTCCTCGTAGCCGCCCTGCTCGTCCGCCTCGTCGAACCGTCCATCCCCGTTGTTGTCCAGGTGATCGGGCGTGCCCGTATGAAACGCATAGCGCGTGACCGTGGTCGGGGAATGCACCGGAATGCCTTCGAAACGGTCGTCGCCCCGCTCCACCTTCTTCGCGAAGGCGAACCCCCGAAACTCCTTCTCGAACCCGTCGTAATACCCGTCCCGATAGCTGAACTCCGTCACATACTCGTCCGGCCCCGGCACCGCATCGAGATCGAGCCCGAACCGCTTGGTGATCCGGCTCACCACCGTCGATGCGAACGGCAACCGCGTCCTCCAGGGATGACCCGCTTTCCGCGCGGCCACGTAGTCGTCGGTGCTTGACCGATATTCGATCTCCGTCCGCAACCCGATGCCATTGTCGATGACGCGCAGGAGGTTCGGCTTCCCCTGCCCAAGGAAATCGTAGTATCGCACCCGAAAGCGCCCCCGGTCGGTATCCCAGTTCTCCCACACAAAGTCCGTGGACCCATTCCCATTCACGTCCGTCTGTCGCAGCACGGTCTCGCCCTTGACATAACTCGGCATCCCCGCCCGCTCGAACCGAGCCGAGAAGCTCCCGTCGCCCCGATTGATCCAGAAGTGAATCCGATCCGCTCCCACGGCCACCACCTCCCCCAGGCCGTCGCCATTCAGATCCATCACGAACACGTCCTCCAACGGCACGACGCCCAAATCAATCTCCCCGACCATGCCCCGATGCGCCGCCCAGGCTGCCCGCCCCCGGTTTGGCCAGTAGGTTACACTCAGCCGCGTGCCCCCCAGCGTCAGCTTCACCAGGTCGAGCAACCGGTCCCCGTTCATGTCCGCCAACTTCACCCACGGATTCGGCACCAACCCGCCCCCGGGACCCACCTGGCTAAACTGGATCCCGCTCCCCGCCGTCAGGTCCCCCATCGTCGGATCGCCGAACAGCCGGATGCCGTCCTGCACCCAGCGGTCACCGCGATTGTAGAAATACAGAAAGCCGAAATCGGTCGTCCGCATGAAGTCCATCCGCTTGTCGCCATCCAAATCCAACGTGCGCACGTCCGGATCGCCTAACTC
This sequence comes from uncultured Verrucomicrobiota bacterium, assembly GCA_964629545.1. Lineage (GTDB taxonomy): Bacteria > Verrucomicrobiota > Verrucomicrobiia > Limisphaerales > CAZVRY01 > CAZVRY01. The sequence goes on along the minus strand of CAZVRY010000039.1, from coordinate 10,054 downwards.
GAACGGCGGCGTCTCCCCCACAAACGCACGCTCCAGCCCCCAAGCCGGCCGGCTCTCGTCGTGCCCCACCGGCCCGGTCGTGTTCGCGTAATAGACGAACCGGCTCGTCCCGCCCGTCTTCTGCACCAGATCGATCCGCCCATCCCCATCGTAGTCCGCCAATTCCGTGTCCGCGTGGTCAAGGGTCGCCGGAAACGGGTAAGAAACGAACTTGGTCCCCGGACCGAAAGCCCCTTCCCCAAGGTTGTAGTAGACCACATGCTCCCCGGTCCGGGCGTCGGTATAGAGGAGATCGGGCAACGCGTCGCAATTGATGTCGCCGAAAGCCAACCCCGGATCCGCCAGCGACCGCGGCGGCATCCCCGTCACCTCGCCCAGCCTCCCCGCCGCCGTGTCCATCCGGGTGTAGGCCAACCGCAGCGGCGGCAGATAGGAGGCCTGCCCCGGCGACCGGTGATCGAATGGCGTCACCTGCCGCAGCAAGGAGAAGTTCAGCCCCACATCCTCCGGCCTGACCGGCTCGAGCGGGTCGCCCGCCGGCAACTCGTAGCTTAAACCGTAGCGTCGCACCAGGCCCCCGCGCGACAACACCCGAATCTCGCGGCAGCGCCGCCCGGTCTTGACCTCGAAACCGCTTAGGAAACTGCTGAACGCATCCGGCCGCGGCTCGTAATCGAAGACCACCGAGTGAAACACCCCCGGGTCTGTCCGCGAAATGCTGTAGCGGATCTCCGTGCAGTAGAGCTGCCCCGGCGAATCCTCGTAGGCCGTGTAGTGGAATTCCATCCGGTTGCCGTGCACATCCAACTGCTCCTCCAAATACCATTCGAAGGTCCCATGAAACGAGGCCGATCCGGGCCGAGCCTGCCGCGCGGCCGCCGACTGCCCCAGACGATAGACCGTTCCCGCCCGGTCCCGAACCTCCCAGCCCTCCCCCCCTCGCGTAATCCTCATGAACCCCGCTTCGTTCTCCACCCGATACGACCCATCCGTGAGCGCCACCAACTCCTCGCCCTGAAACGTGAATACATCGTTCTCCGTGTAAGTGGGCAAGCCCTTCTCCGTCTGCCGTCGGATGCTCATCGGACTCCAGCCCCAGGCCAGTCCAAACGGGCCATTGCCTCCTCCGGCGTTGTAGCGCAGCGTCACCTCCGGTTGCAGCCCGGCCACCCCGGGCGGCACCGCCACGTTGACGCTATAAGCCGAAGTGCCGGAGTTGAGCTGGGGCTCGAACGCGTCGCCCAGGCCCTCAATCGAACCTGGGCCGGATGGCAGCGAAATCTTGGACAAACCAACGCCGTCCTTCGAGGCGGCGGCGACGACGACCATGACGGTGAGCACCAAACCGACGATCATGGCCAGGGCTGAGGCTCGGGAGAGGAGGCCGACCCGGAAAACAACGAACCCCGAAGACCGGCACCCTGGCGGATCAGGTCTCCTCAGGTCGGCTGCAGCACGGCCGGCCATGGCTCACGGGGTCCCGCCCGGCCCGACCGACGGCCGAACCTCGGCGCGGAGCTGTTCCAACATCCGCCGCAACGCGTTCTCGTCGACCACGACCGGGAACTGCGCCTTCAACGTCTCGCCATACGCCAGATACGCCGCCTCCCGCCGTTGCTGAGCGAGGATGCGCTGCACGTCACGTTGCACCCTCTCGAACGGCTCGCGGCCGCCATTCACCCGCTCAGTCAGCCCCACCAGGTAAATCGCGCGCGGCGTCTCCACCGGCGCGGCCAACTCGCCGCGCCGCTCCAGGCTGAACATGGCCTGGGCCACGGCCTCAGGATACCGACGACTCGGCTGACCTTCGATGAACGCGCTGCCAGCCGCCCCACCCACCCGTTCGCTCGGGTCCTCCGCATAGTGCCGCAGCACCTGTTCCACCGCCTCGCCGGCCTTCCAGGCGCGCAGGGCCGCCCCCGCTTTATCCCGCGCCGCCGCTTCCTCACCCGGCCGCAGGTGAATCGTCAACACCGGGCCCCGCACCGTGGTCGGCCGGCGAAACTCGCTCGTGTGAGCCTCATAATACGCCCTCTGTTCCGCCTCGCTGACAGCCACGGCCGGCGACAACTCCGCAGATCGCTCCTGCAAGAGGCGTTCGACCAGAATCTCCTTAACCCTCCGTTGGACCTCGACGTCTCGGTCAAGCCCCAGCCGCCGCGCTTCCGCCGCCATCAACTCGAACCGCACCGCCTCCTCCAACCCCTTCCGCACCGAGGCCTCCTCGTAAAGACTTAGCCCCTGGCGCGCCACCATCTCCCGCACCGCCACCTCCGTAATCGACGCCTCCCCCACGCGCGCGATCTCCGCGGCGCTGACCTCGGACACCCGCTGAACACATGCTGCCGCCACCATCCAGGCAACCAGGAAACGGGAAGCAGGACGAGCGTAGCGAAAGGGTTCCATGGCCAAGAGGTTACTAGAAGCCGGCGAACTCCTCCGGGTTCCCGTAGGTGTACTTGAACCGGATGACCATGTCCGTCAGCCTCGAGAAGTCCAGGTTCGCGTTGCTCGGATTCCCGGTGTCGATGCTCACCACCCAACGCGTCGCGGCGATCGGACGCCCCCGCAGCCCGAACGCCTCGAAATCCGACGGCGGCCGCCCGCCACTCGCCCCGTTGATCTTGGCCGGCACCACGATCCCGAACACCGACCGGTCGGCCCGCCCGACGTTGAATGTCAGATGAAACAAATCGTCGGCCGCCGGCGGCTGCGCGAAGAACCGCCGCAACGTCACCATGCCGCTCTCGATCAGATCGATCTCGGCCACCTGCCGCGTGCTAAATCCCTGGTCCGCCAGCAGGTCGATGGTGATGCTGCTGATTCGCATGTTCCAGCGGCTGCCCGTTGCCGGAAAATACGAGTCGTCCGCAATCCCAGTGCTGAACTCGAACTCCAGCTTGGACGCGTTGCCCGAACCCGCTCCCATCTGAACCTGCCCCTCCAACCAGTCGCGGAAGGCCCGCACGCTCTCCGCCAACGGCATCCCGTTCGCACCGCTCGTCCGCAAGCCCAACACTTGTTCCCGCACCGAGATAGGCTCAGCCGTGATCGGTCCGGCGTGGTTCGGCCCGCGGACGCTGGTCACATTCACCCGCCGCAGCTTCGAATCCCACGCCTTCAAGGCATCGAGATAGTCTTTCGCCTCGTCCGCGCTGGCCGCGATAAACAAATCATCCAACTGCGTAAACTTGTCGAACAACGGGTTCTCCAACGACGCCGGCTCCTGACTGCTTGACGGCACCGTCACCGGATTCTTGTAAGGCTCCGTCCACTCGTACTCCAGGGTCTTCGCCAACCGGTAAAGCCGGTCGATCGCAAAGTCCATCTCCGCATCCGCCCGCCGCTGCGCCCGCGACACCACGACCCGAAACGACGGATCGCTGAAGTAGAGATTCGCCGCCGTCTGTCGTGTCGCCGCCAAATCCTCGATCAGTCGGTCCATCTGCGACAACATCTGGTCCAATCGCAACTTCTGTTGGTCGATCGCGTTCTTGGCCCGGCGGATGTCGATGATCAGATTAGCCACCTCCAGAAGCGTCTTCTTGATCTCCGCGTCCAGTTGGATGTCCGCAATCCGCGCCTGCTGAATGCGCTGAACGTCTCGTTCCACGGCGTTGAGAATCCCACCAATATAACTCCCTGGACTGATGTTCACCCCAGTCGGCGGCGAGAACGACACCATGTTCGCATAGCCGCGCGCCACATCGAGCACTTGAAACCGGGCCGTGGCATCCGCATTGACGAAGTCGATCTGCGTGTTCGCCCAGCGCGAGATCTCGATCCCGCGATAGAGGTTCTTCAACCGGTTGACCGCCTGCTGCGCCGCCTGACCGGCATCCAGCAGCGCGATCACCTGCGCCCCGTATTCCCCCAACCCGGCCGGGCTCGTGTTCGGATACCCATCGATCAGGGCCTTCACCCGTACGCCGACGGTGTTAGTGTAGGCCCGCTGATCGTCCACCGTTTGGAGGTTGTTGTAGGCCGCCGGATCCAGCCCGGTCAGGTTACGCAGTGGCGTGATGAAGCTGAGCCGCTGGTTCAACAACTCCTTGGCCAACTCCGCCTGATAGTGGTCGAACGTGCGATCCTCGTTGCGGGCGTCGATCTCGGCCTGGCGAGCTTTCCCCACCGCCTCCTGAGCGTCCTGATAAATCGCCGCGAAACTCTCGTTCGGCACGAACGAGCCATCGTTGCTCAGCGGATTCAACCCGGCGTTGATGCCCTCGAACCGGTCGCGGGCGTTGTTCACGTGGGCCAGCAGCGAATTCCCGTCGTTGGCGGCAAATTCCTGCGGCGTCTGGCCGGCCGCCAACACCATCATCCCCAAGTAGCCCTGCAAGCCCGCCCGTTTGCACTCCTCCTTGGCCTCCGCCCGCGCCGGCGGCTGCTGAATCGACAGGCGGAACAGCTTCTCCGCCTTCGCCATCGTCCCCAAGGCCAGCTTGTCCATTACGGCGGTCAACTGCCAATACTCGTTCTTGATCGGTATCGGCTGCTCGCTCAGCGAAGGATCCGTGAACGTCAGGTATCGCGGAAACTCCGGAAACGGCGCGTCGCCGTCAGGCGCTGCGGCCCGCAGCAAATCCAAGCCGAAATCCCGGACGGCGTTGAACACGTGGGCCAGCGCGGTGTGATAATCCAGCAGCGCCACGTCAATGGCCGCCGTTTGCTCCCGCACCCCGGGCGGCACCGGCAGCCGGTCCGGAGGTCGCGGCGGATTGTCCGGATCGGGCAACCGCGGATACTTGATCCGTAACGCCTCGATCAAGCGCTTGTTCCCCAGCAGGGTCTGCCCCTGCAACATCTCGTTGACGATCTCCACCACCGCCCTGTCCCGAGCCCGGGCCAGGGTCCGATCCGATCCCAACGCCTCGTAAGCCTCCGCCAAGGCCTCTTCGAAATGATGAAAATAGCTGTACTCGTCACCATCCGCCCCCACCGCGCCGTAGGCCTTCACGATGTCGTCCCAGTCGTATTCCTGCGGAAACCCTCGCCGGTAGGCCCGGCCCCGGGAAAGCCGGTCCCGCCCCTCCACGACCTTCACAAAACTAAGATTCGTCCGCGCGATGTTCGTCGCCGCCGGCGCGCCGGGCACCGTGTAATTCACCGTCATCGACACATTGAAATCCCCCTCGCGTCCATACGCGTGGGATGGGTTCGTCCCCGTCGCCGTGCCCCCGTCGCCGAAATCCCACGCCACTCCCCCCACCTGCACCCCATTCGTCGGAACCACCTCCGCATAGAACTTCACCTCCGTCCCCGGGGTCACCAACCGCGGGTTGGCCGAGAAGTTAATCCGAATGGCCGGGTTGCCGGTGGCGAACTGGACGACTTCGAGGAAGAGGGGTGGGAAGGAAGGATCGCTGGGATCCGGCAAGCCATAGCGGAAGTCCTCCGTCAGATTGGTCTGGGTCAGCATCTCCTCCGACTTCGTCACCACCCGCAGCACCGGCGCGACCTTCTCCACCCCGTTCACCGCCCGGGCCGGGTTGATCGTGGCATACCACGTCTGGTCGATCTCCGCCACGTTCGTCCCCCAGACATCGACCGTGCCGTCCCCATTGAAATCCCACTGCCATTCCTCGATCTCCGACTTCGGCAGCGCATTCGTTTCCACATAGATGAACCGCACCGCGTCCCCCTCGAACACCCGGTAACGGTCGGTGTAGAAACGAAGGGATTGGGCGGAGGCCGAGCCGGGCGCCAACAGGCACACAGCGAACAAGAGGTTAAGGGCTCGGGGGCTCATGCCTTCGGTTCAGAAGTCGCCGGTCAATACTTGATAATGTAATGGACGTAGGCGTTCATTGGGCGGGTTTCACTACCCCCTTCAGCCGAGGTGAGCCAAGAGAACCGGCCCCCGCTTGGACGGCTGAGGCCGTCTTCGGAAATGATACGATCCACCCCACCCGAACCCGCAGCCAAGGCTCCAAGAACGGTATGGGTGTGACTCTCCAACTGAGCTTCCTGAACGCTTCCAACCCTGTTTCCTGTGTTTCCCCCTGGGTGGTTCGCCGTCCGAGTATCTCGGTCTGGGTCTCGCGCCATGGAACCGCTCACGCCGCGGAGGAAGTAGCCCTGCAACCCTGGCAGGTTGAAATCATTGGTTGCGCCAGGCACACCTTGGTCACCACGTCCCCAGTTTGTACTGATGGCCCTATACAGCAGTGGATACTGGGCACTGCTGAGCTTCCTGCCGTCACAGAGCAACCACCCTTCAGGGATGTCGGTGCCCCCATAGGCTTGGATCACGCCCGGCGGAATAACCGTATCGATCCGCAGGCCCGGTGCGAGCTTCGCCAAGGTGACCTCGCCATCCCCAATGCTCGCCGTCCTCACCGCACCGGGCCCCAGTCGATCCGTCGTTACGGCGCCCGGCGCGATTCGGTCCGTCGAAATCCCAGCCTCCTGCAATCGATCCCCGCGGATATGGCCTATCGCCGGGTCGTTCCCGCTGACCAGGATCGCGCTCCAGTCCTTGCCCGCCAGCAGGGTGCTGTTGTCCGCCTGCTTCGCCCAAAAGGCCGGAATGATCATCTGCCGCGGCACCATTTCCGGATCCGCCGTCACCGGGTTGTCGTCCGCATCCACGGTGATCCCCAAATGCCGGGTCGCCGAAAAATCCACCCCGTCCAGGGTCTGGATCGAACCCAGGAAGACGTTCACCATGCCGTTGACCACGCCCACCTTGAGATGGCGCTCGGTCCAGAACGGCGTTCCCCCCACCGCCTGGGGATAAAGACTGAAGGTCAACGTAAACTGCCCATTCGTATACGGCCGGCCCTGCTGATCGGTTAGCCGCGCCTGATACGGAATGAGCCGCGGCGAAGGCTGCTGGGCCAGCACGGAAGTCAGGCTGAGGCTGAGCACCCACAGCCATGCCCACGGTGTGATGTTTCTCTTCATAAAGCGCTTTCTTCGCTCAATCCTCCACTCGCCCTGACTGCAGCACAAACGCGCCGGCGCGAGCCGGGGCGACGCTAAACACGGCCCCGCCCATCGTCCCAATGAGCCGGAACCGGTCCGGCTGCGGAACTCCCTGACTCGTCGGCGGCACATAGACTTCGTAACCCGGCCCCAACGGCGGCACCGCGTAATCCGTGTCCTCTTGCGTCGGACGGAAGTTCCCGTCCGGTGGTCGCAACGGCGCCCGATCGATGTCGAACGCCGCCATGTCCCGCTTCGATTCCTGATACACGATCCCCTCCTCGGGCAACCCTCCACCCACCACCTCGATGAGGTTGTCCTTGTTCTGCGGCGAGGCCAGCGCGCCGATGAATCCCCCGCCCCACACGAAATAGGCGGCCTCGGGCAACGCGGCCACATTCGGTCCGCTCGCCAGCACGATCAGGGTCTCGTTCGTCAGGCGAACCTTGCCCTCCCCTCCCTCCAACACCATCTCCACCCGATACGCCCCCGGCACGGTGTAGACATGCCGCACCGGTGCCAACCCTTCCCCGGTCACCACTCGCTCGTTCCCATCTCCGAACGTCCACGTCGCCGACAACACCCCGCCGATCGTCGCCAATCGGTCGGCCGGAACCAACGCCTGCAACTCCACCTCAAGCGGGGCCGTCCCCAGCGCCGGTGCCACCGCCAAGACCGGCTCCGCCAACTCCAGCGGCTCCAGCACGATTTGCGGCACCTCGACTGACCCCCGCGTGATCCGAAACCCCGCCACGCTCTCCCGATACCCTGGCATGGTCACCCTCAACGAATAGGTGTCCTCAGTCAGCCCTCCGAACCCGAACGTCCCGTCCGCCGCCGTCCGGGTCTCAGGCAGGATATTGCCGCCCGAGAGCAACACCGTCGCCCCCGAGACCGCCTGGGTCACCCCACCCAGGTTGGCCACCACGACTCCTGAGGCCGAGAACAATTCCAAGCCGTCCAACTGCAATTCCCACCCCTTGAATGACCCCTGCTCGCTCGACGCCGGATCCCAACTCACGACCAGCGCCCATTCGCCCTGCCCCATCGTCCCGTTGAACGCCCCCACGGCAAACGTCTGCACCGGCGCCAGGGTGGCACCGTTCCGAAATAGCGCCACCGTCTGCCCGGTGGGACCACGCAAATCGATCTCCAACTCCGCCGGCCTCGGAAAGTCGAGTTGGACCTTCGCCGTCAACGCGTGGATCTGGACCCCCCTCGAAACCCCCAGGATATTCGTGTAGGCCACCCTCCCCCCCGCGCTGCCGCCGATCGTGACCGGATCCCCCACGCTCTTTCCCACCGCCACCGGTTTCAGGGTGGGTTCGAGCGACTCGCGATTCAACTCGAACGTCCCTTCCACATAGATGACTTCGCCTCCAGGCAACGCCCCGCTCAACGCTTCCACGTACATCCCCTCCAACCGATCCGGATGCACCCGCCGGCCCTGCAACGTCACCTCCCGCTGCACCGCGAATGGAAACGGATTCAGGTTGTCCAGTTTGCCGTCCCCGTTCGCATCCACATCCTTCAGCCGGCCGTAACCGCGCCCATGCTGAAACTCCTGGTAAGGCGGCACATTCCGGTCCCCCGCCGGCATCTCGAAACTCGCCGTCAGCGAGAAGTCGTTTCCCTGATAGAAAATGCCCCGCAGGGTCACGTCGAAGGGAAACAGCAGGGACTGCTCGCGATCGATGACCGCGCGGAATCGAGGGTCGGCCGGGTCCGCGGATTCGGCGAACAGGGAGAGGTTCAAATCGACTCTGCCCAGGGCGATCGGCTTGCCGTTCACGCGCTGCACCGAGGCAAACCCGCGGTAATCGCCCGCCACGCCAGGGACATCCAAGAGGACGTGCACCACCCGCGCCACCCCGCCGGCATACACGGTGAAGGCCCCCGCATAAGTGCCGGGTAGCATCCCAACCCGATCAACCGTCACCCGGACGCTGTCGGACTCGGTCCCTGCGACACCGGCCGGAGGATCGAAGGCCAACCACGAGGTCGCTTCGTCGATCGCCCAGTTCATGAGCCCAGCGCCGTCGTTCTGGATCGTGATGAGTTGTTCGTTGACGCCGGAACCGAACCGAAGGGTGTCCTGCGTGAAGGGGCCATCCACGAGCCCGTTTCGGTTCAGGTCGGCGGTCGCGTCCTCCAACCCGGCATAGCGCACAATCTGTCCTGCGTAACGCTCGGGATCCGATCCCCGGAACCGCGGATCCGCCGGGTTGAACGACTGCTCCAACTGCAACGGCGAGAGATCCGCATCCGCGGGCAAGGCGAGGGACGCCGTCGGCGCCAGGGTCAGGTGCCCCAGGCTGAACACCCAATAGCCTCGGCCGGGATCGACCGTGGCCAATCCGCTCAACGCCGGCACCGCCAACGCATCGTAACCTACAAACCGCTGCTGCACCCCGCCCTCGAATCGCCAAATGCGCGGCACCGTTGCCAACTGCCCCCGAAACACCGACGGCAGGTCCAACTGCTCGGCCGGATCGAAGGGCAATCCGGGAAATCCCACCAAGTTCCATCCGGGCACCAGGCTGATCGATCCGCTCCAAATCGGCCCGGTCAGCTCGAGCTTATTCGGTCGGCTGACCTGCACCCAATAGCCCCGGCCCGGGCTCAGGAGGTCGAGCGTGCTGATCTCACCCGGCTTGTAGAACTGCCAACGCTTCGTTGCCGCCTCATACCCCCAAATCTGGGTCAGCCCATTGGTTTCCAAATTGGCGGAGAACGCCTGCGGCGTCAGCGGCCCGCCCACCTGGAACGACACCAGATTCCACCCCACCGTCAGCGGAATCGACTGCCGCGTGACCGGCTCAGCCTCGACGCAAAGCGCGAGCGATGACAGAACCAGCCCCCCGCCCCTGGCCATGACCGCCCCGGCCCACCCCAATCCTCCCGTCCGGCCTCGGGCTACGGCCCGGTCCCGCCCAGAGCCACGCCCCGCGGCCTCCGCGGTTGAGGAATTCGATAGCAGCGCCATAAGCGAGCATCTTCTATCGAGAATTATTGACGATTACAATAGAGGTAAATACCCCTAACGATGGCAGAAGGGCTGAAGGCTGAAGGCTAGCGAGGCGTGACCTCAGACCCGCTCCGGCCCCCATTTTCGTGCAACGCG
>CAZVRY010000038.1:0-35993 GCA_964629545.1 uncultured Verrucomicrobiota bacterium | reverse complement strand
CGCGGCCCGGATGGCTCGCGCTCGGATCGAGCGCCCCCATGCGCCCCGCCTCCGCGCACTCAGGCGCACCGGGCCGGCGCGCGTCGGCGACCCCCTCCCCCTCCCCACCACCAATCGTCCCCCTCCCCCGCTTGACCTCACCGGTTACCCGCGGTCGCCCGACCCATGGCAACCCGCCTGGATCGTCGAGAAGTACTTCAGCTCCGACCGGAACTGAGATCAGCCTTCCTCGCCGCCTCCCCGCCTTCCCCCTGGGGCAGGGGCGTGGGAACGTAGGGGCTGATCGGCTTGGTTCGACCCTTCACCGCCGTCGACTCCAACCGCCGGAACACCGTGTCCTCCCCCGTCCGGCCTCGCGTTTCCTCAGACACAATGATCGGTTCGTCCAACTGCTTGGTCAATTGCTCCAACCGCGAGGCGAGATTCACCGTGTCTCCAACGACGGTGAACTCCCGGCGGTGGGGCGCCCCAATGCTCCCCACCACGGCCGGCCCGCTATGCACTCCAATCCCCATCCGAATCGGCGCCTGCCCCCGTGTCACCCGCCCCACATTCATCTCGGCCAAACCCGCCTGCATCGCCAACGCACAACGCACCGCCCGCTCCGCATGATCCGCCTGAGGTAACGGCGCCCCGAAATAAGCCATCAAACCGTCCCCCGTGTACTTGTCGAGCGTGCCCCCGTAGGCAAACACGGTCTCCACCATCCGACCATGGAATTCATTCAGCAGCGCCACCAATTCTGCCGTCTCTAAGGTCTCGCTCAGCGCCGTGAAATCGCGTATGTCCCCAAATAACACGGTTACCTCGCAACGCTGCCCTTCCCCGAACTCATCTACCTGCCCCTCAATATGCTTCGCCACCTGCGGCGAAAAGAAACGCCCCAGCCGCTCTCGCCGCAACTGCTGGCGACACACCGCCTCCACCAACTCCAGCCGCCGCCGCCGCGCAAGCTCGCAGAGCGCAGCCGCCAACGCCAGAAGGCAAGCGCCCCCCACCGTCCCCATGACCGTATCCTTCGCCTTCACCCCCAACCACAACTGCAACCCCACCGCCATCCCCGTCCCCAACCGCACCTGCCATCGACGCAGCGACATCGCCGCCGCCATCACCATGCAAATAAAGAGACCCAGGGAGAAATTGGCCACCGCCCGCGGCGCGCTCGAGATCTGCAGGTTCTCCATCTGAATCAGGAACACCAACGGCATGTCCAACAACGGCACCCCCAGACTGCCCGCGATCGCCACCCCCTGGATACGCCATCCCACGCCAGCAATCACCCCCGCCACCAGCCAATACGCCAACAACAACCCCGGAAACTGGTATCCCCCTACCGGCGGTTCGACCACCCGCGCCCACACCGTCAGCACCAGAAATACGGTGATCGCCAAGAACCGGAACGGATTCAGCAGGTGCGCATTCCGCAACCGCTCCCAGTTCAGCGCCTCGTGCAGCGACTCCATCAGCCGCCCACCAGGCCCTTCCGCGCCGCCGCTCGCTTCCGCTTTCATCGTCTTCCGCTCCCACTTACCCCCTCCCGCACTTCAGGCTTCGCGTCGACGCCGGAGACAACAGGGGGTGTTGGAGGTTGTAACCTTACCTGATGGTCTGGATCCTGTCGACCTTGACCACGCTCCGAACCGCAATTCCGCCTCCCGGGCTCGAACGCCGCAACTCGCACCCCGCCCTTCCCCCACTCGCCCCAGCCCGGGCTTGCCTCCGCCCCCCTCGAGAGGCAGTTTCCTCACCATGCAACCCCGCCCTGACAGCCTGGCTGTCTTGCTCCTCCTGCTCACCCTTCCCCTGAACGCGCAGACGGTCAAAGACCGCGCTGCCATGGAGGAAAACGCGCGCTGGAAGTACAACGAGGTCAACCTCCCCCCCAACGTGGAAGCCGCCTGGGACGCCCCCCGCGCCTTCCGCGAAACCACCCCGACGCGAGAACGCATCTGCCTCAATGGCCTCTGGCGCTGGCAACCCGCCGCCCGGGAACGCGGCAACCTCCCCAACCACTCATGGGGCTACTTCAAAGTGCCCGGCCCCTGGCCCGGTATCACCGACTACATGCAGAAGGACTCCCAAACTGTCCTGACCCACCCCGCTTGGTCCAACACCCCGCTCTCTCGCCTCCAGGCCGCCTGGTACGAACGCACCGTGGACGTCCCCCCCAACTGGACCGGACGCCGCCTCCTGCTCCAACTCGAATACCTCAATTCCTACGCGGAAGTCTTCGTGGATGGTCAACCCGCCGGGGTCGCCCGCTTCCCGTCCGCAGAAATCGACCTCACCCCCCACTGCCGCCCCGGCGCCACCCACCAACTCACCCTCTTCGTCCTCGCCCTCCCGCTCCGCGGCGTCTCCCTCTCCTACTCCGACAGCGCCGCCGCCCGCGCCGTCCAGGGCGCCGTCCCCCGCCGCGGACTCTGTGGCAATGTCTTCCTCGAAAGCCGCCCCCGCGGACCCGCGGTTGCGGTCCTCGGACTCCAGACCTCGGTGCGCCGAAAGGAACTCACCCTCAACCTCGCCTTCACCAACCTGGCCCCAACCACCCCCTGTACCCTCCACGCCACCATCCACAGGCAAGGACAGGTCGTCCGGGAGTTCGCCAGCTTGCCCTTCACCGGCGCCGACCTCCCCGACCATCGCCTCGTCCTGCAGGAACGCTGGCTGCCTGACGATCTCTGGGACCTCCATACCCCCCACCATACCTACGACCTCCAGGTCGACCTGCGCGCCGCCGACGGCCAAACGCTCGACGTCCCCTGGCCCCTCCGGTTCGGGTTCCGCGAATTCTGGATCGAAGGAAGAGACTTCTACCTCAATGGAACCCGCCTCCACCTCGCTGCCGTTCCCCTCGACAACGCCCAAGTCAGCGCTGCCCAGGCCACCTACCCCGCAGCCCGCGAAAGCCTCGAACGCCTCCGCTCCTTCGGCATCAACTACGTCTACACCCACCACTACAACTGCACCCCCGGCGCCCACCTCGCCCTCGATGACATCCTCCGTGCCGCCGACGACGTCGGCATGCTGGTCGGCCTGACCCAACCGCACTTCAGCGATTACGAGTGGTCCGCGCCCGAGGCCGACCGAACCAACGGGTACGTCACCCACGCCGCGTTCTACAGCCGCGTGGCCGGAACCCACCCCTCCGTCGTCTGCTACCCCATGAGCCACAACGCCACCGGCTATCACGAAGATATGAACCCCGATCTCATGGACGGACGGGCCGAACCCCGCGACGCCTGGGCCGCCCGCAACGCCGTCACCGCTCGCCGCGCCGAGGCCATCGTCCGCTCCCTCGACCCCACCCGCCTCATCTACCATCACGCCTCCGGCAACCTCGGCCCGATCCACAACAGCAACTTCTACCCCAATTTCACCCCCATCCAGGAACTCTGCGACTGGTTCGGCCCCTGGGCCACCAACGGCACCAAACCCGTCTTCACCTGCGAATATGGCGCCCCCTTCTCCTGGGACTGGACCCTCTACCGCGGCTGGTACGAAGGCGAACGCGAATTCGGCAGCGCCCGCGTCCCCTGGGAATTCTGCCTGGCCGAGTGGAATGCTCAGTTCCTCGGCGACGCCGCCTACGCCATCAGCGACGCCGAACGCGCCAACCTGCGCTGGGAGGCCCAACAATACCGGGCCGGCGCCCGCTGGCATCGCTGGGATTACCCCCACGCCGTCGGCTCCGACCGCTTCGAGGAACGTTACCCCGTCTTCGCCCAATACGTGACGGACACCTGGCGTGCCTACCGCACCTGGGGGGTCTCCGGAACCTCCCCGTGGGACTTCGGCCACTTCTGGAAACTTCGCCCTGGCGTGGACCGCGGCCGGCGCGACATCCCCACCGATTGGCCCTCCCTCCAACGACCCGGGTTCAGCCCGGACTACGAACACCAACGCTATGAGCGCATGGACCTCGCCTACGAACGTTCCGACTGGATCCCTACCCCCGCCGCGGAAGCCCTCCTCCGTAACAACCGCCCACTCCTGGCCTACCTGGCCGGCCCCCAGGACGCCTTCACCAGCAAAGCCCACCACCGCCTCCCAGGCGAATCCTTCGAACAGCAAATCATCGTCCTCAATGACTCCCGTCTCCCCGTCTCCTGCACCGCCTCCTGGTCCTTCCACCCCACCCCCTTCAACCCCGCTCACTCCGTCAACGGTAGCGTCTCCGTTACTGTCCCGCCCGGCGACCAGGCCCGCATCCCCCTTCGCCTCTCCCTGGCCCCAAACCACCCCTCCGGCCCCGCCCGCCGCAGCCTCCGCGCCGCCATCAGCACCGGCGACCCCCCCCCCGCGGCCCTCCGCGCGGCCGGCCTCCCACCCCGCCCCCTCCCCCTCGCCACCGCCCAACCCGAAGCCGTCCCCCTCGCTCTCCTCGACCCCCTCGGCCAAACCGCCGCACTCCTCCGTGACCTCGGCGTCCCCTTCCAACCCGTCGATCCCTCCTCCCAACTCCCCCCATCCGCCCTCCTCGTCATCGGCCAAGGCGCCCTTGGCCTCCATCACCCCTCGCTCGACCTCACCCGCGTCCGCTCCGGACTCAAAGTCCTCGTCTTCGAACAAACCGCCGTCGTGCTCGAACAGCGCTTCGGCTTTCGCACCGTCGAATACGGCCTCCGACAAGCCTTCCCGCGCGTCGCCGATCACCCCGCTCTCGCCGGATTGAACCCGGAACACTTCCGCGATTGGCGGGGTGACGCCACCCTGCTACCCCCACGACTCCCCTACACGCTCCACCCCCGCCTCGGCCCCACCGTCACCTGGTGCGGTCTCACCATCCCCCGCGCCTGGCGCTGCGGCAACCGCGGCAACGTCGCCTCCGTGCTCATCGAAAAGCCCACCCGCGGCGACTTCCTGCCCCTCGTGGACGGCGGCTTCAGCCTCCAATACAGCCCCCTGCTCGAATACCGCGAAGGCCAGGGGACGATCGTCTTCTGCCAACTCGACGTCACCGCCCGCACGGACCCCGACCCAGCCGCTCACCGCCTCGTCGCCAACCTGCTCAACTACCTTCAATCCTGGCACCCACCCCCGCGCCGCACCGTCGTCTATGCCGGAGATCCCGCCGGCCTCGAACACCTCCGCAGCCTCGACCTCCCCGCCCGCCCTTTCGCCTCCGACCTCACCACCAACGATGTCCTGGTCGTTGGCCCCGGCGGTGGCCTTGCCGTCCAACCCCACCGCCAAACCCTCGAACGCTGGCTCGCGGCCGGCGGTCCCCTCCTCGGCGTCGGCCTCGAACCATCCGATGCCAACGCCCTGCTCCCCACGCCCCCGCAGTTCGAACGGACCGAATACATCGCTGCCTCCTTCCCCCCGTTCCCCGTGACCTCCCCCCTCGCCGGCCTCGCCCCCGCCGACGTCCATAACCGCGACCCCCGTCCCCTCCCCCTCGTCGTCGGCCGTGCCACCCGCTACGGCCACGGCGTGCTGGCTCAGGCCACCGAGGGCACCGCCGTTTTCCTGCAACTCGCACCCTGGTCCTTCGGAGGCCCCCAAGCCAACCTCCGACGCACCCATCGCCGCACCTCCTTCGCGCTGACCCGGCTCCTCGCCAACCTCGGAGCCCGCGGCCCCACGCCGCTGCTCGAACGGTTCCGCCAACCCGTGGACCCCGCCGGCGGCGAACGCCGCTGGCAAACGGGTCTCTACCTCGATCAACCGCAGGAGTGGGACGACCCCTATCGCTTCTTCCGTTGGTGATAGGGCCGCCCGCCAGCACCCCGATACTGGGGGGCAGCATCCGAAAGGCGGGGAACCCCACCCCGACCAGGACTGGCGAGAAGTCCCAGAATGGCGCCGCAGTCACCGAGCGAACATGCTGAACATCCCCCCTCCTCCTCACTGCACTAGAAGTTCCAAGCTCTCCGAGTGGCTGTTGAACTCCGGCGCATACATGCACTCGATGCTCGCGATGCCCGTCTGATAACGCCCCCGCTGCTGCACCCGTGACGCATACTCGAACACATACGTGCCCTTCGGCAGGTAATCGATGAAGAAGTGGCTGGCCGTGTCCCGGGTGCTCTCGTAATACCATAACCCGTCCTGCTGCCGATACCGGCTCAACACGTTCACCGGTTCCGTCCCGCTCCCCCGCTGGTCCTTCAAATGCACATACTCCATGTCCCGATCCACCCGCAACTCGATCCGCACCACCAACTCGTCCCCCACCCCCCAGGCTCCCTTCACTACCTCCAACTCTGGCCCCTTCCCCCGGTTCACCCGCCGATACACCGCCTTCTTCAACTTCAACGGCGTCCCCTCGTAACCCGTCACTTTCGTCATGTCCTCCAAATACTGCCAATGCACGCTCCCCCACGACACCCCCTCGTCCACCTTCCGCACCCGGATCTCCCCTAGCGCCGGCCGCACCTCCCCCGGCCCGAACCGCCGTTCGTAAAAGCCCGTCCCCGCCTCCGGTCGTGTCGTCCCCGTCCCCGCCCCCTTCCCGGGCGTCACGTCGATGCCCCCGACCGTTAACTCCACGAGCTTGTCGCTCGCCAACAAGTCCCCGCCGCGCAGCAGCAACGCGTACACCGCATCCGCCGTCGCCTTCGTCGTCTTCCAATCCTGCGTCTGCTTCTGCTTCAACAACCACACCCGACATTCCTCCACCGCCCCCGGATCCTTGCCGACCTCCTCCAACACCTCGATCATCATCGCCTGGGTCTCGATCGGCGCCCGATACCACCACCAACTCAACTCCGTCTCCCGCCAATACATCCCCATCTCCTCCGACTGGACCGCCCGCTCCCGCAAACTGCGCACGATCGCCTGCGCCACCGAGCCATTCGCCGCCCCCCCCAGACGATGCAACGCCAACGCCAAATGACCCTGGCTCTGCCGCTGCCCCACCTTCAACCAATGCTCCCGCGCTTGCCCTGCGAAAAACTCCACCGCCTCTAACGCCGCCCCCTCCAACGGCCGCTCCTTCAGGAAGAAACTGCGACCATACAAATACAAACACTCCGTCGCACTGGGCACATGGTCCTCCGGCTTCGTCCCCTTCCGAATCTCACGATAGCGCTCTCCCATCCAGCGATCCAACCGCTCCCACGCGCGCGTCGCCATCCCCACGTCCACGTCCACCCCTAAATGCCTCAGCCGCCCGAAGCCCGTCACCACGTAAAGCGTGATGTACTCGTTACCCCGTCCCCCGGGAAACCAAGGCCACAGCCCGTCGTCCCCCTGCATCTCCCCCAACTTCCGCAGCGTCGCCGCCTGCTCGGCCGCCAAACGATTGTCATCGAATAACACCCCCACATTCCGACGCGCCTCGCTCTCCCTCCGGGCCTGCCGCACCCACGGGGTCTCCTCCAACATCACCGCCTTCAGATCCGCGTTCTTCTCTAACGGCGAATCCAAGGCCTCGGTCCCCTTCCACAACTCGAACACCCGCCGGATCTTCGGATCCCGCAGCGCGATCTGCCGCGCCAGGGCGTTGGCGTAAAGCCGGTTGAAGACCTGCTCGCTGCACTCGTGCGGGAACTCCATCAGGTAGGGCAGCGCCATCACCGCATACCACGCCGGCTGCGACACCATCTGCACCGTGTAACTCTGATGCCGTAAGGTGCTTGATCCCCCTGACTTCACCAGCTTCTCCAGGACAAAGTGCTTCACCACATCACCCCCGCCCGGCTTCCCCCGAATCGGCAGCGGCAATGACTCCGTCACCAGAATCCGACGCGGCAACACCGGCAGCCAACCCTCTTCCCCATCGCTCATCGTCCCCGTCCCCCCCACCGCCCGATACGCCAGGAACCCACACCCGTCCGGCACCTCCAACCGCCAGGCATAGGTGCGCGATTCCTTCGCCGGCACGTCGAACGCCAACTCCGTTCCCCCCACCGCCCGCGCCCCCTTCAGCCCCACCAACTTCAGCTCCGCGTCCGCCGACTCCTCCGTCGCCGCGTGTCGCAAACCCAAACGCACCTTCCCCTCCTGCCGGTTCGTCGACAGGTTCGTCACCTTCACCGCGAACTCCACCACGTCCCCCTCCCGCAAAAACCGCGGCGGGTTCGGCTGCACCATCAAATCCTTCGCGGTCACCGCCTCCGCCTCGAGCAGTCCCGACCGCAGGGCCCGGTCATGCGCAAACCCGAGAAACCGCCACGTCGTCAACGCCTCAGGCATCGTGAACGTCAGCCTCACTTCCCCGTTCGTATCGGCCACCACCTGCGGATAAAAGAACGCCGTCTCCTGCAGATTCTTGCGGGCCGTCACCTGCCCCAAGTCCACCGCGACGCCTCCCGCGGACGCTTCGCCGCCCGCACCCCCGCGCCCTTCCGCCCCCTCCGCCGTTGCCTCCAACCCATAGTTGACGCCCATCGCGTCAGCCATCCCGTTGCTCCGCTCGCTCGCGGGCATCCCGGCATCGCGCGCCATGGCCGCCGCTCCGGGGGCCATCGGCGCCGGTGCCGGCAGGGGTCCCCCGGAAGTCAGGGTGCGCGTCCGCACCCCGGCCGGAAAACCATACCCCCACCAATTCATGACCAGATCCGCCGGAAACCCCCGATACCTGATGTCCACCTGCTCACGCGCTGTCGCCCACTGGCCCCGAACCCGCTGCAACGGCAACTGCCGATTCTCAAACTGCGCGGTCAACCACGAGTGATCGTGCCGGAAGACCCCAAACCGCCCCGGCCACGTGTGCCTCTCAAATTGATCCAAGGAAGCGTCATACAGCGTCGCCACCAACTCCGCGGCCGCCCGCCCCACCGCCGTCTCCCCCGCTCGCCCCGCCGGCTGCTCAATGACCAAACTCCAACTCTCCTTCTGGCCCGGCTGCAGCTTGGAAACAAACCGCTCCCACCGCAGCGTCAACTCCTTGTTCGACCACGGCACCTCCACCCGCCCCGTCGTCAGATAGGCCCGGTTCTCCCGCACCTGCGTCACATGCACCGTGAACCCACCCCGCATGCCCTCGGTCACCGGCACCTTCAACGCCTGCTGCGTCCGCCCGCGCTCGGTCCAAAAACGCTGCACTATCCTCCCCCGATGCTCGACCTCCAAGCAGGCCCGCCCCTCATCATACCCAGTCCCCCACCACGCGCTAAACTCCTCCCCAGGCTCGGCCCGCCACGCCGGCGCATCGAACATCTGCGGGATCTTCAACCCCAGCCTCGGGTTCTCAGGCTGCACCACCCTCAGCGGCAGCCGCGCCGTCACCCGCTTCCCCAGCCGATCCTGACTCTCGAGCACCGCCCGATATAACCCCGCTGGCAGCCGAAAATCGAACCTCGCCTGCCCCTCGGCGTCCGTCGTGAAGCCACGCTCCTCCACCACCTCCCCCAACGCCCACCGGTTCGGATCCGACCGATCCTCCCCCGCTTCCTCCTCCCCACCGCCCTCCCCGTCGCGCATCCAAGGCTCCACTCCGCCCCCTACGAGCGGCGCCCGTTCCACCCGCGCCGGCTCTTTCAACCGATGCAGGCGCAGCACGCCCTCCGCCACCTGCGGCACCCCATCCAACGTCGCCATCCCTACCTCCACCCGCACCGCCTTCTCCACCGTCTGCCAACTTTCCGCCTTCAGCACCGCCTCCAACGCCGCATACCCCACCCGCACGGAGCGCTCCGCCGAACGCGTCTCCCCGCTCCCATCCGTTACATCCGCATACACCGTAAACAGAAACGTCGGCTCGTTGGTCACCGCAATCGAACGGTCCGGCTTCGCCACGAACTCAATCTGAAACGCCCCGTCCGCCCCGGTCCGCGCCTGCCCGTGGGCAATCTCCTGGCTCTCCTCACCCTGCCAGCCCGGTTGCCTCCCCCCCCAACCCCACCACTCCGGCCATCGCACCTCCCGCACCACCCGCCACTTTACCGCCGCCCCGTCCACCGCCGCCCCCGTGAACGCCTCCGCCTTGCCCCCAACGGCCACGGCCCCGTCCAACCGCGGCGCCTCCTTCGGCGCCGCCAACGTCACCTGGAACTTCGGCCGCTTATATTCCTCCACCCGAACATGTGTCGCCCCCGCCGGACCGTTCTCCACGCGCAGATGCATTTGCCCCATCAGCCGATCCCGCGGGGCCGTGAAGCTGCCGTGAAACGACCCGTAGTCGTTCCCCCGATGCCTCTGGCGAGCGATCTCCTTGCCGTTCGTGTCCGCAAACACCACGGTCAACTCCTCCCGCGGCAGCACCTCATAGCGATCCTTCGACTGCTGAAACTCGATGCTGATCCCCTGGTACTGGATCGTCTGCCCCGGCCGATAGATCGCGCGATCCGTAAAGAACACGGTCTGCCGCTCTACCCGCCCCTCCGCACTCCCATCCCCAAACCACCCCCCTCCATGCTCCCCGCGCGTGGCCAACTCGCGCCCCTGATGGCGCGCCCGCAACAACACCCCCCGTTGTCCCCGCTCCCCCTTCGGCAACGTGAAGAACCCTGCCTCATCGGTCCGCACCGACGCGTGCTGCACCCGATTCCCCCGATTATCCAAAAGCCAAGCCACCACCTCTGCCCCGCTCAGCGGCTCGCCCGAACCCGCCTCCAGCACGAATCCCTGCGTCACGCCAACGTTCTGGCGCACCACCAACGCCAACTCGCTCACCCAAAAGTCCGCACACGCGACCACGTTGTCCGCTGCCCCGAAGCCCGGATCCACGCTCGCCAACAAGAAGTAAAACCCCGGCTTCAACCCCGCCGGCACTCCCACCGCCTGCGCCCGCACCCGATAGTCCGCCGTCTGCGGCAGGGCCACCGACCATTGCTGGACCGGCGCCTTCGCCAACACCTCCGCGCGATCCCGCTCGTTCAGGTTTTCCGGCCGCCCATGGTTCTTCTCCAGGAAGGTGTGCCAATCGAACGCCACCACGCGGAAATGCACGTTCGTTACGTTCCGGTACCGCACCGTCAACTCCCCTTTCCCCCCCTGCCACACCCGCTCCACCGTCACCTCCAACGAGCGCGCCTCGATCTCCCGCGCCAGGTTCCGACATTGCCGCCCCCCGACCGAGGAACCGTGCGCCTCCGCCCCGCGCACCGCCAACCGATGAGCCCCCGCCCAATCCCCCTCCTCGTGCAACACCCGTGCCCACTCATGCAAGGCCTCCGCCGCCAACTCGTGATCCGCCCACCGCCCCACGAAGGCCTCCAACGCCTTCTTATACAGACCAGCCTTCTCCTCCCCGGTCGCCACGTTCCATGCCCACCGCAACCGCACCAGGTCCACATGCGCCAACGCGGTCCCCTCCTCATCCCGCTGATGAAACCGCAACAAGTCCCGCAACAAAAACAGCGCCTTCTCCGCATTCGACTCCCCCGCCCGACGCTCCAACTTCCCCCGCAAAAACTCATCCACCGATCCGAACAACCGCACCACCCCATACACCGGCTCGTCCGCCGCCAAGTCCAGCGCGTCCTCCGGCTTCGCCAACCCTTGCTCCCCCGTCATGTAGAACCCCAACGCCTCGTGCGCCAGGAAATCGTAGAGCGTCGGACGATACCGATCCGGCATCGTCCCCTTCTCCAACAAATCACCCCATGACCCCACCGCCACCCCCTGCAGCCGCTCCGGCTCCGCCAACGACAACCGAAAATGCCGGTCAATCTCCCCAAATAACCGCGGAATGTCCCAGGTCGTGAAATCCTCCCCCGGCGCCACCGTCGTCCGCGTCCGCTGCATGAACTGCCACCGGTGACGCTGGAAGTAGTGCCAATACCAATGCGCCTGCACCGATTGCAGCAACGGACGCAGTTCCCCCGGCACCTGCCCCATCCCCGCCTCCAACCGCGCGATCTTCTCCTCCGGCTTGTTCCCCTGAATCGTCCCCTCCAGCAGGACCTTCCGCAACAACGCCTTGGCCGCCTCCCCATACGCCTGCTCCTGCAACGCCGCCGGCACGATCGCCTCCAAATTCGTGATCGCCGTCTGCGGCAGCCCCTGGCCCATGGCCTCCTCCACCCGCTTCCATAAGCCGTCGCGCTGACCTGCTTCCATGGCCATGCCCCAGCCTACCATCACCCCGGCCCCAAGGGCCAGCGCCCGCATCCACATCGTGCCCATCATCTTGTTCCTACTCATACACCTCATACACACGCCCCTCATGCACAAATATCACCGCCCGCCCCAACGCCAGCCACTCCCGAACCTCCGCCTGCTCGCGCGCCAACTCGAAATAGGCCGCCGACCCGAACTCCAGACGCACCGGCGACGTCGCCCCCTGCTCCTGCACCGCCCCATCCACCCAACGCTCCCCGTTCTGGAAAAACGTCTTGCCCCCGACCCGCCTCGATTGCTGCGTATGCTCCTGAATCCGCCCCGCCGACACGGCCCCTCCCGACTGCCCGCCCCGACCGAGACCCGCCGCTGCCGCGACGGTCACACTCCGCCCGGCATCCACGTTCCCCGAGGCCAGAGCACTCGCCGGCGCCTCCGCCTGCTTCAACGCCAGCCCATACCGTGCCCCCAACACCGCCGCCCCCCCGCTCCTCTCCCGCTGCATCGCGTCATACGCCCCCGCAATCGCCTCCGTCGATACCCGGTCCTCCCGCAGCCCCGGCATGGTCTGCACCGTCGCCGGCACCTGCCGCCGGGCCTCGTCCTCCAGAATCAAATACGCCGTGTACGGGGTCACGATCCCATACCGCCGCGCCAATTCGGTCACCTCCGTCCGCAACTCCGCGCTCTCCCCTCGCAACCGAATCTCGTCCAATAAATACCCCACGCGCCGCGTCGCCCACAGCCGCGCGATGAATTCGTGCTGGCCCCCACCCCCGGTAAAATCCACCGCATACTCGAATCGCCGCCTCCCGTCCTCAACCCGGCCCTCCACCGTCAGCGTCGTTCCCCCACCCCCCGCATACCGTCCCACCACCACCAGCTGTTCCCCGCGAAACAGATCCGGAAGCTCCCCAGGATGCATCCGGTTCAACCGCACCCCCTCGCCTACCTTCAAGCTCGGGGAAGCCAACACGGGCGCCTTGATCCGATCGAAGAAGCTCGACACCTTCACCTCAATGTCCTCCTCCGGCATCACATATTGGCTGAAGGCCCGCGTCGCCTCCGTGATCCCGTCCAACAAGTGCGTGTTCACATCCGTCCCCAACCCAAAACAGAACACCCGCGTGTTCTCCCGCCCCTCCCGCCGCACCGAAGCCACAATCTTGTCCCCATTCGTCTCCCCCACCGTCGGGAGCCCGTCCGTCAGGAAGATCACCACGAACGGTCGCTCCCCCACCTCCGGACGCATCCCCAAGGCCCGCTGCAACGCCTCCTGAATCGCCGTCCCTCCGGTCGCTCCCAGCCCCTCGATAAACCCCCGCGCCCGCCCCTTGTTCGCCCCACTCGCCTCCGCCAGCCTCCCAAACACCCCCTCCGCGTCCGTCGCAAACCTCACCACCTCAAAGCGATCCCCCTCGTTCAGACTCTCCACGCAAAACCCCAACGCCTTCCGCGCCTGCTCCAACTTCCTCCCCGCCATCGACCCCGACGTGTCCAATACGAATACCACGTCCTTCGGCACCACCTTCGCCCCCCCATCCCCGAACGCCGGGCTCGCCAGGAGCAGGAAAAACCCATCCCCCTCCCCGGGCTGGAACGTCAGTAGATTCACTCCCAGATCCCCCGCCTCCTGACCGAAATACAACACCCAATCCACGTCCGGCCGCACCATCGTCGCCTCGTAACCCACCACCGCCCGCGTCTCTCCGCGCCGGGTCACGTCCACCACGTGACTCGGCGAGTAAATCGCCTTCAGCGGACGCCTCGTCTCCAGGTCCACCCGCACGCTCACCGTCCGCAGCGGTTGCGCCGAGAACTTCTCCGTGTTCAACGGATACCGATACTCGGCTAATCCCCCGTCCACCTTCAGCAACTGCGTGTAGCGCACCTGGACCCGCTTCCGCGACCGCGCCTCGATCGGGTAGACCCGCACCCGGAACGTGTCCCGCCCCACATACTCCATTAACGCCGGATCCCGATGCTTCCTCACGATGTCCTCATACACCTGACGCGCCTTCTCCGCCGACAACAACTCCGCCTCCATCGCCTTCCCCCCTATCTCCATCGTGAACTGGTCCAAGTGCGCCCCCTTCGGCACCGGAAATAGATACGTCCCCTCCAACTCCCGATCGTTCGGATTGTAAAACTCCTGATCCACCGTGGTCACCGCGACCTGGTCCCGGATCCGCGCGTCCACCTTGTGGAAGGTCACCTCCAACGGCGCGAAGGTAAACCGGGGCGGCGGCCCCGGCACCCGCCCCGCCGGCGGTTCGTGAACCACCATCAACCCATCCCCCCAAACCGCGCCCGTCAACCCCCACCCTGCCAAAAGCCAAACCCAACATCGAGTCGTCATGACGCCCTTAGACGGCATCGCGCCGAACCTGCTCCCACCTTCCATGCAACCAATCGCCGAGCGGCGTCAACACGCCCCCCACCAGCACCCCAGCCACCACGTCCACCGCATAGTGATACCGGCAATACACGGTCGAAATGCACAACAACACCACCATCACCGCATGGACCCACCGGATCGGCCGCAAATAGCGCCACGAAAACCAACACGTGCACAGCGCCACCGCAACATGGCTGCTCGGGAACGCCGCCCCCGCCGCCTCGAAATGCCGATACAAAAACGCCATCACCTGAAAAAACAGGCCCCCCTGGATCGCCTCCGGATACGGCGGCGCCTCCGTCAAGCCCGCTGCCTCCAACGGAATCCGATAACCCCCAATCTCCCGGAAAAAACCCCGCGGCCCCATCACCGGCAGGAAAATGTAGGTCAAATAACAGAGGTAAAACACAAACGACACCACTGACACAAAATGGTAGAAACCCTGCCGCTGCCTCAAAAACAACGTCAACCCTACCCCCACAATCATCACGTAATAGCTGAAATACGAGGCGTAAAACAACTCGCTCACCGCCAAATACGGCCATCGCTCCATCAACCACAGGCTCGGCTGCAGCCCACACAACGCCGCGTCCCACCGGATAAACACGGGATCCAAATACTCCGACACAAACATCCGGTTCAGCCGGCCCGTCTCCCCAAAAAAGAACGTATACAACAACACCGGGTAAAAATGCCGCAGAAACTCCCATCCCCGGTTCCCCGGATGCCCCTCCGCCCAGCGGATCAAAGCGTGGACCCCCACCAAGGCCGCCCCATGCACCAACACCACGAGGCCCCACCCCGGCACCCGATCCCCGTGAAAAACCAAAACCAACAACCCCACCAGAGCGATGTAACCCTGCGTGGCGTAGTCCACGAACCGATAACCCGTCATCCCGCGCCGCATGAAGCGTCACAGAATCGTCACCCAACCCCAGGAAGTCGAGCCAGGACACGCCCGATCCCAACCGCTCCCGCAACCGAATCAGCCCATCCTCCCGCACAGACTCCCACTCCCCCCGCCGCCCCTCCCGCAACCCCACCACCGCTTCGACCAAATCCGGCAGCCAGTCTGGCGGCGCCGACGAAAAACGCCCCTCCCGCCCACGCGTCAGCACCTCGTCCGCCAACGGCCCAAAGTATCCCATCCCCATGCCGTGGTTCGGCAACAAGCAACTTGCCAGTTCCTTCGCCTGATCCCCAAAAACCACCTTCCCGTTATTCATCAGTGCAGAAGTAAGCATACACCCCATCCCTCTCCCCAACCCTTGAAAGCGAAGCGATGGAACGGGGTTGGGGAGAGGGAGAAAGGGAGAGGGGAGCCATCCTGTGTCTGCCTACTTATGCACTCATCAATAACTGCCCTTCAGCGGGAGCGTGCATGGAGCCGAGCCCAGGATGTGCAAGTGGCAGCGCTGCTCCTCGGAGTGACCCCGCGGAGCATCTTGGATTGAAGGGACCAGCAGGTTCGGGTGGCCGGCACCAACGCCGTTGAGATCCACATGGAATGAACGCGGGACGGACAGGTGCATCGTCATCCGCTCCATGAGTTGATTGCGTTGGCCGGGAAGGTCGAGGTCAAACCGCCCCCGAAGCCCGAGGCGCCCGCCGGCTCAGACTCGTTGAACCTGAAGGCTAAAGACTGATCCGCTGTTCGCACCCCTTGTTCCTCCTCTTGCTCGCTTTCGGTCCAGGGGTTCAAAGTGCCAAGTCCAGGATGGCCGCCAGGGCCTCTTCCCCTGTCGACAATCCCCGTCCGCCCCGCGACCATGCCGGCGGCATGCTCATCCAGCGCTTCGCCGTCCGCGACTATGACCTCGGCCTCACGCTCTGCTCGGGCCAGGCCTTCCGCTGGACCCCGCAGGACGGAGGCTGGGAGGGAGTCGTCCACGGCCGCTGGATCCACCTGCGCCAACCCGATCCCCTTACCCTCGAAGCCCGCGTCGCCCAAACCGAGACCGATTGGTCCTGGCTCACCCGCTACCTCCGCCTGAATGACTCGCTCCCCGCCATGATCGAGACCTGGCCACACGACCCCCCTCTCCTCGAGGCCGCCCGCGCACTGCCCGGCCTCCGCCTCCTCCGCCAGGACCCTTGGGAATGCCTCGCGTCCTTCATCCTCTCCTCCACCAAACAGATCGTCCAGATCCGCCAAATGATCGGCCTCCTGTGCGCCCGCTACGGGACCGCCCTGCCCACGCCCCCGGACCACCCCCCGGCCTGGTCGTTCCCCCAACCGGAGACGCTCGCGGCGGCCTCCGAATCGGACCTCCGCGCCTGCCGACTCGGGTTCCGCGCCCCCTACCTCCAACAGAGCGCCCGCCGCATCGCCCGGCGGGCTCCCGACCTTGCCGGCCTGGCCACACAGCCCCTCCCCGAGGGCCGGCGACGCCTCCAGGAACTCCCCGGCGTCGGGCGCAAAATCGCCGACTGCGTCCTCCTCTTCGCCTGCGGCCACGACGCCGCCTTTCCGGTGGACGTCTGGGTCCTGCGCGCCCTGCGCCAACTCTACTTTCCCCGGCGCGCTCCCACGCCCGCCCGGCTCCTC
Source organism: uncultured Verrucomicrobiota bacterium (assembly GCA_964629545.1). Lineage (GTDB taxonomy): Bacteria > Verrucomicrobiota > Verrucomicrobiia > Limisphaerales > CAZVRY01 > CAZVRY01. The sequence continues at coordinate 19,095 of CAZVRY010000038.1, read as the reverse complement.
GCGTTCACCGAAACCCACTTCGGCCCCTGCGCCGGCCTTGCCCAACAGTATCTCTTCGAGTACATCCGCCGAACGACCGCGCTCGCGCGCACCTCTTCCAACCATGGCCGCCACCCATCTTGAAGTCCTCTTCTCGCCCGCCGAGTTCGAAGCACTCCGCGCCCGCAACCTCGGCGACGCCGTCTGCGTCGTCTTCGACATCCTGCGCGCCACCACTTCCATGGTGACCGCCCTCCACCACGGGGCCACGGCCATCTTCCCGGTGGCCGACATCCCGGCCGCCCTGGCCCTGCGGGCCCAACACCCAGACCTCCTCCTCGCCGGCGAACGCCAGGGACTGCGCATCCGCGCCGACCTCACGGGCGGCCTCGACTTCGATCTCGGCAACTCCCCCCGCGAATTCACCCCCGCCCGCGTCGCCGGCCGATCCATCGCCATGACCACCACCAACGGCACCCGCGCCCTCCAAGCCTGCACCCACAGCGCCGCCACCCTCGCCGCCTCCTTCCTCAACCTCAAGGCCACCGCACAGTGGATCCGCGACCGGCGTCCGCGCCACCTCGTCCTCGTCGGCAGCGGCACCTTCGAGGAAGCCGCCTTCGAAGATACCTTGGCCGCCGGCGCCCTGGCCGACCTGCTCTGGACCGGCTTCGAAGACGGTCACGTGGCCGACTCCGCCCAGATCGCCCGCCACATCTATCGCGCCCATCAGGACGATCTCGCCGCCGCCATGCGCTACGCCCGCAACGGTCGCCGCCTCCTGGCCCATCCCGAACTCCACCCCGATGTCGCCGCGTGCCTGCAACGCGACACGGCCGGCCTGTGCGCCGCCCTCGACCGCAGCGGCGCCGTCCGCCGCCTGCCCCCAGCCTAACGCTCAAGTAACCGCTTCTGACCGGGGAATTCTCCCCCCAACCTGCGCACCCGAAGCGAGGAGCCGGTGGATGTTGTCGTGGATTTTGTCGTTGCTAGACCCGCCGCTGAAGGTTCCAATGCAACCGAACCTCCGCGATGTCGCCCGGCGTAGGCTCCGTCGTGCGGCGCGGCGACGCAACCATCTGACCCAGCCTCGACCATGAAGAACCCTTCCACACCCTTTCCGCGGCGCCCGACCACGGCGCTCGGCCTGGCTTTGTGCCTGGCCGCCGCCCCCACAGGCCTCGCTTCCATTAAAGGTCCCTACACGCCCGACGCCAGCACGATCATCCTCCTGCACTTGGACGAGGATGGCTCGGGCGGGCTGGCCGCCAACGCTGTGAGCGGCGGTGCCCAATTCGTAGCCACCGCCAACCCGTCCGCCTCGAGCCCTCGCCAGCCTACCCCCGGCATTCTCGGGGCTCCCGGAGCGGCCGGCCCCACCTTCGACTTCGGCAAGTGCGCCAACCTCTCCTTCTCGAACAGCATGGGCCTCTTCATCGACGCCAATGCCAACGGTCTCGCCGACCTCGATGTCAACGGCACCACCCCAGGCGCCGACGCCATCCCCGGATCCACTTTCACCGGACCCTCCGGCGAGTTCACCCTCGAGGCCCTCGTCAATTGGCCCGCCCTCACCGGCTCCAACCGCGAGATCGTCTCGATGGATAACAGCACCGGCGCGGGCACCCGGCCCTTCCAATTTCGCCTCGGCTCCAGTGGCCTCCTCGAGTTCAACAACATCCCCGTCGCCGGCGCCAACCCCAAGACCGCCCTCCCCACCGTCGGACCCGATGCCTTCGTGCCCAACCAATGGTTCCATGTCGCCATGACCTACGACGGCGCGGGCACCGTCACCTTCTATTGGACCAAACTTGATAACACCCGCACCGGCGCCACCGTCCTCGCCACCCACTCCGTGCCCCCTCTCGACCTCACCGCCTCCGCCGTCCTCACCATCGGCAACGAGAACCGCGCCACCAGCGGCGAAGGCCTCATGGGCCTCATCGACGAAGTCCGCATCAGCAACGTCGCCCGCTCCGCCACCGACATGATCTTCGACACGGCCATCCCCCCCATCCCGCCCACGATCGATCCCCAGCCCGAAGACCAATACCTCGGCGTCGGCGAGACCCTCACCCTCCAGTCCCACGCCAGCGGCACCGCCCCCCTCAGCTTCCGCTGGCAGAAGGCCGCCGGCGAAGTCTTCAGCGACCTCCCCGGGCAAACCGCCGACACCCTTTCCCTTCCCGTCACCCCCGACGTGGCCGGCGACTACCGCTACATTGTCGCCAACGCCTTCGGCAGCGCCACCAGCAGCGTGGCCCGCGTCACCGTGGGCGCCATCTTCTCCGGGCTTCACCCCACCGGGGTCGGACCGGATGGGGTCCTCCTGCCCGACGATGCCATCGATCCCCATTACACGATCTGGGCTAGCGCCGACGCGCTCTACCTGGGACCCGACATGTATGCGCCTGCCGGCGTGGCCGACTACACCGGGAACGACGACCACTCTCGCTGGATCACACCTGGCCCGACGCTGGGCGGCGTGCGCGGCGTTTACACCTACCGCACCACCTTCACGCTCGATTCCACGGAGCCGGCCAACGCCTCGCTCAGGGCCTCCGTCCTGTCCGGCGGAGCCCTCACCGTGCGCCTCAATGGCCAACCCACCGGCGTGGCCAACCTTACCCCCGCCTTCCCCGGCCCTCACCGCGACCTCTTCAACTTCACCCTCACCAGCGGCTTCGTCGCCGGCCTCAACACCCTCGACTTCGTGGTCGATAACACCGCCGCCATCCCCAATACCCCGGGCGGTAACGCCCTCCGCGTCCTTTCCATCCGCGGCATCGGCCCTGCGCTCGCCAGCGACCTCGCGCTGGTCACCCACCCCAATAGCCAATCCGTCCGCGAAGGCGGCCGCGTCACCTTCACCTGCCTCGCCCAAGGACGCCCCCCCATCTCCTACCAATGGCAGGGTGACAATACCCCCATCCCAGGCGCAACCCACCGCACCCTCACTTACAACCCGGTCCTCACGGGCCTCCAACCCTCCGCCTTCAAGGTCGTCGTCACGAGCGGCGCCTCGTCCCTGACCAGCCAAACCGCCAACCTCACCCTCACCGCCGAGAATCATCCGATCCAGACCTCGGACTACACCCTGACCGGCTATGCGGGCCTGCCGCTTACCCTGCCGTTCTCGACCCTCGTCCAACACGCCTTCGATCCCGACGGCGACCCGATCACCGTAGCCGGCTTCGACCCGACGGGCAGCAACGTCCTCCACCCCGCCGAAATCACCCAGGCCAACGCCTTCCTCTCCTACTCCAACGCCCCCACCTTCGTCGGCTCCGATCAGTTCAACGTCGTCCTCTCCGACAACTTCGGCGGCGATGTCGCCGTCAAGATCAACGTCCACATCCTCGCCGCCCCCCGCGTGGACATCGGCCCCGGCCCCGCCGGCACCGTCCGCCTCGCCTGGCCGGCCGCGGCCACCGCCCAGGGCTGGATCCTCCGCTCCGCAGCCACGATCACCGATCCCATCATCAATGCCGTTCCCGGCACCGTCGTGACTGAAGGCGACCGCAGCGTCCTCTACCTCTCCCCCGCCGGAACCGCCCAGTTCTACCAACTCCGCAGCCCGTAGCCCTCATTGCTGGTACTCGCCTAAGCGTGGGGTCAGCCGCAGGTCGCGCCGCGACCCGCCAAGGGTTGCGGCCCTTCCCATCAACCCGTTCCCAGACTGCGTCGGTGGGGCGAGGCTCCTGACGAGCCGTGCTGTCGTACGCCCTCGCCCCCAATGTTTCACAGCCAGCACGCCCCCTCCCCCTCTCTCCCTCTCCCCAACCCCTTTGCCAGGCTTCGCGGCAAGGGGTCGGGGAGAAGGTAAGGGGTGAGGGGAACGGTCAGGTCGATCGAGAGGCCGCGGGTGTTTCGAAGCGCGGGCAAAATCTGCGGGCGAGGCGGCTCGGCCCCACCGATCACGGCTGGGGCAGGTTGACCAGCCTCAGCGCTCCCACCCCGCCCGGATTCCAGCTCGTGAACAGCACATAAACCTCGCGCTTGGACCCCTTGCCCGTGACATACCAGCAGGCATCGTGAATGTGCTGCGCCTCCGCGTAGCCCAAGTCCAGCTTCGGCCGCAACGTGGCCACCACCGCCTTCTTCCGCAAATTCACCACATAAATGGGACCCGGCGTCTTCTCCGCTCCATCTAAACAGGGCGCCAACGCGTAATCGCCCCACACATCCACATCGCACACCGTGCTTCCCGGCGGCAACCCGTCGATGGATCGCAGCACCCGTCCCTTGGGATCCCAGGTCTTCAACAGCCCCTCCGGACGAGCCGACACGATCAAGTGGTGGGTCTTCGGATCGTAGGTGATCCCGTGCGGGGTCCCCGAGAACGACTTGCCCCCGAAGGCCTCCCCCTCGAAGGCGAACGGATCGACCCCGGCCGGCATGAACCACGCCTTCCCGTACCCGTCCGTAACCCACACCCGCCGCTTGCCCTCGAACGCCACGTCCGTCGGCGCGTAGCCCTTGCCATCCGCGTAGGGCTCCACGGCCGGCGTCTTGAGCACCCGCGGATTCGCCAAGGAAAGATCCGAAAGATACACCTCGCCTTGCACATTGTCCGCCGCCGCCAGCAAGGGCGCCTGACCCCGGCGCACCAACAGGTCCGCCCCATGCAAATTGCCCGCCCGGAAGGCCGGATCCTGCGGCAACACCGCCGACCGCTTCAACCGGTCCGTAAACCCAATCCAACCCACCTCCTGCAAGCCCCAATAGACCGTGTCGGTCGACGCGTCGACCACGAGCGTGCCGTGCGCCCCCTTCAGCTTCGGCAGCGCGTCCGGCGGGACCGGCATCCGATCCTGCGCCGCCACAAACCGCCAATACCCCTGCCCCGTCACCCCCGTCCCCGCCGGCAGCGCCGCCGTCTTCGCCACCTTCACCGGCCCCTTCCATTCGGTCTGAAAACTCATGGCCACCGCCACCGCCGGCTCATGCGTGTGCGGCGCCCCGGGATCATGGGCGCGAACGGAAGTGAGGGCTAAAGCCGCCGTCAAGCTAACGGCCAAGAGAACAGTTCGAGGGCGCATCGGGAGCAGGATGGATAGTTCGATTCGGTTAAGTCTAAAACAATAGTAACTAACGGCCGGGGAGAGTGTCGGAAACCCCCGCCTCCTTCAACCGGAAAACACGCGCCCCGGCCGTTCCCTCGGGTAAAGGGGGGTAAGGTCTGGCCGGATTTGCTGATGGCGTGGTAACGACACCGAACGTCCCGGCTCACCGCAGCCGGGCCAATGATGCCCAAATGTCAACCGAGACGCGATGCCGGCGTTCGGTGCAGCGGGCTTGTTCGCCCCCAACCCAGTTCGGCCCGCGCGCCGCCCGCGCTCCCGGCCACCCGACCCATTCTTGCTCCAGCCGCATGAACGCGTGCCGCAACCATCTCGCCGCCACGCCAGCGCCCCGGTCTGCGCCCGCCGCCCTCCCAGTCCCTCTACGTTCCCCCATCGGGTCCTGCAGCCCGTCCAAACACTACGGCGCAGTCCCCTCCTTACCCTCCCTGGGAACCCCCGCGCCCTGCCACCGTCTCTGCGCAGCTCGCGCCTCTACAGGTCTTGTCTCATCCCACGCCCCCAGCGCCCTCCCGCCTCCAACACAAGCGCCATAGTCCGCTTCCGTCTCGCTCCTCCCTCTCCTCCGCGGCTTGTTCAACCATGGGTGTAGTTGCTGGCTCCTCCCGCTCCCGCGGGATCCGCAGCAATACACCCTTTATTGTTGGCCCTTCCTTCACACAATCAAACATCGTTTCCTGCCTCCCTCATTATTCCACCTCGATCACGCGGAAGAACTGAGCGTCAGCTTGCATCGGCAGATCGACCATCACGTTTGTAGACGTGGCCGGAAGGGCAAAACTCAGATTCGACCACGCGGGGGCATCCAACTGCTCCTTGGACTGCACTTGATAAGTCCTGCCGACTTCGGCGGCCCATGTGAGGCGCAGAAATCCGGGCCGCGCGATCACGGGCTTTTCCAAGGGCACGGGCTTCAGCCCGGCGTAAATCGGAACGCCGGGTGTGGACTCGTAGGCCCACTCGATGATTCTCCCGCCAGGGGCGAGCAAAAAGTGGTCTAGGCGTATCCAGCCGTAGTGCGTCTGCCCATCTATCGCAAACTCAACTCCGATGTAGGCGTCCAAGCCAAAGAACTCGCCAAGACAAACATATCCGCTCGGCTCGGGAAATGTTGCACAGGCTGAGATGCCGGATCGTCCAGCCCATTCAGTTCCCTCTACGCCAGTCATAAGGCCAATCCTGCTGCCGTAAACCAGCGGCGTAACTCTGCCACCCGCTTTTGTGATAAGCATTCTCCCGCCAGCTAAGGGATCAAGCGAGAGTTGTTGATTCCCCCATTTGTCAAAAAAGAAATCATTCGTGCCGTCACGGTTGAGATCGACTGGGACGTCGGTAGATGAATTGACTCCCATGACAATGGGCTCGTCGGGCCGGGTCACGATGACGGCCGAATGAAGAAGGCTGACGCTCGCGAGGCTGCTGAAACAACCCAGGACGAACGCCAGCCCGTGGGCTGGCGTTCGTTGGATCATCGCAGCCTGATGATTCGATAGAACTTGTGTGGCGCGCCGCCGGTCAGGACGACCGCCGTCGTGGTGGTCAACGGGCTGATTTCTCCGCCTTCGTCACTCCACTGGCTGAAGTCCGTGGTGGACTGAATCTGGTAGTCTGCCCCCACGACCGTCGGCCATACGATAGTGAACTCGTTCGTCCCGGTTTCGAGGAAGGAAGTGATCTGATGCGTCGGCGCGGCTTGGGCGATGTTCCCGTCAATGATGATGGACACCTGCTGCGCCCCGTCCACCAGCGTGCCCTTGTGCGTGATGGTCACGGTATATAATCCCGCTGACGGTGCGCTGATAACAACCTGTTCCACGTTGTCGCGCGTGTTGTCTCCGGTCGTGGCCGCCGCGGCGGGATTCGCCGGATTGAGCACCCACGGCTGGTGAACGACACTCGAAGGACTCGTCACCCGCAGGTCGAGGTCGTTGCGGAGCATCAGGGCGGCGGGATCGACCGCGTCAGCGGGCGGGATGCCGGGAGCGTCGCTCCAGCAGATCGTCACTCGCAGCGGCTGGGTTGCGTCCGTGGTAACTGGAAAAGTGATCGTGCCGCCGTTGGGCATGAACACCTCCTTGATATGCGGGTGCGAATCACCTGCCGTGTCTGCTCCGATCAAATCGGCGGCGGTCGCCGAGTTCATCAAGCCCCATCCATGCGAGTAGTCGGGGCCGACATTACCGGCCTCGTCCGCCGTGTGGATCGCCACCGCCTTGAGCGTCGAGGCCAGCATCGGATAGTCCTCTGTGTAGGTGGCGTGGTAAAGCTGCCGGAGCAGGTTGAGCGAGCCGGTGACGTTGGGAGCAGAAAAGCTCGTACCGGAAATGATTTGGTAGTCCGTATCGTTGTCAGAATCTGTAGTGGCAAGGCTGATCCCGTTCGCGACCAAGTCAGGCTTGACCCTGCCGTCGTCGGTCGGCCCCATGCTGCTGAAGCCCGCGAGATTGACGCTGCCCACTCCGTCCCATCCGCCGATGATGTCGTCCACCGCTCCGACGGTGAGCACGTTCTTCGCGCTTCCTTGCGGGCTGACGGTGTCGAAGCCGTTGGCTCCGCCGTCAAGGCTGCGAGTCACCCCCGTGAAGAACTGAAATTCTTCTCCGACCAGTGCCCAGTGATTCACCGGCTGAGTGGCTGGTCCCTCTCCCTGATCGTTGCCTGATGAAAAGACGGGAAGATAAGTTTCGCCGTCATAGACGACCTGATCCAACGCGTCGGAAACAGTCCCAAAATAGAAGCCAAACTTGAAATCCTCCTGAACACTGACGGTCGTCTGTCCAAACCACAGCCATCCGAACTCGGTCGTAAAGCGCCATCCTGAAGTCAATCCATATGAGTGGTTCGAGAGACGCATGTCGTCATTGACGACCGCATCGGCCATCTCCATCAGATCCTCGTCGAAATCGTAGGCATCAAGGTCCGCCGCGAAGGACATCCCTCTCGCTGCGTTCGGAACGCTCTGGGCACGGGGCGAAGACATGGGTAACAAAGTGAGCATAGACATGGGTAACAGTTTTCGTTTCATTTCCCGCCGATTTTGGGGGCGTGACATGGAACATCTTTACTCAGGTGGCGCGACGGATGCGGTTTGTGAAGTTGGCCTTGAAGGCCCAACAAAGCATGTCGCGGTTGTGCCGGTCTTTCGGTATCAGTCGCAAGTGCGGCTACAAATGGAAGCAGCGCTTCGAGCAGGAGGGGCAGCGGGGACTGATGGATCGAACGCGCCGTCCGCATCGCTCGCCCAAGCAAACAAGCCAGGAGTGGTTGAAACGTCTTCGGCAGTTGCGACGACGTCATCGGAGCTGGGGCAGTCGCAAACTGCGGGCTCGATTGGCCAGGCAGTACAAAGGGCAAGGCGTCCCGGCGGCGCGGACTATTGGAGGATGGCTCAAGAAGCTGAAGCTCAGTCGCCGTGTTCGTCGGCGCTCCTGGAGTGGGCCCCACATCCGGCGTGGGAAGTTGACGGTGGCCAATCGGAACAACCAAGTATGGACCGTGGACTTCAAAGGGTGGTTTCGGACGCAAGACGGAAAGCGGGTGGAACCGCTGACGGTCCGCGATCTGCACAGCCGCTATGTGCTGAGCATCCGGTTGTTGCCCGACCAAAGGTGGGAGCCGGTGAGACGAATCTTCCAGCGTCTTTTTGGGCGCTACGGCTATCCAGCAGTTATCCGCGTGGACAACGGGGGGCCGTTTGGATCGAAGGGTCCCGCAGGGCTTTCGCGATTGAGCGCTTGGTGGACCGCAATGGGGATTTCGGTGGAGTTCATTGCGCCAGGCCACCCAGAACAGAACGGGGCCCACGAGCAAATGCACCGAGTGATGAAGGCGGAAACGACCCGTCCGCCATCGCACACTCGGCGCGCGCAGCAGCGCCGGATCGATCGCTGGTTGCGTGTCTACAATCAGATTCGCCCCCACGAAGCGCTGGCGCAAAGACCACCGGCCGATGTTTACCGCCCCGGCGTCCGACGACGACGAACCGCCGTCGTGACCTATCCCCAGCAGTGGCTTGTTCGTCAGGTCAGGAGCAATGGGCAGATCAAGTGGCGCGGTCGAAAGCGCTTTATTGGGGAAGCTTTCGTTGGTTATCGCGTCGGGCTCAAGGCGGGCCGCAAGAACTGGGCAGTTTACTTTGGCAGTTTGCTGATTGGAGAATTGCGAGAGAGCGATGCGGGCGGCATGCGTCCAGCTCGGTATGCACGCCACCGGTGACGTCCACGCGTCCGGAACAAACTGGGATGGGAAACTCCCAATCGGCGCGGACGACACGCCACGCCCTTCGGGCGGTTCCGCTGCGCGGTGAGTGCTGTCGCACTCACCGCTACGCTCCACCGCCCGAAGGGCGCTCTCCCGCAGGAATGATGAAGCGAAGAAAGTGTTACCCATGTCTATGCCCAGAGTGTTACCCATGTCTTTGCCCGCAGCCCTGCCCGCCGATGTTCAGCGTGTTGATCCCGGCGGACATGAGCGTGCCCGCCACGGCCGTCGCGTGAAAGTCAAACGGGTCCGCGTCGTCCTGCTGGATCACTCGCGAGGTGAACTCTACGTGGGTGTCGCGCACCGCGTCCTGGTCCCACAAACCGATCAGGGTGTTGGCTCCGTTCAAATCGAAGCCGGTGGCACCGCCGGGCCACACCTCGTCGGTGGAGATCGTGTCCGCCGCGTTGATGTTGTGCGGCGCGTAGTAGAGCGGGCTGCCGTTCCGCTCGCCGATGAGGACGGCATCGCTGCCGGAATCGAGGCGTATTCTGTCCTGCCAGCCGTTGTCCCGTCTCCATTGATCGAGCCGCGCCTTCTTGCCAGCCAAGTCTCGTTTCTCCTTCGCCACTCGCTCGGCGAGCCGCTGACGCTTCGCCGCGCGAAGCGCGGCGGCAGTCTGCGGCTCGCCGTTCTCGTCGGATATCGGCTTGACGATGAAGGGCGCGACAGCCGCCCGGCGTTCTGCCATGCGGGCTTCGCGCTCCCTGGCGGCGGCTTCCGCCGCCGCTCTCGGATCAATCTGCGCGGCCAGTTGCTCGGCCGCCTGACGTGCGGCGCGTGCGGCGGCCTGTTCGGGCGTGTCGGGAACCCCGGTGTCGTCCACAACGAAAACGCCCGGCTCCACCTCTACTGCGCCAAGCTGTGGATTCGGGTTGAATGGGAAGGGCGGCAGATCAATGTCTTTCGCCGAATAGAAGGTGCCGGGCAGAGGCGGCGCGGCCTGCTGGGCGAGAGTGACGCTGGCGAGAGCCAGAGCCATGACTGCGGTTGCGATTATTGTGGTCCTGTTCCTTGGTGTTTTCATGTTGTGTGCTTCGATGTGCTGTGCGAGTTCGACTGACCCGCGACGTTCACGGGCCAACGCCAAGTGGAGGGACGGCGGACCCTGCGCCTCAGACTGGAAACGGCGCCCTCATCCGCCGTTCCCTCGCACGTCTGGTTGAACAAAGCCGCTGCGCGGCGATATGGGTGCTGAGCGGTTGAGCAGGGGCGATTCGAGGGCGTCAGCACGGGGGCAGATTACTACGATCGGCGCCCATGAACAGTACCAATCCTACATCCACCGGCAACCCCATCCCCAACCGCAGCGCGAGCCAGGGCGCCAAGCGCCCGCCCGCGCCATCGCTCGGGCCGGCTCCTTCCCTGGACGAGATCCGCACCACGGCCCGGGACTTCGTCAATCCGGTCGACTACGACCATCCCCATGCGTCGATGGCGCGCTTCGCCGATCTCCTGGCCCTGCGCTACGACGCCAACCGCACCCGCCACTCCTACTACCGCCAGATCCGCCTGATCCACGTGCATTACGAGAGCGACCCCGCTCTCCTCTCCGAGGCTCAACTGCGCGACTACTTCCTCCACGTCAAATTGCGCAAGCACTGGCAACCCAAGTCCATCCGCCAGGCCCTGGCGGCTGCGCGCCTGTTCTTCGTCGATCAACTCGGCCACGCCGACTGGACCCTCTTTACCCAGATTCGCGCCAGGGACCATGACACCTTGCCCGCCGTCCTCACCCGCCAGCAAGTCCACGACCTGCTGGCTTGCATCCGCCTGCGCCGCTACCGCACCCCCCTCAAACTCATCTACGCCTGCGGCCTGCGTCTGAGCGAATGCCTGGGCCTGACCATCCACGACATCCACGGGGCCGAGAACAAACTGCGCATCCGCTGCAGCAAGGGTCACCAGGGGCGCATGGTCCCATTGCCCGCCGCCCTCTATGAGGACCTGCGCCGCTACTGGCGTTTCCATCGTCACCCCCTGCTGCTCTTCCCCAACGTCGGCCGCGGTCAGAACACCCCCGAGGCCTTGGCCGCCCGCATGCACGCGGCCACCGGCCCCATGCCCTGCAGCTCGTTGCAGCGCCTCGTCATCCTGGCCCGCAAGCAACTCAACCTCCCCGACGCCTCCGTCCATTCCTTGCGCCACAGTTTCGCCACCCACCTGCTGGAAGCCGGCGCCCATCTCCACACCATCCAGCGCTTGCTCGGCCACAAGCAGATCACCTCGACCATGGTCTACCTGCACCTGACCCACCAGACCACCCAGGATGCCTTGAAGCTCATGGACGAGCTTTGTCGCCAACTGCCTCGCTAAACCGGTTGGCGCCCTGATCGCTCCCGTGAGCGCCTCCGTCAGCGGAGCGCTGCGTCAGTTTCTGCCCGCCTTCCTGGACACCGCCCCGCCGCTGTCCCCTGACCAGCGTCGCGCCCTCTGGGCCATCACCCATTGCCGCACCCCGGCTCTGGGCGGGCAGGCCTTTGCCTGCGAGAAGTGCGGCCACGTCCACTTCGCCTGGCACTCCAGCAATCACAAGGCCTGCCCGCAATGCGGTCGTCAAGCCACGCACGACTGGGTTGAGCGCGAGTTGGCCAAACGGGTCGACGCGCCCTGCTTCCTGGTCAGCTTCACCCTCCCGGCCCAGTTGCGCGAGTGCTTCTTGGGCCCGCAGGCCAAGCAGGCTTTCGATCTGTTCTTTGGCGCCGTGTCCGGCGCGCTGGCCGAGCAGCTCGCCGCCGAGAAGGGCTTGCACGCCCACCTCAACGGCTTCACCGCCGTCCTGCACACCTGGAACCAGCGCCTGCTTTTCCACCCCCACATCCACTGCCTGGTCCCGGGGGCCGGGTTGGACGCGCAGGGACAGCTCGTCCGCGTGCACAATCCCAAGTTCCTTCTCCCCGTTGGGGGCCTCCTCGGCTCAGGCGGTGTCCTCAGCGTTGGCCAAACCGCTTCCAACCTGCCCGCGTTGTGGCGGTCGGACCCACCGCATCCACCACCTCCCTTCCCTTCGCCCCCAACCCAGTTCGGCCCGCGCGCCGCCCGCGCTCCCGGCCACCCGACCCATTCTTGCTCCAGCCGCATGAACGCGTGCCGCAACCATCTCGCCGCCACGCCAGCGCCCCGGTCTGCGCCCGCCGCCCTCCCAGTCCCTCTACGTTCCCCCATCGGGTCCTGCAGCCCGTCCAAACACTACGGCGCAGTCCCCTCCTTACCCTCCCTGGGAACCCCCGCGCCCTGCCACCGTCTCTGCGCAGCTCGCGCCTCTACAGGTCTTGTCTCATCCCACGCCCCCAGCGCCCTCCCGCCTCCAACACAAGCGCCATAGTCCGCTTCCGTCTCGCTCCTCCCTCTCCTCCGCGGCTTGTTCAACCATGGGTGTAGTTGCTGGCTCCGCTGCGCTCCGCAGCAATACACCCTTTATTGTTCGGTGATTTCATGGTGCGGAAGCGATACCCTCCCATCGGAGCAACGCCGTCTCGACCCGCCGCAGCTGATCGGCAGTGAGCACGCCCAAGCGGCGCAGGAAATACTTCGGGGGTAGAGCCTGAATCCCCTGAACCAAGAATGCGCCCTCGATGAGAAACGACGTGCGTACTGTAACCTCGAACTGCGATCCGCGTGTGGCGGTGGTATGCGGGATGACCCCGATCAGGGCACGATCGCTGTCCGCGTAGGGTATGCTGATGACCAGAGCGGGTCGGACCTTCTGGGTGATGCCGAAATCCACCTGCCAGACTTCGCCCCGCTCAGGCACACCGACTGTCCTCCTCTGCGTCCAGCGCTCGGAACGACGCTGCGGCAAGGGTAGCGAAATCGTCATCCGTCAAGTCTTCCGTCATCGGAACTCGCTCGACGATTGCCTGCCGAAGCTCTCGGCGTTCAGGCTCGGAGAGCTGCTCGATTTTCTCGAGGATGCTGGCGACTGCCTGTGTCATGTGAGAACCATACAATACGCGCCGAATCCGGCAAGTGCGCAAACCACCGAACGCCAGAACTGAGCGACAGCCGCCCCGCCGTGATGACGCCCGTGACTCTCGACAACCAGAGCGCGTCGCCGAAGCCCGCGACCCTCGAACGGCGAAGCGGGGCGGCTGTTCGCTCCAGTGACCTTGTTCGGCGTGCTTTCCAATTGAACTCTCATCGCCCCGAAGCCATCCAAGCTGCCGCTGGTGCCTAGCGCCTCGCGCGAGCGAAGCGGTGAGACTCTGCCGTCTTCCTTCGGGCGCGCATCACGGCGCGGCGAAAGGCAGAATCAGCACGATGTACCCGTCATCGGCTGTTGGCGGCTTGGCTTCGGCGTCAAGCAACAGGACGGGAATGAGCCGTGACGAGTCCTTTGGCTCAAAGTAACCCAAACGGATGTCACGAATCGTAATCTGCTTCGCGTCCGATGGATTGCATTGATTGTTTTGATCCCACAACACTGGCCCTTTCTGCATCAGCTTTTCCAAGTCTGCATTCGACTTGCATGGCAGGGCCATCTTTCCTGCTGCTTCGAGCCTTGGCCAGTGAACTCGCACTTCCTTGTAGTCGCCGCTGTACGTCCGGGAAAGGACCAGCTCGTGGAAGCTGGGCTGTGGCGCTGAGAGGTTGGGAATCAGAGTCTGTCCGTCAATGCTCCTATTGAGTATCACGGACCGTTCGACAAGAACCGACTTCCGATTGGGAGGCGGGTAGCGAGTCCGGTCGCTGAAGACGATTCGGGCTTGCTCGTTGGAGTCTATCTCCCACTCTGCCGGGCTCAAACCAAGGTGCCTGGCCAGCTTCATCAATTCGGCTTTCAAGCTATTCGTGTCCAGCGAGTCTCGCCTGCGACTTCTCAGGTCTGCCTCAGTTATCCGCTCACCTCCAAGGTCACGTCGATAGTAGCGGATTTCACCGGCTTCCGGTGCCACCGCCAACATGACGTTGCCCGTTTGAAGCAAGGTCGTTCGCCCCATCTTCAAAATATCGGGTTCCTTGCCGAGACGCGCCTTGACCGCCGCAGCGGTAGCCGGATTTGTGATGCATTGGTCCACCACCCACGCCACCGCCGACAACGGCAGTGGTGTCTGCGCCGCGCGTGCCCACTGGTTAATTCGAGGAGGTAGCTTGGCGAAAGCCGCGTCAGGAACGGTGCAGCGAATCAATCCGGGAGTAGGCACGAAACGGCCTCCCAGCGCGCTGAAATCCGTCGCGTCGGTGTTCGCTCCGAGACACGACGAAGCGTAAAGCGACAGTCCCACAGTCCAGAAAGTTGAAACGAACCACTTCATGGGTAAACCTGCTGCGATTCCCAATCGATGAGCGCCCAGTCTGGGTCAATGAACGGCGAGAAGCTGTAGATCGTGTCGGGATACGTGGAATCGGAAAAACCGTCCGACGTGCGAAAGACTGCAGTCAGTCTTGTTGTGCCGGGGCGCTTAAAGGGATTGCGAGTTGTCGCCGCCGCCCTGTGGGCCACTCCGCCGGCGTTGTACCACGCATCGATAATCGACATCGCGTTCGCGGGATTGCCGGAACCGGTGACGTTGTTTCCGAACGAGCTCCCCATCGCAGGGTGGATGTAAACGGCCGTGTCGCTACCCAAAAGAACTCGCACGTTTCCTGGGAACGGCAGAAGAAACTTCGTCCAGAGGTCGTTGACGTCGTTTATGCGAAGACTGTTGCAGCCGTACAAGCCCATCCACAGCAGTGGCGGGTTGCCGCCAAGAATGGACACGCTCTGCCCAAAGTCCATTTCTGGAAGCGCAATCCAGTCATAGCTGCGCGGCATCCCGCCGGGCACGGGCGGAGGCGGGTTC
The DNA here is from genome assembly GCA_964629545.1 of uncultured Verrucomicrobiota bacterium. Lineage (GTDB taxonomy): Bacteria > Verrucomicrobiota > Verrucomicrobiia > Limisphaerales > CAZVRY01 > CAZVRY01. Next base: position 3,989 of record CAZVRY010000038.1, on the reverse strand, counting down.
CAGAACGGGTAGTAGGAGTGCGATGCGGCGAATGGAGAGTTATCCACGGCAATCATGTGTCCAACCAGCAGGCCGAAATGGCAGCCTCGCCCGAATGACCCGCCGAAAAGCACAGGCGGGTTATGTTCGCGGTCACAGTCGCCTGTGTAGCAGCCCGACAAGTGCCACCATTTGAAGCCGTCGTCCGCGCAGTCGAATGCCCGCCGCCATCCACCGGAGGTGAGCGCACCAGCAAAACCGTTGGCGATGGCGCCGGCGTTTCTGAGTTTCCCGTAGGGTGCCTTTCGTGATGTGTGCCCGGATGTGCCGCTCGGCATGGAAAAGAACCCGATGTCTTGCCAAGAGGGGTGGTGCCCTTGATACCCAGTGCCGACCGCTCCGATGAAACCTTTGAATGGCGTGCCTGGAATGCGATTCGGCCCACCCGTCGTTTGCCCGGGATCCGGCGCTGGGGCAGGACCATCAGCCTCAGCTTCGCCCATTGCCGCTTGTTGAACGGCTAACGCGGCCCGCGCTTCCAAATGCGCGCGTCGCGTTATTTCCGCTTGGGCAAACGCATTACTGACCGACAAAACGAACGCAACGTTCCTGCGCAAAGGCGGTGGGATGATTTGCAGATACGCTGGTTCATCTGAGACGGCTTGCGCCGCAGGTTTGGCTTTTAGTGGCCCCGGATTCCTGTCGGCGAGAAGGACTGACTTTTGACGAGGCGGAAAGAACACATCTGTTGCTGCAGTCCCGGACTTTCTCAGCCTCTCTGCTCGCTCGGCCAATACGGCGGGAGAAGGCCGCAAATCCCGAGTGGGCTGCGCGAGTTGTTCTCCATCGCCCGCCGTTGGCGGAGATTCGGCAGCCATCGCCATGGCGGCTCCGCCGCCAAACGGACCGAGCGCGGCGGGTGCGCTTCAATCAGGTAGTCATAGACCCCATCGGGAACCTCGTTGCCTGCGCCATCTGTTCCGTCCCAAGCTACATACAAACTCGTTCCTTGGCCTTGATACCCGACGACTGGACTGCCGCTGCCGGTGACCACGAAGCACTGCCAGAAGGAATCTTCCTTGAACTCCGCAACGATTTCCTGAACGCCTTGGACGGCGGGATCAAAGTATGGCGTGGCAACGAAGAATTTCGAGATGTAGTTGTCGAACGTGACTGTCGTCACGCTCGACACTCCCACGCCGACTCCCGACGAAACGGACTGATTGTCGTCATCGCTGGTGGTGTCGGCAGACTCAAACGCTTTGGCCGAAGCCCAGATGAGATGCTCTCCGTTTGGCCATTCCGTCGTGTTGATAAAGCGTGAGCCGGTCAGCGTCGTTCCCCGCGTCATCACCTGCCCATCAACGAACACCAGCACGTCGGACAACAGGTCACCGCTTGCGCCCAAGTCCACTGTCCATCTGATTTCGAGGTCACCGCGAATCGCACTACCAGGCGGAACGACAGTGCCGTTTTGTAGAACCTCGACCGTGACGGTGGGCGCGGCGAGCGTTGCCTCGCCGACCTTGATGACCTGGTAGAAACGCTGCGTGTTTAACCGAGGATGGAATAGCCGCGGAATCCAGCCTGCGTCTCCAACGTCCATCCACACCGTCGAAGCGCCCTGCGACGGGAGTTCAACTTCGCGAACGGTCCAGCGGTTCGGAAAGTCCTGCGGTTGAGGAGAGACACTCTCGGCGGACTCAATGCGATAGAGAGCGCCAGGCTCGCTGTTCCAAGAAATCGTCTTCGTCTGGTCGGCTTGGCTCTGGATGCTCAGAACGATATCCGCTGCTTGCAAATAGTTGAATCCAAAAGCGAGCGCAAACGCTGCGATGATGAGTCGTGTGGTCATTTTGTTCCTTTGTGTTTTCATTGCTGTCATAACGCGCGGCGGGCGGACGTCGCCGAACGCCAAGTGGAGGGACGGCGGACCCTGCGCCTCAGACTGGAAACGGCGCGCTCATCCGCCGTTCCCTCGCACGCCTGGTTCGACGTTGCCATGTGCGGAACTCAAAACCCGTGACCAAACCACGTCAACCTTCAAACCGCCTGCAGACCGGACCGTGGCCAGAAACCGGTCCCCGCCGCCCCCTCTGCGCCTCTGCGCCTCTGTGGGAACCCCACCTGCCGGACACCCACCCGGGCGTGGCTTCCTTCCCACTGGCTCCGCCGCGACCGCATCACAACCAGCGGCTTGTCTTGGCTCCCACAGAGGCGCGGAGGCGCAGAGGACGAGACCCCAGCACGGATGACGCGCCACGAAACACGCCAACTGCGCACATGCTCGACCACCTTGGCGGGGCATGGTCGAACGGTAAGTGGAGCTACGCCGGACCAAGCGCCCAAATCCACGCCGGGCGCGCTCGTCCGGCGTTAGCTCGCACGCCTGGTTCGACGTTGCCATGTGCGAAACTCAAAACCCGTCACCTCACCACGTCAACCCTCAAACCGGCCCCAGGCCGAGCCACGCCCAGAAACCGGCCCCCCCCGCCCCCCTCTGTGCCTCTGCGCCTCTGTGGGAACCCCACCCGCCACCGGACATCCCCCCGGTCCTGGCTCCCTGCACACAGGCTCCTCCGCCACCGCATCATAACCACCGGCTTGTTCTGGCTCCCACAGAGGCGCGGAGGCGCAGAGGAAGAGACCCCAGCACGGATGACGCGTCACGAAACACGCGAACTGCGCACATTCTCGGTCACCTTGGCGGGGCATGGTCGTCGAACCGTTGTGTTTGGCGCACAGGGCCCCATCCCCTCGCTGCAGCACCCCCGATCCACCGAGGTTGCGGGAGGTCTGCCCGCCGCGCCGGAGCCAGGCCGCCGCCGACAAATCTCTCGCCGACAAATCCTTGCCATCGCCGGCCAGTTCCCCACTATCCTCCCCCACGCCACCTATGAACCGCCCCCCACCCTCCGCTCCCCGTTGGGAACCTGCAGGCCCCCTCCCCCTGCCCTCCCCCCGCACCCTCGCCTCCGTCCTCCTCCTCCTGACCCTCCTCGCCACCCAGGGCTGCGCCCAGCGCTACGCGGTGACCCTGTCCAACAGCGACGTCCTCTACACCCGCACCAAGCCGCAACTCAACGAGCGTGGGGTCTACGTGTTCCAGGACAGCGAGGGCCGCGAATGCCAGGTCAACGCGCTGCGCGTCCGCCAGATCGAGCGCCGCTGACCGCCCGCCGCCGGCGCCCGGAGGCCGGTTGCACACCGCGCGCCTCCAGCAACTGCCCCACGTACTTTCCGATGAGGTCCGCCTCCAGGTTCACCTCGTCCCCCACTCCCCGCTCCCGCAACGCCGTCACCTCGTAGGTGTGCGGGATGATCCAGATCCGGAAACGGCCCCGCTGCACCCCCGCCACCGTCAGGCTAATCCCATCCACCGCGATCGATCCCTTGAACACCACGTAGCGCATCACCTCCGCGGGAGCGCTCACCTCCAACACGTGATCCTGCCCGGCCCGCTCCCACCGCGTGATCCGCCCCGTGCCATCGATGTGGCCCGACACGAAATGCCCTCCGATCCGGTCTCCCACCGCCAAAGAGCGCTCCAGGTTCACCAAGGATCCCGGTTGCACCGCCTTCAGGTTGGTCCGCTCCCAGGTCTCGAGCAGCAAATCGAAATGCAAATCCCGCCGCCGCCCCCGCCCCGCCACCTCGACCACGGTCAAACAGCACCCGTTCACCGCCACGCTGTCGCCCACCTCTACCCCGGTCCCGCAAATCCCTGGCCGCACGACCAAGCGGATGGACGACTCCAACCGGCGCACGCTGTGCACCGTGCCTGTTTCCTCAACGATGCCTGTAAACATAAAATGTCATCCCACACCCCCCCGCCCCGAGGGCCCCACCACATCCGCCGTGAGCATAAGATCCGGCCCCACCTGGCGCCAGCGCAGGTTGCTCAGCCTCGGCGCACCCCCCCCCCCCCCCCCGCCCGGGGCCCCCCCCCCCGGCCCCCCCGCCCCCCCCCCCCCCCAGCGCCGCGCCCCCAAAAACCCCCACCCCCGGGG
>CAZVRY010000037.1:0-36235 GCA_964629545.1 uncultured Verrucomicrobiota bacterium | reverse complement strand
TGCCGGACGGTCACTTCCTACAACTTGCCCCTCTCACCCTGCGAAACCGCTGGCCTGGGGCGCGGCAATTCTCATTTTGAATAGAGGGTGGCCGGAGGCTGGGTGAGGGGCCGTCCGAGGTTCGAGATGAGAATTGCTGGGATTGTGCTTGGCAACGGGGCGGGTTGGTTTAGAAGGGGTGGACGTTCTTTGGAACGGGCCTTGGGCGGCGGACGTCTTGGGGCCTGAGTGATTCGGCCGCGGACCGGGAACCCTGTGAGAATCGGGGACGGTTGCGCCACTGTATCGGGTTACAGACTCCCAGAGCCACTGGTTTCGTGGAAGCCGGGAAGGCGGGAGCGAGGATTGAGATCCGGAGTCAGGAGACCGCCTCGGCCGAACTCGTCCGATCCCGCGCGAGCGGGGTCACTTCTCCGACATAGAGAAGGATGAGGCCAGCCCGTGGCCGCTGGGGCGGCGCGGAGGACGTTGGAAGCCTTGATTCCCGTTTTGTTGGAGCGGAGGGCTATGGCCTGACCGGGTTGGGCGCGGTGGGGCGGCGGAGGGCAAGCCGCCGGCCCGCGTGCGGTGCGGCGGGCACGAGGTTCTCCCTCCTGCCTGGTCTCCGTGAGACAAACGGGCCGTCGTTGGGCGGCCAGCACGAAAGGTCAGGCTGGTATGATGGGACACACGGGTCAGTGGTTGGGAGCGGTGGTGGTGGCGTTGGCGATGGGGAGGGCGGGTCCCGTGGAGGGGGCGGGGTGGACGGAGGCGTTTGGGGCGGATCCGAGGGAGGACGGTTGGGTGACGCACGGGGACGGGTCGTTGTTTCGTTGGGATGGGGAGGCGGGGGCGGTGGAGGTGACGTGGGACTCGGCGCGGCCGAACAGTTATTTGGCCAAGCCGCTGGGGCTGACGGTGAGCAAGGCGGACGACTTCGGGTTGGAGTTCGATTTGAGGCTGGAGTCGATCGAGGTGGGGACGACCGAGGGAAAGCCCTACACCTTTCAGATCGCGGTGGGTTGGCTGAATTGGGCGGAGGCGACGCGGCCCGGTTTCCTGCGCGGGACGGGGATGGACTCCCCGAACCTGGTCGAGTTCGATTACTTTCCCGACTCCGGATTTGGGGCGACGGTGGCGCCCACGATGATCTCGACGAATGGACAGTTCGCCTCGGGCTTTACGTTTCCGCTCGAGTTGGCGCCGGGGCGTCTTTATCGCGTGAAGATGGTCTACCGGGCCGCGACCAGGAGCTTGAGCACGACGATGACCGAGGATGGGGAGGCATTTGGTCCGGTGCAGGATGCGGTGTTGGGCGAGGATTTCACCGATGTGGGGGTGGATCATGTGGCGATCATGAGCTACAGCGATGCGGGGCAGGATCCGATGTTCGCCGGGTCGGTGCGGGCCCGGGGGTGGGTGGACAATGTGGTGGTGACGGGGCCGGACGCGCCGAGCATGGCGTTTGGAGGGACGTGGTCGGAGGGGCATTACACGGTGACGTTTGCGGGGACGCCAAGTTGGCGTTATACGCTGGAGAGGACCACAGATTGGACGGGATGGGATGCCGTGGGCGAGTCGGTCGAGGGCGCAGGGGATCGGCAGATTCTGGTCGACGCGGCCCCGCCGGGGGCGCGGGCATTCTACCGATTGCGGGCGGAGCGGTGAGGAGGGAGGAGACAGAGGGCCGGGGCTTGGGGGTGGGGCAGGGTATGCCCGGGGCGGGGATTGCGTTTACGCTGATCGAGTTATTGGTGGTGATGGCGGTGGTGGGTGTGCTGGCGGGGTTGCTGCTGCCGGCGCTGGGGCGGGCGAAGGAGGCGGGGCGGTCCACGGTGTGCCTGGGGCATTTGCGGCAGATCGGGATCGCCCTGCAGCTTTATGTGGAGGAGCATGGGAATCGGATGCCGGTGATGTATGACCAGACGATTTCGACGAATGTGGGGGGAGAGGGTCCGAGCAACCGACCGCCGACGATGGACGTGGTGTTATCGAACCACCTGGGGGATATGCGGGTGCTGCGGTGTGCGTCGGACCGGGCAGGGTTGTATGAGCGGACGGGCTCGAGTTATGCGTGGAACAGCTTGCTGAACGGCCAGGATGCGGAGCATTTGCGGGTGCTGGGGCTGGACCTTGGTGCGCATCAGCTTCCGGTGGCGTGCGACAAGGAGGCCGTCCATCGGGCGCGGGGGGAGAAGAAGGGGGTGAACTACTTGTATGCGGACGGGCACATTAAGAACCTGCTGATTTTGGAGGGGGGTGGGAGGCCATGATTCGGTTGCGCGGGTTGACGAAGCGGTTTGGGGGGCGGTTGGCGGTGGACGGGTTGGATTTGGAGGTGTCGCGGGGGGAGATTTGCGGGTTATTGGGACACAACGGGGCGGGCAAGAGCACGACGATCGGGATGCTGTTGGGGCAGGTGTGGCCGACGGCCGGGGAGGTGGAGGTGCTGGGGCACGACGTGACGCGGGATCGGCAGGTGGCGCTGCAGCGGGTGGGGGCGATCTTCGAGACGCCGGTGTTCTACGATTACCTGAGTGGTTGGCGGAACCTGGAGATCCTGTCGCATTACACGGCGCCGACCTCGGCGCAGCGGTTGCGGGAGGTGATCGAGTGGGTGGGGTTGCGTGGGCGGGAGGGGTCGGTGGTGAGGACCTATTCGCACGGGATGCGAGCGCGGTTGGCGTTGGCGCAGGCGCTGTTGCCGCAGCCGGAGTTGCTCATCCTGGATGAGCCGGGGGACGGTTTGGATCCGGAGGGCATCCACGAGATTCGGCACACGATCCTCCGGCTGCATCGGGAGTTGGGGATGACGATTGTGTTGTCGTCGCATTTGCTGACTGAGGTGGAGCAGTTATGCACGCGGATTGCGGTGATGAATCGGGGGCGCAAGGTGTTTGACGGGACGCTGGCGGAGGTCAAGCGGGCCCGGGGTTGGGTTCGGCTGCGGGTGGGGGATTTTGCGAGGGCGACGGGGGCGTTGCGGGAGGCGGGGATGATCGAGGAGGCGCGGGATGGGCGGCTGATTGCATTGGCGGCGGGGGTGGGGACGGACCGGGTGGTGGCGTTTCTGGTGGGGCAGGGGATGTCGGTTTATGAGATCGCGGTGGAGGAGCAGACGCTGGAGGGGTTTTACCTGGGGTTGATGCGTCGTCCAGGAGGGTAAGGAACCATCATGTTCTGGCGGCAATTGCGCAACGAGTTGTGGAAGCTCTTCGGGAAGAAGCGGACGTATATCGGGTTCGCGGCGTTTCTGTTGACCCAGAACCTGGTGAGCGTGCTGTTCCGGTTCACGCGGGCGTCGCGGCCGATGGAGCGGTTGTTGGAGGGGAATGGCTACCTGGCGGAGCAGTTTATTTCGGCGTTATCCATCGCGACGATCATGCTGGTATTGATCGCCGTGTTCCTCTTGCCGCTCTACGTGACGCTGGTGGGCGGGGATCTGGTGGCCAAGGAGGCCGAGGACGGGACGCTGCGCATGATCCTCTCGCGGCCGATTTCGCGGGTTCGGCTGTTGGGGGTGAAATGGGTCGCCGGGGTGATTTTTTCGGTTCTGCTGGTGGGGTCGTTAGGCGTGCTGGGGATCCTGTTTGCGCGGGTCTGGTTTCCCTGGACGGGTTTGTTCGTATGGATGCCGGAGCAGGGGATTTTCAGTGTGTTCGAGGCGGGAGCGGGATTGGCGCGTTACGCGGCGGGGCACGGGATGCTGGTGGTGGTGGCGGCTTCGATGATGGGGTGTGCGTTCATGTTCTCGTGTTTCAACATCAAGCCGGCGGCGGCGACGATTCTGGCGTTGTCGTTCATCTTTGTGAATTTCGTGCTGCAGCAGATCCCCTATTTTGAGGAGTTCCGGCACTGGTTTTTCACGTATCACCTGAACCTGTGGCAGTTCATGTTTGCCGAGCGCATTCCGTGGGCGCGGGTGGGGGAGTCGATCAGCATTTTGGCGGGGTTCAACCTGACGTTTTTGGTGGTGGGCATGGCAGCGTTTCAGGTGCGGGACATCAAGTCGTGAGGGGCGGGCTGGGCGCGGGAGTGAGTTCGCATCCCTCGCACGCGCTTCGAAACCGCCACGGTCCGTCGGTCGACCCGACCGTCCCCCTCACCCCTGACATCACCCCGACCCCTTGCGGCGGAGCAGTTCAGAGGGGTTGGGGAGAGGGAGAAAGGGAGAGGGGGGCATGCTGCCTGTGCAACATCGGAGTTAGGGGAGGGGCGACGGGCGGGGGAGGGTGGCGGGGAGGTGGCGTTGGGCGAGGTCGAGGAGGGGTTGGGCGTGGCCGGTGGCGCCCGCGATGACCATGTCTTGTTCGGTGAGGGTGAGGACACAGAGGCGGAGACGGTTGCGATGGCCGAGGTCTTCGGGCAGGTAGACGGCGACGACCTTCTGGTCGTGGATGACGCCGGCGAGGCGTTCCCAGCCGCGGGCCGCCATGGCGCGGTCGGTTTGGTTGAGGAGGGTGGCCGGGTGGCCGCGGAGGCCGCCGGATTCGAGGCGATAGACGCCGACTTCGGCGCTGCGGAGGACATCGAGGGCGGAGCGGGCGTCGGGGTCGAGGTCGACGAAGGCGGTTCCGAGCCGGGCGAGGGCGAGGGTGCCGGGGCCGACGGCGAACTCCATGCGCAGCGGGGTGCCTGGAGGCACGACTTGCAGGGCGGCGTTGCGGAGGGCGCGGGCATCGCGGCCGAGTCGGAAGTAGCTGAGGACATTGACCAGGAGGTAGGCCCCAACCAGGAGCGGCAGGAGGATCAGGAGGGACCAGGCCAGGTAGTGGCTCCGGGGGGAGGCGGGGCGTCGGATGACGGGCGGGAGGGGGAGGGCGGTGGCTTGCATAGGGGAGGCGCGATAGGTGGTCCGGTCAATCCCGGAAGGTGGTGGGGAGAATTTCCGCAACGAAACGTCGCCGTATTGAACCCTTGAACCGTTGACCTTTCCCCTCTCCCTTGCTGCCCTCTCCCCAACCTGAGCAAACGCCTCGCTGGCCTGGGCTGGGGAGAGGGGGAATCGCTTCGGTTCAGAGGCCCATGGTGCGAATCCTTGGTTCGGTGGATTCTCTCGTTAGTGTTTGGGGTGGGGTTCGAGGCCGAGTTCCTTAAGCGGCTGGACATTGAACCGCTCGCCGATGAGGGCGAGTTTCTCGGGTTTGAAGTCGCCGACGACGTTGACCAGGACGGCTTGGCGGTTGTCGTTGATGATGGTGACGACGACGCCTTCGATGGCTTCGTCGCCGCGGGTTTTGACGAAGACGCCGACATCGGCCTTTTCCTGTTTGGCGGTGACGATGCGTTCCCAGCCGGCGGCGTCGAGTTGGGAGCGGACGGTTTTGACCCGCTGTTCGACCTCGGCCCGGTTGGCGTCGGTGAGGCCGAGGACGTTGACGCGGATTTGCTGGATGCCGCGGATCATGTTGGCGACCTCGGGTTCTTCTTTTTCGGCGAGGCGCGCGACCATGCTGATGAGGTTTTGGCGGATGTTGACTTCGACGAACTCGGCGCCTTCCGCTGCGGGGATGGGGCCGAAGTCGATGCGTCCGGCCGGGGTGGAGTCGGCGGCCAGGAGGGGGCCGGTGAGGGCGAGGAGGAGGGCCAGCGTGATCGCGTTCCGGGGGGCTGTTTTCATAGGGATCTGGAGGTTGCAGTATTTGACTGGTGGGGGACGATCGTCCCGCTCGAGAGGACAACCCAGGTGGCGGGGCGCGAGTTTCAGGAAAGAAGTGCTGGGGGCGGGCGAATCCGGTCTTGTGTCTTGGGAGGGGCTGTTTTACAACCGCGTGCATTCGGGTCCGGTGCGGATGCGACACGTCTCGAGATTTACTCATTCCTTTTCATGAAGACCTCATCCTGGTTGGCGAGCGGCGGGTTGGCGGTAGTGGGATTGGTGTTGGTGGGTTGCTCCTCGGCTTCGCCGAAGACGGCGGCGGCGCCGCCTCCGGCGGTGGCGCCGCCGGCGCCGGTTCCCGCACCGCCGCCCCCTCCTCCTCCTCCGCCGGGGCCGACCCACACGGTCAGTCGGTCGGGTTTGAAGCCGAAAGCGCAGTTCGACGCGGTGTTCGAGTCGGCGGAGATGCGGCCGCTGCGGTTATCGCCGAAGGCGTGGATGGACTGGACGGTGGTGGAGGTGGCGGCGCCGGGGACGCGGGTGCGCCGCGGGGAGGTGGTGGTGCAGTGTGACGCGGAGAAGTTGAGGGAGCAGTTGGCGGACTTGGAGGAGGATCGGCCGGGCGGGATGGTGGCGTTGGAGTTGGCGCAGGCCGAGTTGGAGAATCTGCGGGTGACGACGCCGCTGCGGTTGGAGGCGGCGCGCCGCGCCCAGCGGACGGCGACGGAAGATTTGAGCCACTTCGAGATGACGGGGAAGGAGCAGCGGGAGAAATCGGCCCGCTTCAACCTGAAGTCCAGCGAAAACTACCTGGCCAACCAGATGGAGGAGTTGAAGCAGTTGGAGCAGATGTATAAGGCGGACGATCTGACGGAGGAGACGGAGGAGATTGTCCTGAAGCGGCAGCGGTTCGAGGTGGAGCGGGCGCAGTTCAGCCTGGAGAACGCGCGGATCAGCTCGGGCCGCGAGTTGGAGACGCTCCTGCCTCGGGAGGCGGAGAATCAGCGCAATGCGAAACGCGATCAGGACATTGCGGCGGCGCTCGCTGACCAGACCCTGCCCCGGGCGCTGGCCAAGAAGCAATTGGACACGGAGAAGATGCAGCGGGAGCGGCGGAAGGCGGACAAGCGGATCGAGGATTTGAAGGCGGATTTGGAGGCGATGCAGGTGCGGGCGCCGATCGATGGGGTGGTTTACTACGGGGCCTGCGTGAATGGGCGTTGGGCGACGGCGGGGGCGGTCTTGCCGAAGCTGGCGCCGGGCGGGAAGCTGGCGCCCAACGAGGTGTTCATGACGGTGGTGAATCCGGATCGGATCCGGATCAAGGCGGTGGTGCCGGAGGCGGAGGTGGCCAAGGTTTCGGAGGGGATGCGGGGTTCGGCGGCCCCGACCGCGCAAGCGGAGCAGTCCTTGCCGGTGCGGGTCGAGGAGGTGGGTGCGTTCCCCTTGCCGACGGGGGGGTTCGAGGCGGTGCTATCGTTCGAATCCAAGGGCGGGGTGCGCGTGGTGCCGGGCATGACGTGCAAGGTCCAGTTGGGCGACGGCCAGCGGGCCAAGGCACTGACGGTGCCGAACGACGCCGTGGGGACCGACGGGACGGACAAAGTGGTGTGGGTGGTCAAGGAGGGGGCGATTCCGGAACGGCGAGTGGTGCGGACGGGCGCTTCCGATGACACGTCCACGGAAGTGGTGGAGGGGCTGTCCGAGGGCGAGAAGATCCTGCTCAAGAGACCCTAAGGGCGTGACCTATGGGTGAATTCTGGCGGGGAAGGTGGGGGCGGCACGGGTGGGGGGTCTGGGTGCTGGTGGCGGGGCTGACGTCCGGTGCGTGCGGGCTCCGCGCCGCGGACGAGGCGGTTGGCGGGCCGGTGGAGGCGTCCGCGGAGGCCGTGGAGCAGGCGATTCGGCGCGGGGTGGAGTTCCTGTTGGCGGATCAGAACCAGGACGGCTCGTGGGGGACCGCGCACAACACGAAGGATCTGAACATCTTCGCGCCGGTGCCGGGGGCGCATCATGCGTTTCGGGCGGGGACGACGGCCCTCTGTGTTTCGGGGTTGATCGAGAGCGGGTGGGTGGAGAAGGACGCGAAGGTAAGGGAGGCGTTGGGACGGGGAGAGGATTGGATGCTGACGCGGTTGCCGGAGCTGCGGCGGGCGGACGCGGTGGCGATTTACAACGTGTGGGGGCACGCCTACGGGATCGAGGCATTGGCGCGGATGCATCGGCGGGTGGGGCAGAGCGAGGAGCGGCGTCGGCAGATCGAGGAAGTCGTGCGCATCCAGTATGACCGGTTGCGGCGGTATGAGTCCGTCGATGGGGGTTGGGGGTATTACGATTTCAACGCGGGTGCGCAGCGGCCGGCCACGGACTCGACCAGTTTCGTGACGGCGGCAGCGCTCGTCGCGTTTCGGGCGGCGAAGGAGATTGGGATGCCGCCGCCAGACGGCGTGTTGAAGCGGGCGGTGGATTCGATCCAGCGGCAGCGGAAGAGCGACAACACGTATTTGTATGGCGAGTATTTGAAGTGGCGGCCGATGCGCGAGATTAACCGGGCGGCGGGGAGTCTGGGCCGGTCGCAGGCCTGCAACGTGGCGTTGCGGTTGTGGGGGGATGAGACGATTACGGACCGGGTGTTGGCGGAATGGTTGCAGCGGTTGCTGGACCGGAACGGATGGTTGTCGATCGGGCGGAAGCGGCCGGTGCCGCACGAATCGTGGTTCCAGGTGGCGGGGTATTTCTTCTATTTCGGGCATTACTATGCGGCGCTGGCGGCGGAGATGCTGCCGCCGGAGGCGGGGAACAAGTTCAAGGGGGCGTTGGCCGTGCTGCTGATCGAGTTGCAGGAGAAGGACGGATCCTGGTGGGACTACCCGCTTTACAATTACCACCGGCAGTATGGGACGGGGTATGCGCTGGCGACGCTGGCCAAGTGCCGGCGGTGAGCGGCGAGCGGCGAGCGGTTGACGGGAGGGCGGGATGCGGCGACGTTCGGCGCGCATGCGTATTTGGGAATGCTTGAGACTTTGTTGGTGGGCGGCGTGGGTGGGGGGCGGGTTTTGGGGAGGGGTGGGAGGGGCCGCTGAGGCCGGGGGCCAGTCGATTCAACCCGCACTTTCCCAGGCCCCGGCCGCCCTCCGCGAGCCGCTATCGAGGGTGGAGTTGATCGCATCGCCGGAGCCGGGTTGGCCCCAGTGGCGTGGGCCGCGGCGGGACGGGAAGAGCGACGAGACGGGGTTGTTGGGAGCGTGGCCGGAAGGGGGTCCGCGGCTGCTCTGGAAGCGCGTGGGGGTAGGGCGGGGGTATTCAGCGCCCGTGATTGCCGGGGGGCGGATTCACCTGGGCGGGGATGTTGGGGAGGAACTGCGGCTCTTCACGCTCGATTTGGAGGGCCAACCCTTGTGGGAGGCGGTTCATGGGGCTTCCTGGAAGAACCCGTACCCGGGAGCGCGGGCGAGCGGGGCGGTCCTGGGCGGGCGGCTGTTTCATCTGAACGCGCATGGGCGCTTGGCGGCCTTCGAGGCTGCGACCGGGCGCGAGTTGTGGGCAGTGTCGCTGTTCGAGCGTTTCGGCGGGCGGAACATCACGTGGGCGCTGAGTGAAGGGGTGATTGCCGAGCCGGACCGGATCTACGTGACGGTGGGAGGGACGGAGGCGCTGATGGCGGCGGTGGATCCGTCGACGGGAGCGACGGTGTGGGCCAGCGAACCGCTGCGGCTGGGGGCAGGGACGGGACCGTCGCACCAGCGGGTGGCGGAGGGCGAGGGCACGGTGGACAGTGCCAGTTATGCGTCGCCGATCCTCGTGCGGGCGGGAGAGCGGCGTTTATTGGTCGGGTGCTCGCTGCGACACGTCTTCGGGGTGGACGCGGAGACGGGACGGCTGCTTTGGACGCGGCCGTTGGTGACGCGGTATTCGGTGATCGCAGCGACGCCCGTGCTGGTCGGGAACGCGATCTTCGTGACCGCGCCGGACACGAAGGACGCGGCGTTGTATCGGTTGAACGAGACGGGCAGCGATGTGGAGAGGGTGTGGCAGACCACGCTCGACACCTGCCAGGGCGGGGTGGTGGCGGTGGGGGACGCGCTCTACGGCGGTTGGTACCGGCCCCGGCGCGGATGGGCCGCCCTCGATGCCCGCACGGGCCAGGTTCGTTACGAGCTGAGCACGTTGGTCAAGGGCGCGGTGACCTGGGCGGACGGGCGACTCTACTGCATGTCGGAGAACGGCGAGGTGGCGTTGCTTAAGCCTGGGATTGATGGGTTCGAGGTGATGGGGCGATTCCAACTGGCGCAGGAGAGACAGAACGATGTCTGGACGCATCCCGTGATCCTCGAGGGGCGCCTTTATTTGCGGCACCAGGAAACCCTTTACTGCTACAGCATACGATGAACCCGGTGGCACTGGTGACGGGCGCGTCGCGGGGGATTGGGCGGGGGATCGCGCTGGCATTGGCGCGTTTGGGCTACGACGTGGTCATAAACTATGCGGGCAACGAGGTGGCCGCGTCCCGCACGGCGGGAGACGCCATCGCCGCGGCCCGGGAGGCGGGGCATGCCATCCGGGCGGAGCCTTGCCGGGCGGACATTGCGGTGGGGGCGGATCGGGCGAACCTCCTCGGGTTCGCGCGGCGGACGTTCGGGCGCTTGGACCTGTTGGTAAACAACGCCGGGGTGGCTCCGGAGGTGCGGGCGGATTTGCTGGAGGCGACCGAGGAGAGTTTCGACCGGTTGATCGCCATCAACGTGAAGGGGCCGTATTTCCTGACCCAGCAGGCGGCGCGGTGGATGATCGAGCAGGTGGGGGAGGCGTCGCCGGGCGGTCGCGAGGGCGATTACCGACCGAAGATCGTGACGATTTCGAGTGTGTCGGCCTACACGGCCTCGGTGAATCGGGGCGACTATTGCGTGTCAAAGGCGGCGCTCTCGATGCTCACCCCGTTGTTCGCCGCGCGCCTGGCCGAGCATGGGATTCGGGTCTACGAGATCCGGCCGGGCATTATCGAGACGGACATGACGGGGCCGGTGAAGGCGAAGTATGACGCGTTGATCGGAGCGGGTTTGACGCCGATCGCCCGCTGGGGGACTCCGGAGGACGTGGGGGGGGCGGTGGCCGCCATCGCGCAGGATCTTCTGCCCTTCAGCACGGGCGAGGTGATCAACGTGGATGGCGGGTTTCACTTGCGGCGGCTCTGAGGGGGCGGCTGGCCAGGGGGCTGCGGTGCGGTCGGCCCCGATGAAGGGCCGGCCCCGAGGTGGGCCTGGCCGTGGTGGGTGCGGCCGAGGCCCTCGCAGCGGACCTGTCCCGTGACCTGACCGTTTCACGGCAGGGCGAGCGCGGAGGGGGCGAGGGAGTGGTTCCGCGTGTGGGAGGCTGGTTTCAGGGGCGCGTCGTCAACCGGAACTCGCTGAAGGTGACGAAGCTGCGGTCGCCTCCGTAGCTGGCGTGGTAGAGGCCGACTTGGAGGGGGAGGCCGGCCAGGTCGTGGCGGGCGACGGGCGAGCCGGGCATGTCGTGCCAGCGCTGGCCGTCCGCGCTGGTGCGGAAGTAGAACAGGCCGCCCTGGCGGATGATCTGGAGGTGGCGGTGCGCGTTCCAGGCGAGGCCATTGCCTGTCTGGGTGCGGCCGCCATCGAGGACGGTGACCATGTTGCCCTGGTTCCAGATGGGGAAGAAGTTGAGCTGGAGCAGGCGCTCGCGGTGTCCCTCGGTCTGAGGCACGCGCACCATCAAGCCGCCATCGTTGTTGCCGGGGACTTTGCGGTCAGCCAGGCCCGCGTAGTCGGCGACGGTGGTTTCGGCGACGAAGTCGCCGGGCACGAGCGTGAACAGGAACGCACCCCGGGGTTGGCCGCCGTCCCAGACGGTGCCTTTGGATTGCAGGCGGAGGACGCCGTTCTGGGTGGCGATGATTTCCGGGTTGCTGTTGTCCGCCGGGCCGAGCGGTCCGTTCCACAGGGTGCCGGCGGGGCCTTCAGCGAGGAAGTCGCGGGCGGTGTCGAACGTGTCGGCACGCTCCTGGAATTGCGTTGGGTCGGTGGTCGTCGCGGCTGGGGCGGAGGCGGCGGTGACATTGCCGAGGGCATCGCGCATTTGGACGGAGTAGGCGTAGCGGGCGCCGGGTTGGAGGCCGTCGTTGAGGAAGAACGGCTGGCGAATCCAGCCGCTGGAGCGGGCGCCGGGCTGGCCGGTGGTTTCGGCGAAGCGGTATTCGAGGCTGCCCGCTTCGGCCTGGCCGGGCTGAGCGGTCATGGCGATGGAAGTGGAGCGGAGCGCCACGGGGGCTTGGGCGAAAGCGGCCGGGTTGGGCGAAGGCGTTTTTCGTTCCTGCTTGGCCAGGGCGGCGAGTTGGAGGATTTCCTGGTCGGAGAGCGCGCGCCGGAAGAGTTGCAGCCGGCCGAGGGCGCCGTCGAAGGGCAGGGTGCCGCCGAGGCGGATGACGTGGACGCTGCCCGGGCCTTGGGGGGCGGGATGGGGGCTCCGCTGGCCGTCCAGGAAGAGCGCGCCCTGTCCGTCGCGATAGAGCAGGGCGACCTCCCGCCACGCGCCGGCGGGGGGGGCGGAGAGCAGATGGGAACGGCGGCCGTCGGCGCTTTCCATCTCGACCAGGCATGGGCTGGCGGTGGGGGTCGGATTCGCCACGGTGGCCAGGAGGGTGAAATCGGCCAGCGGCACGTCGGCGTCGGGCCGGAGTTCGAGCGATTGGCCTGGGGCGAAGCGCACGGCGATGCGGCCGTGGACGACTTCGACGGCGGGCGTGTGGCCGCCGGCGGCAAAGGCGCCGCCTAGCGAGCCGTGGTTCGCCCAGGACGACAGCGGCCCGTAATCGAGCTTGGCCGCATCGAGATGGACGAGGACGTCGGCCGAGGGTTCGTCGGCGGCCAGGTCCTTCACCTCCGCCGCGCTGAGGGCGCCGTCATAGACTCGCAGCGATGCGAGATAGCCGTCGAAAGGCTCCGTGCCTGGCTCGGAGGCGCCGACGTAGACGGGCCGGCCCTCGTGCATCATGAGCATTTTAGCTTCGGCGTGGTTGAGTTGGCCGTTGAGGTAGAGGCGTTCGAGCACGCCGTCGAAGACGACGGCGAGATGATGCCAATGGCCGGCCTTGGGTGCGCCCCCGCGGAAGCCGAGGTCGGCGAAGCCCCAATGGCCCACCGCGCCGAATTCGGGGTGGGTGCCATAGCCAAACTGGGCCGTGGTGGCGTCGGGCCCGCCGCGTCCGGCCCAGCTCAGGAGGCACTCGCTCTCGCCGACTTCCGGGTTGTTGACCCAGGCGGCCACGGTGTAGGAGCTGTTGCCGGCCAGCGCGCGCGGGGCTGGGAACGAGGCCGTCAGCAGTTCTCGGCCGGAGAACCGGACCGCCTTGCGCCCGGCGGCCATCCCCACGACGGGTTGCGCGTCGCGGCTGGCGAATTCGCCACCGAGGAGGCCTCGATTGGTCCAGGCGCCGAGGGGCGCGCCGAGGGGGAGCGGGGCGACATCGAGGTTGATGAGGAGGTTCGGCCGGAGGTCAGCGTGGGGCGGGTTCTCGTCTCCGGTGGGCGGGGGTGGGGGATCTCCGGGGCGGGGCGTTTGCTTCGGGGCGATGAACGTGGCGAAGGCCTGGTCTGCGAGCGCCAGCAGCGGGTCGGCGGGGGCGTCGGCGTAGGCCTTGAAGTTCCACACCGCGCCCAACAGGCCTGGGTATTCGGTCCCGGTCACGGTGAGACGAAGGAAGCGGGCTTCGGTGTCGCCGTCGTCCACCATGGGGCTGCCCCATCGGGTGTTGTGGCGGCGGTCGGCGAAGGTCGTCCAGGTGTGGCCGTCGGGCGACGTTTCGATGAGGTATTGGTAGAACCAGGTGGCGTATTCGAATTGGACTTCGGTGCGCCGGACGCGCTGGGGGCGGCCGAGGTCCACCATGAGCCAATGACCGGGCTCGGCGGTGGCGGGCCGCCAGAGGGTGGCGTTGTTGTCGTCCACGGCGTAGGCCGGTGTGTAGTCGTGCTGGCGCAGGGTGTCGCGATAGAAGGAGGAGGCGGTGACGGGGCAAGCCCGGGCGAGGTTGGCCGAACGCGCGTTCGGCCCCAGGGAGCCAACGCCGGCGTGGGTGGGCTCGACCTTCCGGATGACTCCGTCGCGTTCGAAGACCAGCCGGTCCGCGC
Source organism: uncultured Verrucomicrobiota bacterium (assembly GCA_964629545.1). Taxonomy (GTDB): domain Bacteria; phylum Verrucomicrobiota; class Verrucomicrobiia; order Limisphaerales; family CAZVRY01; genus CAZVRY01. The sequence goes on along the minus strand of CAZVRY010000037.1, from coordinate 22,516 downwards.
AGGTTTGGCGGTGCATGCCGTTGGGGGTGACGGGGAGGTCGTGGCGGTGGTAGACGATGAAGTAGTCGTCGCCGCGTTGGAGGATCGAGTGATGGCCCGGTCCATGGACCTTGCCGTCGGGGGAGGTGGCCAGGATCGGATTGTTCGGCCCCATGCTGAACTCGCCGTCGGGCCGGTCGCTGACCGCATATTGGACGCGATAGCTGGCGTCGTGGCAGGAGCCGGAGGAGTAGGTGAGGTAGTAGACGCCGTTGCGTTCGATCATGAAGGGCCCCTCGAAGAAGTCCTTCGCTTGCGTGTTCGGGATCATGCCCAGGCGGGCGAACGACGTCAGGTCGGGGTTGAAGACGCCCCAGCCGCAGCCGCTGTTCGGGAAGATGCCCCAGGTGCCCCAATGGCCGTAGAGCGTGCCGTCGCGGTCGGCGAAGAATTGAAGGTCGAGCGTGATGACGTCCTTGACGAGGCGGTCCGGGATGACCAGGCCGGCGTTGGGCGTGAGCGGGGTCCAGGGTCCCAGCGGGGAGTCGGCGACGCCGGCGAAGATGCTGCAGGGCTGGCTATAGAACAGGTAGTAGCGGCCGTCGGGGCGCGGCAAGACATCGGGCGCCCAATAGTGCGGCGTGCCGGGCCAGTTCATGGGCACGAGGACCCAGTGGACGAAGTCCTTGGACACCCAGACGGTGGCCGGCCCGCGCCCGCCGCCATTGCCGTCTGTGGTGGCGTAGAGGTAGAAGGTATCGCCGAACTGTTTGATGGTCGGATCGGCGAAGTAGCCTGGGATGATGGGGTTGGCGTTGCCGGGGGCGTCGAAGGGGGTGTCGGCGAGGGCGACGCTGGCGGCGAGCAGGGCGGGAACGGCAAGGGCTGGGCGGGGGAGGAGCTTCATGGTCGGGTCTGGTTCATGGAGAGCTTCCACGTCGAACGAACCGACGCGCATGGGGACCATGAACCGTTGACGTTTCCCCTCTCCCTTTCTCCCTCTCCCCAACCTGAGACAACGCTTCGCTGGCATCGGTTGGGGAGAGGGATGGGGTGAGGGGACGGTTCATGGGCAGTGGAAGCGGCGCGCTCACGGCGCGTCGGGGCTCGGTTGTGGGTGGGTGACGACGTCGCTGGTGTAGTCCGCCTCGACGGTATCGAAGAAGAGGCCTTGGAACTGCCCGGGGGCGAGCTGCGGCAATGCGACTTCGAAGGTGTGCTCGACGTCGGGCGCGAGCGAGGTCACGTCGGCGGACCAGCCGACGAAGGTATGCCGCGGGTTGCTGCGGACGATGGAGCTGTAGGCGGGCTTCAGCGGCACGGTGCGGCCGTTGATCTGGAGGGTGACGGGCTTCATCGTCTCGTCGTTCGGTTCGGCCACATTGATGAAGAGGAGCAGGCGATCCGCGTTGAGCCAGGTGGCGGCGCGTTCTTCCTCGGTGTAGTTCACGGGCCAGGCCCGCTGCCGGGCGGCCAACTGGTCGAACACCCGTGCGGGCACGGTGAGCGTGGCGCGGAACGTTCCTCCCGTGAAGGCCGGGTCGTAGGCGCCGACCTGCTGGCGGGCGTCAAACCGCTGGCCCTGGAACCGCAGGGGGAGCGTCACGCGCTGGCCTTCCTGACGACAGGGGATCCCGACTCCGTTGACCGTGGCGGAGGCGGCCGAGCGGCCTTCCGGCAGGAGGACCGTCAGTTCCCGGACGGTGCCGACTTCGCCCCGAATCCCCTCCAGGGCGAGGTCGTTGCCGTGGAGGGTGGCGCGGCCCACCGAGCCCAGGAGCAGGGGTTGCTCGACGCGCTGGGGTGCCGGCGAGACCTCGAGGACCACGGCCTCCGCGCCGGCCATGGGTGTCGTCACCGTGTCGCCCAGCTCCCAGAAAGCCCGGCCGGGCGGGGCGAGCCAACGGCCGCGCTCGGCGTCCGGGTACAACTGCCTGAGCGTGAACGGGCCAGGGTGGGTCAACCCGATGCTCCCATCCAAGCGGAACGCGGCCGGCAAGGCGCGGTAGTTGGGATTGAACAGGAAGACGAACCCGCGTCCCTCGCGCAAGGCGGCGGTGCCATCCACCCGGCCGACCTGCGGCGCCCCGAGAATCGGCCTGACGTTCCGGAGGATGTCCAGGTTCTGGTCGGTCCAGTCCATCCAACCCCGCAACCACTGCCGATCGGCCGCCGAGAAGGCCTGAAACTCCCGTTCGTCCCGCGCGGGCAGGAAATTGATGACGTGATGGAACGGGGCGGTGGCGAGCGAGGAGATCACCGAGTATTTCCACCCGAGGAGATCCCAGTCCGCGGGCCGGAACCGGTCGCGGGGGCACTCGCCCTTTTCGGTCAGGCGCGGGGTCTGGTGGGTCATGTAGCCGGGGATGATCTCGACGGGGGCAAAGCACTCCTGCCGGAAGTACCAGGCGGATCGCCGCTGGCGGTCGGCCGACACCCGGCTCCAGTGCAGGTCCGGGAAGGCGGGGAAGCTTTCCGGTTGTTCGTCGCTGACGAGCGGATGCGGGTAGGAGCCGGCCAGCCAGGTCCAGACGCCGAAGTGGTGGTACTGCTGGCGGCCGTCGAGGACTGCGTCGGGCAGCCGACGGCGCAACTCGCTCAGGATCCGCCGGCAACCGTCCCACTGCGCGTATTTGCTGCTGGGGGTCTCCTCGTAGGCAATCCACCAGTGATCGAAGGAGAAACCGCCGGCGCCGGTCTGGCGGGAGAAGTCCACCAGCTTGCCGAGCAGCCAGTCTTGGAAGCTGCGCTGGCCGGTGTCGGCGCCCAAGTAGCCGCCCGGCTGGCCATTCGGCACCCAGCGGGTCCACTCCGGTTGCTGCATAAAAGGCAACGAGGGATACACGTAGGCCACCAACCGCAAGTCCTTCGTCCGCGCGTAGTCCACCATTTCCTGCACCGAGGCAGGCAACGGATCCCGCGCCGGATCCCATTCACCCTTGCGCAGCTTTTGTCCCAGGGTGAACCAGAGCAGATTCTCCCATCCCCAGGCGTCCCGGTTCTCGGACAGCGGCGCGTCGGCTTGGTTGGCGGGGTCGAAGAGAAGATGCCGCGCCCCCACCGCGGCGGCCTGGTCCATGATGCGTCGGTACTCGGCCCGGCCGGCCGGCGTGGAGATGTCGATCTGGTAGTCGTTGACCGTCCAGCCGATCATGACGCGGCTGGCGCGGGTGGGCCGGTAGAGGAGAAAGGCGCGGGCGCAATCGACCATGGCATCCACCTCGGCCCGGTCGATGCGCGGGCCGGAGGGGGGCGTCTCCGGGGGCTGCCAGCGCCACTCCGGCAGCATCCGCGCCGGCAGGGTAAACCCGGACGGCGTGTAGGGCCCCAGACACATCCGGTCGGAGACGCAGGCGTTGGTGCCCGGCGGCCACAGCACGTCGGGCGCATAGCCCAAGGAAACGCGGGCCTCCTGCCGCTTCCACTGGCCGAAGGGATTCTGCAACGCGATGAAGAGGCCGTGGGCCGTCCCCGTCGTTCCGCCGAAACGCAGGAAGCTCGTCTCCCGCAGGCGCAACTCCTCGGCCGGCGCGGCGTCCAACCGGCCCCGGAGCAGATCGAACCGCCGCACCCGAAAGTCGCGTTCGCCCGTTCCGGTGACGGCGATCTGCTTGCTGAGGAATCGCCAATCCGGCTGCAGCTCATAGATGACGCGCAGCGTCCAGCGGCCGGCGAGGAGCCGATAGATGCGCTGCGTGGGCGTCGCCGTCTCGAGCGTTGGCTCTAGGAACTCGCTTTCCACCAGGTCGTCGCCCAGGAACGCGGCGACTTCGTCCTGTGCGAAGACGGTTTCGTGGCGGCTCGCGATTGCGCTGAGGGAGGCGAGGCCGCGGGGGTTGAACTCGGCACGGAGGAAGTCGTTCTCGAGCGTGGCGGCGGCGTGGATGGGCGGCGCGAGGAGGGCGGCGGAGGTCAGTCCAGCGGTCAGGAGCAGGATGGGAGTGTGGATCATGGCAAGATAGTTTTCGCGACGAAACGTCACCGTATTGAAACCTTGAACCGAAGCGATTCCCCCTCACCATGAATCCCCCAGCCCTTCGGGCCACCACTTCGCATGAAAGTGGCTCTGGAATTTTCCAGCCACTCGCGATGCACTTTCGGGGTAACCTGGTTGAGGAGCGGGGGCATGGCCGTTTCAATGTCCATTCGGCATGACGCTGGCTCCGGCAGCGGCGTGGACGGCGCCGATGGCAGGTCGGAGGCCGGTGGCGCGCCCGTAGGCGGCGGCCACCTGATCGGCGAAGGGGGCGAGTTGACCGCGTTCGATCAGGGCGACCATGCAGCCGCCGAATCCCGCGCCGGCCTGGCGGGCGCCGATGACGCCGGGCGCATCCAGCATGGCGTCCATCAGGGCGTTCATGGCCGGCACGCCGATCTCGAACAGGTCGCAGGCGCCGCGGAAGGAGGCGTTGGTGAGGGTGCGGATGGCGGGGCGGTCGCCGTGGGTCAGGGCGTGGGCGAGCTTGGGGGCGCGGTCGGATTCCTCGACGATGAACTGGCAGCGCCGGGCCACGATTGGCGGCAGGGTGGAGGCGTGGGCGCGAAAGATCTCCGGGGCCAGGTCGCGCAAGGATGTGACCCCCAGCCGGCGGGCGCCCTCCTCGCATTGGGCGCGCCGCTGGGCGTATTCCGAGGCGGCGAGGGCGCGGGGGAGGCCGGTGTCGCAGATGACGACCTCGAGGTTCGCCGCCAGGCGCACTGGGCGGCTGGAGAGGTCGCGGCAATCGAGCAGGAGCGCGCAGCCGGCCTGGCCGGCGCACGAGGTGTATTGATCGAGGATGCCGCACGGCACGCCGACGAACTCGTTCTCGGCGCGCTGGCAGAGCAGCGCCTTGCGCTTCGGATCCAGGCGCCAGCCGCCCAGCGCTTCGAACGCCGTGGCCACCGCGCACTCGAGGGCCGCGGAAGAACTCAGCCCGCCGCCCAGGGGCAGCGCGCTATGAATGACGGCGTCGAAGCCCTGCAGCGCGGGCACTTGGCCCTGCAGCACCCTGGCCACGCCGCGCGCATAATTGCCCCAGTCGGCGCCCGGACGGCGTTCGAGCGCGGCGAGGTCGAACTCCTGGCTGGCCTGGAGGTTCGCGGAAAACAGGCGCACCGAGCGGTCCGGGCGCGGGCGCACGGCCATCCAGAGATCCCAATCGATGGGCAGGGTGAGCACGTAACCGAGGTTGTAATCGGTATGACTGCCCATGAGGTCGACGCGGCCAGGGGCCCGCACCCACAGCGTCGGGGCCGTTCCGAACTGTTGCGCGAACACCTGGGCGATCTCATCCCGGCGGCGGGAGGGGGCGTTCATGGCGGGAAGCTCTCCAGCATGGCGGCGACGTTCTCCAGGGGAATGTCCGATTGCATCCGGTGCGACGGGCCGAGGATCAGCCCGGTGCCGTCCGGCGCCAGGGTCTGGAGGCAGGCGCGGGTGGCGGCGCGGACCGCGGCAGGCGAGCCCAGGGGCAAGACCTCCTGGGTGGAGATGCCGCCGTAGAAGCTCAGGTGCTGGCCGAACTCGCGAGCCAGCCGCGCGTGCTCCAACACTTCCGGCTGCACCGGGTTTAAACACGTCAGCCCAATGTCCACCAGGTCCGGCAGGATCGGCCAGAGGTCGCCATCGGAGTGCAGGATCACCGGCAGGCCCGCGTCGCGGAAGACGCCGAACAGCCTGGCTAGCCGCGGCTTGATCATCCGGCGCCAGAGCGTGGGCGAGAAGAGCAGCCCGCGCTGCGCGCCGTAATCGTCGCCGAAGTACCCCCCGTCCACGCCCAGGGCCACGCAGCGCCGCGCCAGGGCGACGTGGATGTCCGTGATCCGCTCCAGCAGGTCCTCGACCCAGGCTGGCTGGTCCAGCAGGTCGATGAGCAACAGGTCGAAGCCGCGCAGGGACCACGCCCGCTCGAACAGCGCGAACCCGAAGTTCGGCACGACGAAGTGCTGGCCGGCGTCCGCCGCGAGGGCGCGCTGGGCGTCGTCGAGCAGGGCGGGGGCGCCGGGATCGGGCCAGGGGAAGGCCTCGAGGTCCGTCCTTTCGGCGAGCGGCGCGTGGGCGTGCCAGTAGCCTTCCGTCTCGGCGCCCCAGCCCGCGCCCCACCCGTCGAGGCGGACCTGGCCATCGGCGCGCAGACGGGGCGCGGGCCAGACCTCCAGCCGGAGGAGGTGGTTGCCGAGTCGGGCGTCGAGGTCGCCGGGGGCGCAGTCGAGAAAGGGGGCGAGCTTCGCCCCCATGGCCTTGGTGAAGTTGGTTTGGACGGGCAGGCGGTCCACAGGCTGGCGCGCGATGGCCCGGTGCAGGCGTTCTTTCTTGCTCAGCGTTGCCATGGCGGCTCAGGGAAACAGGACGAAGAACATCGTGCTGGGACCGGGGCTGACGACGACGCGATACCGGCCGCCGGACGGCTGCGGAGGGCCGGGCGCGGGGGTCCAGCCGGCCGGGCTGTCCAGGCCGGGCGACTGCATCAAGGTCGCCGCATAATGGTCCGGCCAACTGATTTCGAGGAGGCCGTCTTCCCGGGTGGCGATGGTCAGGGCGGGCGGGGGCAGCGGCGCGAAGCGGGCGTGCAGGGTGTGGGCGGCGGTGACGTTCGCGAAGGTCCAGGCGTCGGCCGGGCCGCGGGCGACGCCGTCCACGACCAAGTCCGACACGGTGTAGCCCGCGCGGGGGGTGAGGCGGAAGGACTGCGTGCCGCCGGGAGGCACCCGCACCACTCCGCCCGGGTTGACGTAGCCGCCGGCGGTGGTGGTGACGGTGATGGGGTGGTCGCCGGGGAGGAACTTGGCGCGGAGGCCGCTTTCCAGCGCCAGGCGTTCCGCGGTGGACAGCGCGGTGGCATAGACAAAGACATCCCCGAGGTGGCCGTTGAACGTGGTCCAGCCATCGGGGTCGTTGCGGCCGAGGTTGATGGCGTTGGCGAAGCCGCCGGCGATGCCGTTGGTCAGGGCGGTCATCGGGCTGGTGGTGTTATTGGTGTAGACGAGCGTGCCGTTGGCCCAGACGGCGTATTGGCCGTTGGGCTGGACCACCAGGCTGAGGAGGGTGATCTGGCCGTCCGGGATGGTGGCGGAGCTGAAGTGCAGGCTGCCGTTGCGGCGGACGTTGATCTGGCCGGTGTCGTTCCGCAGGCCGAAGACGAGCCGGTCGTAGAAGATGTCCACCAGGGAGTCCCAGTTGTTGCTGGGCACACGTTTCGGCCTGGCCGCGAGCACGATGGTGGCGCCGTCGAGGGGCAGCGGGGCGGCGTAGATGCCCTGGCGGAATCCCGGGCCGTCCGCCGTCTGCTTGACCCATTTCACGCCGTCGAGCACCTCGACCCTGGGCTGGTTCATGGCCGCCAGCGTCTGTCCCGCCGGCCGATAAGAGGGCCACTGGGTGATGACACCGCTGGCGGGGAGCGACTCGGTGACCACCGAGAAGAGCAGATCGTCGCTGCGGGGAATCTCCCGCGCATTGCTCCGCAACGCGAAGTGGATGTCCGTGACGTCCCGGCCCTCCACGGTGACGACCTGGTCGGCGGAGGGGTGAAAGGCCGCGCCGCCGGCGCTGACGTGCCAGACCCCATCCTGGGCGGGCTGGCGGTAGTAGCCGCTGTCATCCGTGGTGGTCGTGAAGACCGGAGCGGTGGCGGCGGCGGCCGTGCGTGAGAAGTAAACCGCCGCTCCGGAGATGGCGGCGCCGTCGCTGACGCGGACGACCTGGCCGGAGATCCGGGCGTTGGGCGTCAGCGTCAGGTCGACCCCGGCGACGTGGGCCTGGGGGACGTTCACGAGGCGGTCTGGGCCTGCATTGTAGGCGCTGGCGGTGGCGGTGACGTACCAGAGCCCGGGCACGACTCCGCGGCTGTAGTAGCCGTCGGCGTCGGTGGTGGCGGTGGCGAGGGCGTTGCTGGCGGCGCCCGGCACGTCGGCGAAATGAACCGTCGCCCCGGCCACGCCCAGGCCGGCGGCCTCGGTGACGCGGCCTGAGATGGTGTAAAGCGCGGGGTCGCCGGTGACGGAGAGAGTGGCAAAGGTGACTTCGCGCGCGCCCGCGAAGGTGTAGAGGTGCCCGCTCACCAGCACGTTGCGCAACGCGAGGGAGGCATCGGTCACTTGGTTGGATGTGCTCGGGCGCACCTTGAGGCTGATGGCGGAGGCGAGGTCCTTGACCTGGTAGTGGTTGCTGCTGACCTTCATCACGGTGGCAGGGAAGCGCACCAGGTAATCGTCGGGCAGGGCGGGGACCTGGCTGAGCGCGTAGACGTGGTAGCCGGTGGTCGGGGTGATGCGCGCGGCGTAAGGGGTGGAGTAGTCCGTGGGGTTGCGCTGCGGGGAGGTGTCACGCACCCGGTAGCGATAGACGTAGGTCCCATCCGCCAGGGCGGGCGTGACGAAGGTGCGGCTGCTCTGCCAGGCGCTGTCCGGACCGCCGCCGCTGACGCACTGGAACTGGTACTCGAGGCCGGCGGCGTCGGTGGCTTCCTGGGCGGTCATGGACACCCGGTTGTCGATGGTGGCATAGGGCCGCATGTTCCAGTGGGCGGCCGCGATCGGCAGCCGGGGCGCCGCGTCGTCGCGTGCTGCCGCGCCCGCCGGCGCGGAAGGGGGGCTGGGCTCTCCGCCCGCGAGGCGCACCGAAACGGTGTAGCTATGGGTGCTGCCGGCCGTCAGCCCGGTGTGGGTCCAGGTGGGGGACGACTGCCAGCCGCTGGACGCGCCCGGGGGCGTGACGCGGTCGAACTTGTATTCCCGCCGGGGTCCCGGGGCCGCCGGGGCCGCGGCCGTCATGGTGATCTGGCCTGCTGCAACGCCCAGAGGGCCGTAGCTGAAGGCGGCGGCGGGCGGCGAGGGCGCCGCGAGCACAGCGGTCAGCGGCGCGCTGGGCGCGGTCGTGTTGCCCGCCCGGTCGCGCATCCGCACGGTGTAAGTGACCGGCACGCCCGCGGGCGCGGCCACGTCGGTGTATTTGTTGAAGGACACCCAGCCGGAATCGCGCCCGCCCCCGCCGACACAAGCAAAGTAGTATTCCACCCAGCCGCTGGCATCCTCGCCCGGCGTGGCGCTCATGGTGAGGGCTTGGCCTTCGCTGGCGGTGGGCGCCACCAGCCAGGTCGGGGGATTCGGACCGGGGGCGGTCTGATCGGACGTTACGGAGACCGGCGCCGGTGCGGGCAGGGTGTGGAGCTGCTGCACCTCGGCGGCGCTCAGCGGCCGCAGGTAAACGCGCACGTCATCCAGCAGCCCTGCGAAGTAGTTCCCGGCCGGGCCGCGGCCCAGGTAATGGGCGTTTTCCATGCGGGGGGCGTTCAGGCTGTCGGGGTGGAGGAGCAGCGCCGGCTCGGTGGCCACGGCCTCGCCGTTGACGTAGAGGACGCAGGTCGCCTCGGTGAAGACCACCGCGACGTGCGTCCAGGCGTTGGCGGGCACGGCCGGGCCGGCGAGGCGGTGCGTCGTGAGGCCGTCGGAGATCACGCACTGGAGCCCGCCGCTGGCGGCCGCTCGCGGGGTGAGGAAGAGCTCGCGGGCCCCGCCGTCGCCCAGGGACCACACTCGCTGGTCCGTCGCCTCGCTGGTCGGTTTGAACCAGAGGGCAAAGGTGCCCTCGCGCGTATCGTTCACCGCCGGATGCAATTCGACGTATTGATCGATTCCGTTGAGGGCGAGGACGCGTCCGCCGCGGGTGGGGGCTGGTTCGTCCTTGGCCGCCCCGCAGCCGCCCCGCAGGAAGCCATGATTGAGGCCGAGTTCGTCCAGGGCGAAGACGGCGTTGTCTTGCTCGAAGGTGTGCTGGGCGAACAGCCAGCCGTTGTCCGGCAGGATTGCGAACCGCCCGGGATCGAGGCCCCACGCCCAACCTAGATGCACGCCCTTGGACGCGGGCGTGGCGCCGTTGCCGTTGGCGGAATCGCCGTCCACGATCAGGCCGCCGGTGAACGTGGATGGGCTGTAGACATAAGCGGTGCCCTTGACCACGGCACTGCCGGACACGCTGGTGAAACTGCTGGCGGAGCCGTCTCCGCAATTGGCGTGCTCGATGACGCGGGCCTGCTGGGAGACCTCAGCATGCCCGAACACCCGCGCCCAATCGCGGACTTTGGCATGTCCGAGCACCTTGGCGTTGCCTTCCACGACGGCGTAACCGGAGACCGTGGCCTGATCCCGCACCTGGGCGCTGTTCCGGACGACGGCGTAATCCTCGATGCGGGCGAGTCCTCGCACCTGGGCGGTATTCAGGACTTGGGCGTTGGGGCCGACGTAGGCGGTGGGGTCGACGGTGGCGGTGTTGGCTTTCCAGCCGCCGCCGTTGGCGTGACGGGTCATGCCTTGGCGGCTCTGCGGCGGGTAAGTCACTTGGGCGGGGGTGGCGCCGCTGAACGCCACCTCGTAGGGGAACTGTCGTCCGGCGTCGGTCAAATAGGCCCGCCATGCCGGTTCGGCGATCTTCAGGGGTTTGGGGGTGGCGATCACGACGAGGTAGCAGCGGCCTTGATCGGCGGAGAGGGAGAGGGTGTTGACGCCGACATTCCACAGACTGGAGTAGCTGGCCTCGCCGGCGTTGTTCACGGCCACGAGGCAGGCCCGCCAGTCTGATTGCCGGACGGGATCGCAGAGCGGTTGGAAGTCGCAGGCGACGGTGGTCCCGGCGTTGACGGTTAGCGGGATCAGGTTGAATCCAAACTGCATCGGCAGGTGGGCGCGGGCCGGGCGGAACCAGCCGGGGCGTCCGGGCACCGGCGTCAGGGGGGTGCGGCAACGCTGGTAGAACTCCCAGTGGCTGCCGTCGTCGGGCCGGTTCACCGTAGCCAGCCAGCGTTGTCGCTCGAAGTCCCAAGTGACCAGCCTCCGGGCCATGTCGCCCCAGAGATCCTTGATGGCGCCGGCCCGGTCCGCCGACCCGGAGGAGTCGCAGCGGATCATGCGGTCGATCATGTATTCGTTGACGCGCTGGCTGGGGCTGGCGTTGGTCCAGACCTGGTTGACCCAGGCGGCCCCGTAGCGGGCATGCTCGCGCGCGGCCTCCCAGATCATGAACGAGTCGTAGTAGTCGCGTCCGTGCGACGGGTAGTAGATGCCGTTGTAGAGGTAGGCGCCGGCTTGCGGGTAGGTGTTCAGGAACTGCAGTTGCATCCAGTTGGCATGGCCTTCCCACCAGGAGCCGGAGCTGTCACTGCCGTTGAAGCCTGCCGCCGTCCCCTGCCAGACATGGCCGAACTCGTGCGGCGTCGCGCCGGACGGCGGGTCGAACCGGCAATAGCCCGGGTTGGCCATGGCGTAGAAGAAGCCGTTGGCATCCATGCTCGAGTAGGCGCCTCCCCCGCCGCCGTCGTTCCAGGTCATCAGGAAATTGAAATTCGCGCGATACTTCGGCCCGCCAAACCGGCCGGCCGCGGTATTCACATCGTTCAGCCCCAGCTCGACCACCCAGCAATGCCACATCTGCTCGAACATCTGGAGATTGCCCTGCGCCAACGACTCGGTCATGGGCGTGCCATGGTCGCGATTGAAGTGGCCGAAGCAGAGGCGGAAGTGCTCGGAGCGCCGGGTCTCGGTGTGGGGATCCTGGTTGGCATAGAGCGTTTCGTTGTCGGCCAGGGGTTCGGCCTCGGCGGCGCCGGAGCGGCTGGCCGGGGCGGCGAGGGCCAGGAGGGCGGTCAGGGTGAGGAGGGGGAACAGCGAGGGCGGGCGCGGTCCCGGAGGGGGAAAGCAACGACAGCGTGAGGACATAGTTCAGTACCAGAAATCCGATCCCATCCAGGTGCGGAGGCGCAGGGCCGGGAACTTCCGCCACTCCGCGTGGCCATCGAGGAACACGATGTTGCACCCGGCCGGCCGTTTGCCCTCGAGATGAGGCGAGCGAGCGTTCTTGCGGACGCCGTTGTCGTACCAGTCGCAGATGATGCTCGTGAAGTTGCCGCCCTGGGAGATGGTGGCATCCGCGGCCAGTTCCCGCTCCGAGGGCGCCACGCGGTATTCGAAGTTCCCGTAGCGGAGCGTGGGCGGCGGGTTCATGGACGCGTTCCAGTTGGTGGGGTGGAGGGCCCCGCTCTGGTTGAGCGCCAGCACGGAGCCGAGCACTCGATAGCCGTTGGGAACGAAGTTCCAGATATTGGACTGGTTGAACTGGGCGAAGGACGGACAGAAGAGGATGTTGCGAGTGAACCCTTCCGCCAGCAGCAGGTCGATCGCCCGCGTATCGGCGTCCCAGGCCCAATAGCCTCCGATGACCGGCAGACGGTCGCGGTTGCCGTCGGCATACATGCGGCACGCCAGGCCCACTTGGCGGAAGTTGTTCCGGCAGGAGATGATCTTGGCCTTCTCCTTGGCGCGGCTCAAGGCGGGCAGCAGCATCGACGCGAGCACGGCAATGATCGCGATCACGACCAGCAGTTCGATGAGCGTGAAGGCGCGGCCGGGCGGCGGGCGGCGGAGGCTGAGATGCGCGCTCTGCATGGGGCAAACGGGTGGCGGGCGGGGCCGGAGACAGGAGGCCGGAGGGATGAACCTCCGGCCTCCGGGCGAGCGGCTCGGGCCAAGTCAGCGGAGACGGCGGCGCGGAGGCTCAGGGCTCGGCCTGCTCGAGCCGGTAAAAGCGCTCCGACCGTCCGGATGCGCTCGGATCAGTGATCGTGATGGGCGCGCCCGTGGAGACGGCGCTCCAGCCGTCCGGCTCCGGATTGTTCGGCGGGGAGATCACCGGCAGCCAGGTGGCGCTGGCGAGGTCGTCCACATAGAGCAGGCGGTACTTGTAGCCCGCCACGGTCGGGAAGGTGAGGGCGGGGACGCCGCCGCTCACGACCACGCCGCTGACGGGCAGGGTGAGGGGCAGCGGCGCGCCGTACTTGGCGGCCAGGATGTGCTCGATCTGCTGACGCTCGCTCGCGGTGAGGGCGGTCTTGTAGAGGAAGGCGTCGCCGATATGGCCATTGAACGTGGTCCAGCCATCCGGGTCGTTGCGGCCGACATTGATGTATTTTTCGTGGCCTGCGGCGCCCGGCGTCAGGGCGGTCATGGGAGCGGAGGAGCCGGAGAGGACCTCGAGGAGGTTGGCCCAGACTTTCCACTCGCCGGAGGGTTCGACCACCAGGCTCAGGACGGTGGTTTGCCCATCGGGGATGTTGACGCCGGTGTTGACGAGGGCCCCGTTGACCCAGACGGAGAGATCCCCGGTGTCGCTGCGGATGCCGAGCGAGAGCCGGTTGTAGAAGACGTCGACAATGGGACTCCAGTGGAGGCCGGACCAGGTGCCGGTGGGATCGCGGGTGGGTTTGGCGACGGTGACGATGCTGGCGCCGGAGCAGGGGATGGGGGCGGTGTGGGTGGTGCCGAAGCGGAATCCATCCACGCGATCCCACTGGCTCAGGACGTTGCGCTCCCATTTGACCCCGTCGAGGATCTCGACTTCGGGCGCCCCTCCGCCCAGCACGGTCAGGGTGCGTCCGGCGGGGACGTAAGTGGGCCAGGGGCCGGTGGGGCCGTTTGCCGGCAAGGCGTCGGCCACGACCGAGAAGATCAGTTGGTCGGCTTTGGGGATGTTCATGCTCAAGGCGCGGAAGGTGACGGAGACGGTGTGGGGGGCGACCACGAAGGGGAAGGTATAGCTGTAGATTTCCCCCTGGGACACGCCGTCCACCACCACGTCTTGGACGGCATAGCCGGACTGGGGCAGCATGTGGAAGGTCTGGTCAGCACCGGCCGGGACGGTGACGGCGCCGCTGGGGCTGATGGAGCCGTTGGCCGCGGCGGAGGCCGTGATGGTTTGGGCGGGCATGCTGACGAAGGTGGCGGCGATGGAGTGATCCGCGCCCACCCCGGTGAAGGTGTAACTCGTTCTGGGTCCGACCGACACGCCGTCCACGAGGAGATCGCTGACGACGTAGCCGGAGGCGGCGGTGAGGGTGAAGGTTTGGTTGTGCCCTTGGACGACGGTGATGGGGCCGGCTGGGCTGATGGAGCCATTGGGGCCGGCGGTGGCGGTGATGGTGTAGGAGAGGGTGGCGTTGGTAATGAACTTCGCCATCAGGCTCTGTTCGAGGGCGGTCCGCTTCTGGTCGCTGATGGCCACGTTGTAGAGATAGACATCGCCGATGTAGCCGTTGAAGGTCGTCCAGGCATCCGGGTCGTTGCGGCCCACGTTGATCTTGTTGCCGTAGGCCAGGTTGATGGGGGCGAGGGAGGTCATGTCGGCCGTGGAGGTGTCATTCATGATTTCCGTGCCATTGGCCCACACCTTGAACTCACCGGTGGGCTGGACCACCAGGCTCAGGACGGTGGTTTGGTCTTCGGGGATGACGGCGGTGCTGTAGAGCACGGGGAATCCCTTGCGGAACACGTTCACGACGCCGCTGTCGTTGCGGATGCCCAGCATGAGTTCGCTGTAGAACACATCGACGATGGAGTCCCAGTTGTCGCTGGGCATGCGTTTGGGTTTGGCCACGACCACGATGCTGGCGCCCTGGATCGCGAGGGGCTCGGTGTAGGTGGCGAAGCGGTACCCGGGGCCGTCCGCCGCGTGCTTGCTCCAGGGCACGCCGCCGAAACTCTGCACCTCGGGACCGGCGATGGGGGTGAGGGCGGCGCCGGCCGGGTTGACCGTGGGCCAGGGGAGGCCTGGAACGATGGCCGTGGTCAGGGCATTGAAGATCAACTCGGGGTCGTAGTCGGGGTCCGTCGCCAGCACGATGTTCGGGACGGTGGTGGCGCCCGTCACCACTTGGGTCCGGCTGCCTTTCAAGCCCGGACTGGAGGCGGCGATGGTATAGGTCCCGGCGGGCAGGGAGAGGAAGTATTGGCCCCCGAAGGCCGTGGTGGGCGGGGAAGTGTACTCGGGCGAGGAGGCCACCACGGTGGCGTCCACGCCGTTGCCTTGGCCGTCCACCACCTGCCCCTGAACCGCGAACGCCTCCGACTCTTCCAGTCCGCAGTCGTCGGCGTAAAACACCACCCCGTTGGCGAGGGAATGCACTTCCCAGTAACTCATGAAGTAATCGCCGGGCGGCGGCTGAATCCACCCGGAGTCGAGGAAGGTCCACTGGTCCGTGCTGATCGTTTTCTGGCCCACATCGATGCGGTTGCCGGTGGGTTCGAAGCGATAGCGCAGGGTGATGGCCTGGGGCGTGACCGCGGCCCCCGGCACCTTCACCCAGGCGCTCAGACGATAGAACCTCGAATCGGCCACGGGCAGGGAGACGCCCGTGCTCCATTGCCCCGCAGCATCACCCTGATACGCGCTGGACCAGCCCGACTCGTTGTAATTGGAGATCACGTTGTTCCCGGTGCGGGCGAGGGTGGGATCGGTGATGACGATCGAGGCGCCGCCGCGGATCGCGTTGGGGTTGCCCCAGCCGTTCTGTCCCTCCTCGAAGCCGGGGTTGGTCAGGAGGTTGGCCGCCAGCAGGCCGGGCAGGCCGGCGGCGGAGAGGAGGACGAGCGCCGCCACCCGGATGCGCGTCGCGAGGGCGAACCGTCCGGGGGTGGGCGGACGCGGAGGAGGGTCGCTGGGCTGGAGCCGGCCGGGCCGAGCGGGCTGGGCGAGGATGGAACAATGGGTCTTCATGGTAGTGCGGTTATACTATGGGCTGCCGGGAACGAGGGTCGTCGCGGGGCCGCGCTTCCGCTACTACTCCGTTGACAGAAACCGATGCGAAAATGACACTGGAATGAGGGTGACCCCGAATCGCACCAGGACCATCCGCTACGAGGCCGTTCCCAGCGATGGGGCCGCCTCCTTCACCTTCCGCGAGTTCGCCTGGGAACGTTTCCCCTTCAACTGGCATTACCACCCGGAGGTCGAACTCACCTTCATCGTGCGCGGACGGGGCATTCGGTTCGTGGGGGACTCGGCCGAGGAGTTCGCGGAGGGCGACCTCTGCCTGCTAGGGGCCAACACGCCGCATTGCTGGGCGTCCCACCGGGATGCCGAGCCCGGCGTGCGCTCGCTGGTGGTTCATTTCCGGCCGGAGGCCTGGGGGGAACCCTTCTGGCAGGTCCCGGAACTCCGCGGCCTGGGCCGGTTGCTGCGCGACGCCGGGCCGGGGTTGGAGGTGAGCGGGGCGGCGCGGTCCCAGGTGGAGCAGTTGTTCGTGTTGCTGCAGCAACAACCCGCGGGCAGCCTGGAACGACTGGCGACGCTCTTGGAAATGCTGCACTGCATCGCCCGCAGCAGCGAGGTGCGCCCCCTCGCCACCGCGGTCTGGCATCCGCCGGGAGAGGCGGGCGCCAGCGGCAAGCTCGGCCAGATCCTCGGCTATATCCATTCGCACCTGGGACCAGATCTGACCCAGCACGAGGTGGCCAAGGCCGTCCACCTCTCGCCGGCCGCGTTCAGCCAGTTCTTCCGGCGCAACCTCGGCCTCAGCTACGTCCGTTACGTCAACGAACTCAAAATCCGCAACGCGAGCCGCGCCCTGCTGGAAACGGACCAGCCCGTCACCGAAATCGCCTACCGCGCGGGTTTTAACAACCTCTCGCATTTCAACGCGCAGTTCCGCCGCCTGCGTCAGCTTTCCCCTCGGGCCTTCCGCCGCCAGGCGCACGCCGCCGAGCGTCCCGCCCGCCTCACCGTTCCGCCTCTCACGGCCCCAGCGGCCCCCCCCGTGGCCACCCTCGGGCAGCGCGATGTGACCCTCCACGGCCGGGGGACCCGGTTCGAGGGGGTGCGGGTGGGCCATGAAGAACCCCGCCCCTGGCTCCGCAGCTACCCGGCCTGCCCCGCACTCGGGCGGCACGGGATCGTCCATGCCGGCATCGCCGAGGCACACGATCCCTACCGCATTGTCCGCACGCACCAGAGTTCGAGTTACTTCCTCGCCTGTTTCGCGGGGCGCGGCCGCGTGCTCGTGGACGGCCGATGGCGCGACATTCGTCCCGGCCTGGCCTGCCTCCTGCCCGAGCACGTGTATAACGCGTTCGAGGCTTTGGCCGGCGAGCCCTGGTGTTTCGCCTATGTGTGCCTGCGTCGCTCCCCCGACGCGCCGCCCCTCTTCACGGCCAGCGTGCCCATCGTCAAGGAGTTCGATCCAACGCCGGTGCGCCTGGCCATCCAGGGATTGACCGCCGCCTGCCGCGGCTCCGCGCTGCCTGCCCAGGTGGATCGCTGGGTCGACTTGGTGCAGGGCTACCTGGAGGCATTCGCCTGCCCTCATCCCGAGACCAGCCTCTGCCGGGACCTCTGGCAACGCGTCACCGCCCGGCTGGCGGGAGCCTGGACGCCAGAGTCCCTGGCCCAGGCTGCCGGATGCAGCAGCACGGACTTCCGGCGGATGTGCCTGCAACAAATGGGACGCACTCCCTCAGAACACCTGACCTTCCTGCGCATGCGCCAGGCGACGGAGTTGCTGACCACCACTGGCCTCGCCGTGGGCGCCGTCGCCCGCTCCGTTGGCTATGCGGACACCCTCAGGTTTTCCCAGGAGTTTCGGTCCCACGTGGGCTGCCGTCCGACGGATTACCGCCGCCGCGCTCGCTGCACGGGAGGCGAGAGTGAGCGAGGCGGTTCGGGGCGTGGCGTCTGAGGGCCCCACGCCCTCAGCCGGGAGGCAGGCCCAACAGATCTTGCCTGCGCTGCTGGCGAAACCGGAAGATCCGTTCGCCACCGGAAGGGCACGCCCGGCACGCGGATGCGATAGTCGATGGGCGTTCCCGCCCGCATTGCGATCGGGTCTGGGGTCAATACCTCGAAGCTCAGCCACGACGGCGTCAGCGTCTGGAGATTGCGCGCCTCGGCGAAGAAGGGGAACCCCTCTGCGCACGGGCGCGGCAGCCAGGGCTCGGTCTGCAGCGTGAATTTCTTTATCGGGCGGCCCCTCTCGCCGGCTGACGCAAGCGGTCGAGCGCCACGCCGCATTCGGCCAGGTCGGAGGCGGGCAGGCTCGCCCCGAGCGGGGTAACCAGCCAGCCGAGGTTGGCGGCCAGGGCGCCGACCAGGAGGGCGCCCAACTCGTGGAGTTGCCCCGCCGGCGTCGCCACGATCAGGACGGGCGCACGGTCGCTGCCTCCGAAGGGCTTGGCGAGGTGGCCCAGGAGGACACGCAGGCGAGCCGAGGCAAAGTGTTCGTGGGCGGCCGTGATCTCGCCTTGGCGCCAAAGGTCGCCCAACGCCTGGGACAGGGGAGCGGCCAGTCGCTGGAGGAAGCCGAGCGCGCCGAGCGCCGCGGCGGCCCGCTGGAGGGTGGCGTGCAAGGCCGGCCCATCGAGGGATCGGACCGAGGCCAGACACTCGTCGAGCCAGGCCTCGAGCGGCGGCGGGGCGGGCGCGGGCACGGTGGGAGCGGCCAGGGATGGGGGGGTGCGAGGGGGTTCGAGACTGGGGGCGGTGAGGCCAAGCGCACGCAACTGATCGTTCGAGAGTTGCGCCATCTGGCCGATGCTGTGCCCTGCGTGGGTGGCCTCCCGCAAGAGACGCAAACGCTCGAGATCGCGCGGAGAATAAAGGCGGCGGTTGGTCGGGGTGCGTTCCGGTCCGACCGCGCGGTAGCGATGTTCCCAGATCCGAATGACCTGGGGGCTCAGGCCGGTCAGGCGAGCGGCCTTTTGGATGGGATAATGCGCCTCTGGCATATGTTTTACAGAAGCTATACAGAGACGGTCGCCTGGCACGCAAAAACCGGCAGGTCAATTTATAATATCATGGTAATAATATAGTTATGTCAGTTTATAAAAATCTCTACAAATGCCCCTTGAACATCTACAAAACATGTACACATTATCAACAGGTTCCGCGGCCGATGGCCGCATAGGTATCAATTCTAACTCAACCACAATCGAGCAAGTAACATGACAAAGAACCACCTCCTCACCGTGGCGGCCCTGGCCGCCGCCGTCCTCTTCACCCCGACCGTGGCCGCCCGCGATTCCGCCAGCGCGCGCGCCGGAGGCAAAGACATCGTTGCCGTCGCTGCGGGCGCGGACAATTTCAAGGCCCTGGTGGCCGCGGTGAAGGCGGCGGGTTTGGTTGAGACGCTGCAGGGCAAGGGGCCGTTTACGGTCTTTGCGCCGACCGACGAGGCCTTCGCCAAACTGCCGGCGGGCACCCTCGAGAGCCTTCTGAAGCCCGAGAACAAGGAGAAGCTCAAGGGCATTCTGCTTTACCACGTGGTGCCCGCCCAGGTGATGGCGGCGGACGTCAAGACGATGAGGGCCAAGACGGCCGGGGGCAAGGAACTGAGCATCAAGGTCGAGGGCGGAAGCGTCATGGTTGACAACGCCAAGGTCGTGAAGACCGACGTGACGGCCAGCAACGGCGTGATCCACGTCATCGATACCGTGGTGTTGCCCAAGTAAGGGAACCGGCGCTTGCGACGTCCTTCCCTCGCCCTCGCCCCCGCGTGTCGCGGGGGCGGGGGTTGAGGTCAGGGGGAAGGGCAGCGGGGCGGATTCGGGTGAGCGGGGATAGAATTACGGCTCAGAAGGGTGGGGATCATGAACCTGGTCAGGGAGGTGACAGGTGCATGGTCTGGCAGGACAGCACGGCTCGTCGGCAGCCTCGTCCCATCCACGGTGACCGGGGAAGGGTTCATAGGTCCTCTCATCATGAGATTGTTTTCTACACTTAAGCAACTATGGTCACGCACATGACGCATTCGATCCTGATGGCCGCGGCCTGCCTCTCCCTGGCTTTGGACGCCGGCCAGCGTCCTCCGGCCGACCTCCTCGCGGGCCTGAGCAATCCCGCCCAGTGGGAGGCGATGAACGACTCGGTGATGGGCGGGGTCTCCACCAGCGGGATGAGCGCGTCGGCCGACGGGACGCTGGTCTTCTCGGGAACGGACCAGCAGGCGGGGCGCTTCCGGTTAGAGATCGCGGCGATCCGAGCCGAACGCGGCCCGGACTTGGAACATGGGGATTCGAGGGCAGCTTCAGCCACTGGCTCCCTCGGGTCGGGCGGCGTGGGGAGACCGACGCCATGAACGAGTCTTCGTCCCCACTCTATTTCATTGCCGGGGGCACGGGAGGCATCGGCTCGGAGGTGGCGCGTCGTTTGCGCAACACGGGAGGTGAAGTCGTGCTGGCGGCACGCCAGTTGGGGCGTTTGGAGGAACGCGCGACCGAACTCGGGGCGGGAGCGGTGGTGATGGACGCCACGAGTGCGGAGGCGGTGAGCCGCGCGATGGACGAGGCGTTGGGAGGGGGTCGCCGCCTCCTCGGCCTGGTCAATTGCATCGGCACGATACTGCTGAAACCCGCTCATTTGACCTCGGCCGAGGAGTGGCGCGCCACGCTCGACACGAATTTGACGAGCTGTTTCCTGCTGCTGCGGGAGGCGGTGCGGCGCATGATGGCGACGGGGGGCGGGTCGATCGTGTTTTGTTCCACGGTGGCGGCGCAGCGCGGGCTGTTCAATCACGAGGCGATTGCCGCCGCCAAGGCTGGGGTGGAGGGCTTGACGCGGGCCGCGGCGGCCACTTATGCGCGGTATGGGATTCGCGTGAACTGCGTGGCTCCGGGGTTGGTGCAGACGCCGCTCAGCCAGTTTCTGACCTCGAGCGAGCCGGCGCGCAAGGCTTCGCTGGCGTTGCATCCCCTCGGCCGACTGGGCGAGCCCGGCGACATTGCGTCGGCCATTTGCTGGCTGTTGTCGCCGGAGCAGAGCTGGGTGACGGGACAGGTGCTTCACGTTGACGGCGGGATGTCGGCCGTGCAGGCCCGTTAGCCAGGTCCGAGGAGAGTCGTCGCCCATGCCACCTGCATCCAAACACGTCCTTGTTCTCGGCGCCGGCTTCGGCGGGCTGACCTTCTGTCAGACTTTCCGCCATTCCCAGGCCTCGGTCACCCTGGTCGACGCGCAGAATCACCACCTGTTTCAACCGCTGCTCTATCAGGTGGCGGCCGCCGGGCTGTCCGCCCCGGAGATTGCCGAACCCGCCCGTTCGATCCTCTCGCGCCGGCCGGATGTGACCGTGCTGATGGACCGGGTGACGGGGTTTGATCTGGCCGCCCGGCGGGTTCACTGCCAGGCGCATGAGCTTTCCTACGATTACCTGGTGGTCGCCCTGGGCGGTGTGACCTCCTATTTCGGCCATCCAGAATGGGCCGAGTTCGCGCCCGGCTTGAAGTCATTGGAGGACGCGCTGCGTATTCGACGCGAGGTCTTGCTCGCCTTCGAGCGGGCCGAGAACGAGCCGGACCCGGCCGTTCGTCGCCGGCTGATGACCCTGGTGGTGGTGGGCGGCGGTCCGACCGGGGTAGAGTTGGCCGGCGCCTTCGCCGAACTGGCCCGCCACGTGTTGCGCCGCGACTTTCGGCGCATCGACCCCCTGCAGGCGCAGGTGGTCCTGATCGAGGCTGGCCCGCGCCTCCTGCCGCAGATGCCGGCTTCGCTCTCCGCCAGCGCCCTTCGCCAATTGCAGCGGTTTGGCGTGGACGTCCGCCTGAACACCAAAGTCGCCGACATCCGCCAGGGCGAACTCACCCTGGACGGCGACCAAGTCCTTGCGGCGGAGAACATCATCTGGGCGGCGGGCGTTGCCGCCAACCCGCTGGCTGGGGAGTTAGGGGCGGAGCGCGATCGCGCGGGCCGGGTGCGGGTTCAGCCTGACTTGAGCCTGCCTGCTCATCCCGAGGTGTTCGTGATTGGCGATCTGGCTGCGGTGGCGGGCCCTGACGGCAAGCCTGTGCCCGGGGTATCGCCGGCCGCGATGCAGATGGCCCGGCACGTGGCGAGCCTGGTCGGGCAGGACCTCGATGCGGCCACGCCTCCCACTGCCGCGCGGCCGCCGTTCCGTTATCGCGACAAGGGCACGATGGCCACCATTGGGCGCTCGGCGGCGGTGGCGAAGATCGGTTGGCTGGAGATGACAGGGTTCTCCGCCTGGCTGGCGTGGTTGTTCGTGCATGTGATCTTCTTGATCGGGTTCGACAACAAGCTCACCGTGCTGGTCCAGTGGGCCTACTCCTATTTCACCTACAAACGCGGCGCGCGCATCATCATCCGATCGTAGCGGCGGCGTGCGACACACTCGGGGGTGTCGATGACACCGTGAAGAACCGCGACCCTCGATCGATCCCGCTGGTTCTCTGCGTCCTCCGCGTTCTCTGCGTCCCCCGCGGTTGTCCAGGTCCGCCACCTGCGGATTCAGGAGGATCAGCAGTTCTCATGGTGAAACGCGGACGGCCCCTCCCGCGGCCTCTGGCCACCCTCTCCATGAACGGGAAAGGTAGAAGGCAGAGTGCAAAAGGCAGAATTCGTGATCTTGATCATGCTCTTGCTCTTGCTCCCGCTCCGCCCGGTTCATGGTCCCCATGCGCGTCGGTTCGTTCGACTTGGAACCTCTCCATGAACCGCATGAATCTAGGGCGAACATGAAGGGGACGGGCAGGCGGATTGTTTAGTTCATGATCCGCCCTGAATGCATGTGGGGTCAGCCGGGGGGGTGAGCCTCATGAATTCGGGACGAACATGAAGGGGACGGTGGAGGTGAACCTGTCACCCTGTTTGACCACGGTCGGCCTGGTGCCGCGCCCGAATCGAAAGCGGCGGAGCACCGCCGCACTCCACGACGCTGGCGCGACCTCGCCCATCGCCAAGCTGAGGCGAAGCTCTTGGAGTGCGCCAGTGCTCTGGCGCTGTGGATTT
>CAZVRY010000036.1:0-36880 GCA_964629545.1 uncultured Verrucomicrobiota bacterium | reverse complement strand
GGGGCGCTTTTGGCTTCTGGCTTCGTTGCTCCTCAGTCACAGAGCGAAGGCTATGCTCCTTCGTCGCGTCTCGCCAGAAGCCAAAATCGCCTCCAGCAAAATCGGAAGTTGTTTTTGCACAGACCCTAAGCAAATAAATCCATGAAAAAGCCCGACCTCTGCGTCATCATCGCAGGGCATGGGCCCGGCCGTTAACCGTGAAACCCGGGTGGCTTGATGCCGCCCACCCCATCGATTCGACCATGACAACCGCAATGAACACATCCCGCTTACCTCACTTGCTTGCACCCTTCGACTTGCGCGGGTTGCCCTTGCGCAACCGCGTGGTCATGGCGCCGCTCACGCGCGCCCGCGCCGGACGCGAGCGGGTGCCCAATGACCTGATGGCCGAATACTACACCCAGCGCGCCTCGGCCGGGCTGGTCATCACCGAGGCCACGGTCATCTCCGAGCAGGGCATCGGCTGGGTGGATTCGCCAGGGATTTACCACGATGCGCAGGTCGCGGGTTGGCAGAAAACCACCGCCGCGCTCCACGCCAAAGGCACGCCTGTGTTCCTCCAACTCTGGCATTGCGGCCGCGCCTCACACAGCAGTTTTCACGGCGGCCAACCGCCCGTGTCCGCCTCGGCCATCACGCTCAATGGCGAGTACATTCACACGCCCATCGGCAAGCAACCCTACGAAACACCCCGCGCGCTGGAGACGGCGGAAGTTGCCGCGGTCGTGCAGGATTACCGGCGGGCGGCGGAGCGGGCGAAGGCGGCGGCTTTCGACGGCGTGGAAATTCACGCGGCTAACGGCTACCTGATTGACCAGTTCCTCCAGTCGCGGACGAACCAGCGGACGGATCGTTACGGCGGCAGCCTGGAAAACCGGTTCCGCTTCTTGAAGGACATCCTGGAAGCTGTCCTCAGCGTCCTCCCCGCCCACCGCGTGGGCGTGCGCCTTTCGCCCAACGGCAACTTCAATGACATGGGCTCGCCGGATTACCGCGAGACCTTCAGTTACGCCGCCAGGCAATTGAACGCCTACGGGCTGGCTTACCTGCACGTCGTGGATGGCCTGGCCTTTGGCTTCCACGAACTGGGCCCGCCCATGACGCTCCCGGAATTTCGCGCCCTGTTCAATGGCCCCCTGATCGGCTGTTGCGGTTACTCGCAGGAAACCGCGGAGGCAGCCATCGCGGGCGGTCATGCCGACCTCATCGCCTTTGGCCGGCCTTACCTCAGCAATCCGGATCTGGTGGAACGCTTCGCCCACGGCTGGGAATTGAACCCGCCGGCGGACGTGAACGTCTGGTCTGCGCCGACCGCCGCGGGTTACACCGATTTCCCCTTTCATCCATCCGCCTCCCACGCATGAAGGCCCTCATTGCTTCCACCTTACCTGGCGGGGTCAGCATGGTGGCGACACGCAGTTTCACCCTGCGGCGATCGAACTCCTGACCTTGGACTGGCCCCGATGACCCACCACTTCCAGCCAGCCTGTTACCTCGCCGCCGTGGCGGGGATTTGCCTGCATCTGACCATGAGCACCACCCAGGCCGCGGAAAGAACCCTGTTCGACTTCACCACCGCCACCAACGTCCCCGGCTGGCAAGTCGTGAACGACGACGTGATGGGCGGCGTCTCCGCCAGCAGCTTCAGCCTGACCAACGGCGTGGCCATGTTTCGCGGCGAGGTGTCGCTGGAGAACAACGGCGGCTTCGCCTCCGTGCGTTCACTGCCTTCGCGCCATGACCTCGCCGGCGGCGAGGCCTTCCTCCTCCGGGTGCGGGGCGATGGCCGGCGCTACAAGTTCACGGTGCGGACGGAGAGCGGTTTCGACACGCCCATCTACCAGTGCGCCTTCAAGACCCGGCCTGGGGAATGGGAGGAGCATCGGCTGGCGTTTAGGGATTTTGTGCCGACCTTCCGCGGTAGTGTGCTGAGGGATGCGCCCCCCCTCAACCCCGCGCGCGTCGCATCGGTTGGCTTGTTGATCTCGGACCAGCAGGCCGGGGCGTTCCGATTGGAGGTCGCATGGGTCAAGACGTCGCCTCGCGCGAGCCAGTGAGCATGAACATCCTCGTCACCGGCGCGAGCGGCTTCCTCGGCAGGGCCCTGGTGGCGCGGTTGGAGAGCAGGGGTCATCGCGCCGTGCCGCTGCGTCGCGCGGTTGCCGACCGCGGGTCCGGACCGACCTGGGATCCGCACGCTGGCCAGGTCCGCCTCGAACCAGCCGGGACGCTCGACGCCGTGGTTCATCTCGCGGGCGAGACCATTGCCCAGCGCTGGACCCGTGCGGCCAAGGCGCGCATCCGCGCCAGCCGCGTGGACGCGACGCGCCTGCTTTGCGAGGCGCTGGCGCGCCAGCCGCAGCCGCCCCGCGTTGTGGTCTGCGCCTCGGCCACGGGTTACTACGGCGAGCGGGGCGATGAAGTCCTCGACGAGCGCAGCGAACCGGGCACGGGTTTTCTGGCCAACCTTTGTCAGGCCTGGGAAGCAGCGGCCGAACCCGCGAGGCAACGCGGTATCCGGGTGCTGCATTTGCGGTTGGGCATTGTGCTGGCCCGACACGGTGGCGCGTTGGCGAAGATGCTGCCTGCCTTCCGGCTGGGACTGGGCGGAAGGTTGGGCAACGGACGCCAGTATTGGAGTTGGATTGCGCTGGAGGACTTGCTGCGCGCGACGGAGCTAGCGTTGGCGGACGACGGCCTGAGCGGCCCGGTGAACGCGGTGTCGCCTGAAGTGGTCACCAACGCGGAGTTCACGCAGACGCTCGGCCGGGCGTTGCGTCGGCCAGCGTTTCTGCCCGTGCCGACGGTCGCGTTGACCTGCCTGCTTGGCGAGATGGCCCAGGAGGCCTTGCTGGCGAGCGCGCGGGTGCGGCCCGCACGGCTGCTGGAACGCGGCTTCGCGTTTCGCTTCGCGGAACTGGCGGTCGCGCTCAGGCATCTGCTGACGGACTCGGCCCAGGCTCCCTGAGCACGATCGGTCATTCCTCCGCCGGGGAGGGAGCCTTTGGCGAATACGCCTTCGGCGCCCCGCGCCCGGGCGCCGGTCCGGCGCGAACGGCCGTTGGTTTCGCCGGCGACTGGCTTTCGCTCGAGGCGGTCGTGCGGACCAATGCTGTCGCCGTGCGCGTGTTCGGGGAAGGCACGACCAACCTCGTGTCGACAAACTGGGCCACGAACGGCGTGTCCTCTGCACCTTCGAACGACCAACGCGGGGTGCTGCCGGGTTGCGAGCGGCGCATCATCTCGGCCCCCGCGGACACCGCAAGCAAGTTCCTCCGCCTGCGCGCGCACCAAAGCCCATAAGAGCGCCCGCTGCTCGATGCCTCAGCTCCCAGCGAGCCTGGGTGGCCCTTCGTGGCGACCTGATCCGCGTGGAACTCGTCCCGGTGGCTGACGGGGTGACAGGTTCGTGGTGAGATCCGAATTGTCGCGTGCTGCTCAGCACCCACTCCGGCTCCACGGGCCTGAACCTGCAAGATGCCAGCGTGGTGGTGAACTGCGATCTGCCCTCGAATCCGGCCAAGCTCGAACCGCGCATCGCCCGCGCCTGGCGCAAGCACCAGACCCGCTCCGTGACCGCCATCCATCTTGTCGCCGAGAAGACCATGGAGCACGGCATGTTGGAGACGTTGGCCAACAAGCAGGCGCTGGCCGACGGCGTGCTCGATCGGCGCGGCGATCTCGAGCAGATTCCGTTGCGCAGCGGCGGCCAGGCCTTCCTCACCCGGCTCCACCAGCTTCTGGGCGAGAAGCCCCCCGGCGCGGCGGCCGCCGCCGAACCCAGATCGCCCCTCCCACCGGCGAGGCGCCCCAGAGGGTGTAGTTGGTTTCGGCGATGGCCACGCCTTGCCCGACGAGGGCCTTCGCGAGCGCGGATCAGGGCACCTTCAAGGCCGGGCGGAGGACTTGCGTCGAGGCAGCGTTCCGGGACTGCTCTGCCGCCGGTTGACCGAGAATCGCGTCCCGGAAACGCGCCGCGATTCGCCCGTATCCGGCGTTGGTCGGATGCACGCCGTCTCCCGTGAGGCTCGCATCGGGCGCGAGCGTGCCAGCGAGATCCACGACCTCCGCGCCCTCGGCGCGCGCCGCCTCCCGCCACCAGCCGCGAATCCGTTCCAAGCGCGGACTCCGCGCCTCCAAATCCGCCTTGCGCTCGGGCTGGAGTCCCGGGGTCGCGGGATAGAACGGCGACGGCAAGGCGACGATCACCCGCCGGCCGGGCCGACGCAGCGATTGGAGGAAGCTGCGGGCGTCGGACACGAAGGCGGCGGAGCGATCCCAGTTGTTTCGCGGCGCGCCACAGGTGTCGTTCGCGCCGAACAAGAGCAGGAGGACGTCGGGGTCAAAATCCAGCGCGGCTTGCCATTGCGGCTGCCGGCGATAGGGCCTGTCGCCCTCGGCCAGGAGGGTCGCGCCCCCGACCCCGAAGTGGCGAACCTCGTAGCCGCTTCCGAGCAGGGCGGCGAGTTGCGCCGGATACGAGTAGCGCTCCGGCGGGGTCGCCCCGGTACCGAAGGTGATCGAATCGCCCAGACAAGCCACGCGCACGGCCGACGACTTGGCGATGACCTGATCCGGCCATGGCATCGGCGTGGCCGTGGCCTGGTTCGTCGGCATCTGGGCCTCTACGGCGCGGAGCCGCTCACCCAGGAGCTGCGCGAGTTCGGCGACTTTCGCCGGATTCTCCTTCGCCAGCTCGCGCGTCTCGCCGATGTCGGTGTCAATGTTGAACAGTTCCAACCGACGATCGGCCTGGTGGTAGATGAGCTTCCACGGCCCCTGGCGAATGGCGCTGAACGGCGTCTGGCCGCCGTAGTTGTGGGGGAAGTGCCAGACGAACGCGCGGTCGCTCGGCGTCCTGCCTTCGCCTTTCAAGAGCGGCACGAAGCTGACGCCGTCCACCACTTGGAGAGTCTTCCCGCGCCAGTCGGCGCCGGCGAGTTCGAGGATCGTGGGAAAGAAATCTTCGATCACCACCGCCTCGCGGCAGACGCTGCCGGGC
This sequence comes from uncultured Verrucomicrobiota bacterium, assembly GCA_964629545.1. Classification (GTDB taxonomy): domain Bacteria; phylum Verrucomicrobiota; class Verrucomicrobiia; order Limisphaerales; family CAZVRY01; genus CAZVRY01. The sequence continues at coordinate 31,878 of CAZVRY010000036.1, read as the reverse complement.
TGGGTCACGCCGGGCCATTTCACGATCATCGGCTCGCGGATGCCGCCCTCGTAGGGCGTGAGCTTATGCCCGCGCAACGGCAGGTTCGGCGGGCATTGCGCAGGCGAGCCGTTGTCCGACATGAAGAGAATGATCGTGTTGTGGCCGACGCCAAGCCGGTCGAGCGCGGTCATCAGGTCGCCGAGCGATTGGTCCATGCCCTGGATCATCGTGGCGAGCGTGGCCTCGAATGGCTTTAGCCCCGCATCGATATACGCTTGATAGAACCGGTCGTCCTTCTCCCACGGCGCGTGCACGGCGTAGTGCGCCAGGTAGAGATAGAACGGCTGGTGGTCGGCGACCGCCTTCTCGACCTGCTTGATCGCCTCCAGCGTCAGCGCGTCGGTGAGGTAAATGTCTTTGCCGTGATAGGCTTCCAGACCCGGCACGTCCCAAATCAGGGCCGGTGGCTTGGTGCGCCACGCCGCGCTGAATTGCTTCTCCCCCCAGTAGCTGCCGGGCCCGCCCGCGCAGTGCCCGGCGATATTCACCTCAAAGCCCAGATTCAGCGGGTCCGCGCCCGGCGTGTCCTGCGCGCCGAAGTGCGCCTTGCCGACGTGGATGGTGCGATAGCCGGCGGCGCGCAGCAGCGCGGGCAACGGCGTGACCTGCAGGGTCCGCTCGATGCCAGCGTTCGTGCAAATGCCATTCACGTTCCAGGCGGGCGGCTCGACCAGCGTGCTTGGGTTGTCGGGCGAGGCGTTCTTGCGCAGCGTCCAGTTCGTCACCCGATGCCGGGCCACGTTCATCCCGGTGAGCGCGCTGACCCGCGTCGGAGAGCAGACGGCGGAGGCGTAGGCTTGGGTGAACTTCATTCCCTGCGCGGCGAGTCTCTCCATGTTCGGCGTGCGATAGCGGTGGTTCAGCGCCGTGACTTCGGTGTGAAACGCCACCGACGTCTCCTGCCAGCCCATGTCGTCCACCAGGAAGAACACCAGGTTGGGCTTGGTCGCAGCGGGCAGAGGCGCTCCCACCGCCGCGACCAGGAGACTCGCCCAGATCACAGCGAGGATGGACTTCCTCGAGAGCCTGCCTGCGATCGTGACCCGCTGATTCAGCCTCACCGCCTGGTGGTCCGACGACTTTGACAATCTGGTCATGGATGCGGTCATTGCAGGGTTTCCTCGGTTCAATCCTTGGTGGTCGGACTCATCCCTCAGGGGGATCGGGTTGCCAATCCAGCTTGAGGGGATCGGAAAGCGTCGCAGCACATCATCGTTGCCTGTCCGCACCCGATGCTCATGGCTTCCGCAAGCCGCGAGGACGAAAGCGCCCTGTCCCGGCACATGGAGAACTTCCTCTCGTGGGATCGCTTCCTTTCCCAGAAGCATCAGGGGTCATGCTGGCCGGTGAGCAGTCGGACCGTGACCACCGGCGGGGCTGCTTCCTCACTGCACGACCTCGATGGTCGAGGTTGGGCCGTAGACCCCAAACCGGTTCACCGTCCGAACCTCCAAGCGGTTCAGACCCGGGCGGAGGGTCCAGGACAGAGTCGCTCCGGTCACGCCCCAGGAACCGCCAGCGAACCGGGCTTCATACGCCTGGAAATTCGGCGTCATGGTGCGGAGTTTCACCGCGAGCTTGCCTTGCTCGGAGGCCAACGTGACCGCCGCCTGGTTGAGCGGGAAATACGGATCCAGCGACGGATTGGCCGGCACGGTGCGCACATGCCAGCGGGTGCCCTCGCAGAGCTGGTCTTGCACGATGAACATCCGGCCATAATCCAGGCCCGCGTCCATCAGGTCCGTGTTCGGGATGTAGCCAATGAACCCGTACTTCTCCAGTTCATCGACCGGAACCGTCAAATCGCCAAACCCCTCGAACCGCCCCAGGAAAATGGGCAGGTCGGACTTGCGGTAGCGCGTCCGCTCCTTCCCCACCACGAACACGAGGTCCCGACCTCCGCGCTGGAACCACTCCTGGCGTATTTCATAGGCGTTCAACGGCAGGCCCCCCTTCTCCACGTACATCTTGGCCGTAGGGTCCATCATCACCCACTTGCCGTACTGGTTGGACCAAATCTCCGTGGTGGCGTGCTCACTGGATCCCCCGCCCGGCGGATCCCGATGCCGGCGTAAGGCCAGTTCCCGGTCAATCCAGCCCAGGCTGGCGGCGGCCGACACGAAGACATGAGCGTACTGGCTGCAGAAGAACGCGTGCCCTTGATCGATCCCCGCCAAGATCTCCAGCGCCCCTTTCGCTTCCACGGACGGACGGCCGAACTTCTTGAAGCGATGATGGACCCAATCGAGAAGCCGAACCTGGCGGTCGAACTCGTCGTGCCCGGCGGCCACGACCGCGTCGAGTTGATAGCGCTGGCGCAGTTCCCGGAGCTTGGGATTCTCGGCCGAGTCGAACTTGAAGCGGCGCGTGTACTCGCTCTCGACGTAGGGCAGCGCATCCACCCGCTTCACCGTCACAGAACCCCCGTCCAAGGCCATCGAAGTTCCTTCCTCAGTCGCTGATCCCGTTGTGCCTTCGGAGGCGGGCTTGGGGTGGTTGAGCGGGTTCTCCAGGAAGCCCGCCTGGACCGCGCCACCGGCGCCATTCCACGGGCGCGGCCCCCACGGCTTGGAGAGGATCTCGCCATCCAGGTCCGGCCAGCCGTCCCGGTCCAGGTCGACCCACGCGGTGAAACCGTCGCCGCCGACCAATGCGTCGCTCACCGGCAGGGTCCGATCGATGCAGTGGTGACGGAATCGCACCTCGGCAGCAGCCGCCAGTCCGGCGGCCCAAGCCGCCAGAAGAACTAACGCCGATTTGAAGTGGGCTCGGCTGCGCACGAAGTCACTTCTACTACTCCCGGCAGGCCAAAGCGAGCGGAACGTCTTCCAGGACTTCCCCGCGACTTTCCTCTGGCCGTGCCCACAATCATGGGCCCGCGGGTCCAGGCCGAAGGCTGCCGTATCATTCTCGCGAGCGTGGGACAGAACTCTCCGCCTGGCGAGGCGAGTATTGCTGGCCAGTATTGCGCGCTGATTCCTTCCGTTATTGAGGTGTCCATGAGTTGACAGACAAGGGATGGCTCCCTCTCTCTCCCCACCCCCTCCACCTCGCTTCGCTTTCAAGGGTTGGGGAGAGGGATGGGGTGTCTGCTTACTTCTGCACTGATCCATAGGATCTGGGCACCAGTGCGTGAACAACCGCGACCCGCTGCAGAACACGAAGAGAATTGTCTGCCCCCCCGGAGCAGAACCGGTCGGTTCCGGCTTGAGTCAAGCCCACGCTTCGCCCACACTCCCCGCCATCAACCGCGCTTTGCGTTTCCAACCATGAAAGCCCCTACCCCCTCGAACCCAGCCGTCACCCGCCGACACTTCCTCGGCACTGCCGCCGCCGCTTCCGCCTTCACCATCCTGCCCCGCCACGTCCTCGGGGGCGCCCCCTTCGTTGCCCCCAGCGACAAGGTCAACATCGCCATCGTCGGCGCTGGCGGACAAGGCCGCACCAACCTCCGCAGCCTCTTCCCCCTCGACGACGTCCAAGTCATCGCCGTCGCCGATCCCATCGACCACATGGACCTCGAACCCTTCTACTTCAAAGGCATCGCCGGCCGCCTGCCCGTCAAGGCCGAAGCCGAAAAACACTACGCGGAAAAGACCCCCAACTTCAAAGTCGCCGACTACCACGACTTCCGCGTCATGCTCGAAAAAGAGAAGGCCATTGACGCCGTCCTCTGCGCCACCCCCGACCACCTCCACGCCTACGTCAGCGTCCTCTCCCTGCGCGCCGGCAAACACTGCTTCTGCGAAAAACCCCTCACCCACAACGTCTGGGAAGCGCGCCTGGTCGCCCAAGTCGCCAAAGAAACCGGCCTCGCCACCCAGATGGGCAACCAGGGCCATTCCGGCGAGGGCCTCCGCCAAACCTACGAGTGGATCCGCGCCGGCGTCATCGGGCCCGTCCGCGAAGTCCACGCCTGGACCAGCGCCAGCCGCTGGAGCAAAAAATACACCCAGGGCCTCCCCCAGCCAGAACCCGTCCCCACCGGCACCAACTGGGACCTCTGGCTCGGACCCCGCAACCCGCGCCCCTACAGCTCCGCCTATACCCCCGTCACCTGGCGCGACTATTGGGACTTCGGCACCGCCCCCATCGGCGACTTCTTCTGTCACAACTTCGACCCCGCCTGCTTCGCCCTCGACCTCACCGCGCCGACCAGCATCGAGGCCTACGGCGCCGGGGGCATCGATAAGGAGATGGCGCCCCCCGGCGGCATCTATTACTACCAATTCCCCGCCCGCGGCCAAATGCCGGCCGTCAAGTTCTACTGGTACGACGGCGGCATGCGCCCGCCGCGGCCGGACGGACTCGATCCTGAGGACCAGTTGGGGGGCGCGGGCAACGGCACCTTGTTTATCGGCGACCAGGGGATGATGACCTGTCCGGGCTGGGCGGGCGCCCCCCGGCTCTTGCCCGAATCCAAAATGGAGAACTTCGAGCGCCCGCCCAAGACCCTGGCCCGTTCCAAGGGCCATCATCGCGATTGGATTGACGCCTGCAAGGGGGGCCAGCCGGCCAGTGCGAACTTCGAGTATGGGGCGGGGTTGACGGAGATGGGCTTGTTGGGGTTAGTGGCGTTACGGGTGGGCAAGCGGATGGAGTGGGATGCGGCGGCCATGAAGTCCCCCAACTGTCCCGAGGCCGAACCCCTGTTGCGGGGGAGTTATCGGAAGGGCTGGGAACTGGCCTGACCGCCCTGGCCGCACTTCTCCATGAACCGGCCCACCCCATCCCTCTCCCCAACCCTTGAAAACGGAGCGGTGGAAAGGGGTTGGGGAGAGGGAGACAGGGAGAGGGGAAATCGCTTTGGTTCAGGGGTTCAGCAGGGCGACGTTTCGCTGCGGGAATTCTCCCCCCAAGCGGAGGATGAGGGAGCGAAGCGCGTTGCGCTGCGAAACGCGCTATTGCGCTCCCTGGCCGGTCCTGGTAAACACGGCTTCGACATCGGTTGCGGGTGTGGTTCAATGGTAGAACGTGGGCTTCCCAAGCCTGAGACGAGGGTTCGATTCCCTTCACCCGCTCCAAGCTTCGCAACCCCATCCATCACATGTTTTTGCAACATCTTACACCCCTCCCGATGCCCCAACTGCTAACGGTAACTGCTAACACTTCCACCGATGTCAGGGGTGTTTCGGGACGTGTGAAGATGTCAGAAACCGTGGTTCTCTGGGCGGCCGGTCGCTCCCGGTTTTGAGCTGTCAAGCCGGCCTGTGAGGCAGCCGTGGAATGCCGAATCCCATCCAGGTTACCCCGCCTCCCGGATCCTCGTTCGCCCCCGACTGTCTCGCTGACGCGAGGATGGCATGGATGATGGGGAGAGAACGTGTAGTACCTCATGCCCCCCGCCTGCCCTTCCGTCACAAGCAACCTGATCCATCCCCACTCCATGCTCGTCCGCCCGGACACAAGGACCGTCAGGTGGAACCACCACGCAGCCGCCTCAACGGTCCGCCGGCGGTGAGTGAGGGCTCAGATTGGCCGGCCAGCCATCTGCCACACCTTGATCGCCTCGACCGGATGGACCAGCATGATGATGTTCAACGTCAGGTTGTCACGAATCCAGAGGGCGCACCCGAGTTCCATGGCGATCAGCAACGCTGCGGTGATCCGCGGCTTCAGCTTGAGAGCGATCAGAAACCCCGCAGACATCATGACCACATCGCTCAGGGAGTTGATTATGCTGTCGCCCTCGTAACCGAGCGCGATCGTCACCTGGCGGTATCGATCAATGATCAAAGGGGAGTTCTCGAGGATCTCCCACCCTGCTTCGAGCAAGGCGGCGATCAGGAATCGACCGCTGACCGGCAGCTTGCGAGCCACCAGCCACAGCGCCCCGTAGAACAACATGCCATGGGCCACGTGACTGAGGGAGTATGGGTCCACCAGCCTCTGCGAACATTCGCTGCTCCAAATGCTGCCTTCCCAGAAGCCGAACTTGCCATCAGGTCCCAGCAGGGAGCGACCCATGCCAAGTTCCAAGCCGCCCGTCAGGAAGACGACGGCAAGGAGAGACACCGCCACCCCCCTGGCGCGGGTCAGCTCGGCGATGACCTTGCTGACCCATTCAACTCGCAGCCCCAGGGACGGGGCCGAGGGATCTGGCTTGCCGGGCTGGACAATGGACATGCGAGGAACATCCCAAAACAGGGATGCCGATCAAGTCTGATGCGGAGATCACTCGGTGCGCTTCCGTGTGGTGTCCGTTCGCTCTCACCTCCCGCACTTCTCCGCCGCCCCTTCAGCGGTCCCCCTCCGCCACGTGAAGCCGGCTCGACGTCTCCGCCGCCGCCCGAGTCATCGGAAACACTCCCACGTGCCCCCGCGGGACCCACGCCCCCCTACCTGGTCGGCGCCGCACCAGCCCTGGCCTCCTCCTCCTGCCGTTCGTGCTGGCGATCCAGGACGTAGAGCGACCCGAGGAAGGCCAGGACCAGGACCACCACCATCGCCAACGTCGCAGCCTGCCTCCTTGCGTGGTGCCGCCAGCCGGGCGGAGGCGCATCGGCATCGTCCGGGAACTGCGGCTCCATGGTCCAGTGCACTCGGCGCCGCTTCACTCGGATGCGTCCGGTCGTGCTCATGGTTCTCAGGGGGGGCGAGACCTACGTCCATGCGCACCGTCAAGGCGGGCACTTCCCTGCCGCCCCGGCCTCGTAAATGGCCCGCACCTGCTCCGGCGTCAGCGCCACTTCCCAGAAGCTGGCCTCGTCGATCATGCCGTTGAAGGTAGTGTCGGGGCCTCCGTTGCCGACCCGCATGGTGGTTGTCGGTGGGTTAGGCGCCCACTCAGAAGAGGTGAACACAAGCCGTCCGTTCAGATAGAGCTTCAATTCGCCCCCGGTGCGGGTAAGCGCGACGTGGTTCCAGGAAAACGGTGGAAGCCGCACGCCAGTCGGAAAGTGGGTAATTCCCCCGTAGAGGGGCACAAGACAGCCAATTTGCTCGCAGACTGCTGGGTGCGGAATGAGTTCGCAGAGTCCCTCGTCCGGGATAAGCAGTGCGAAGCCATCCAGTCCTGGGTGACCGTTGAGCATGATGAAGTGCTGCACTTTGCCCGGCACCAACCCCCTCCAAAACACCCACGCCTCCAAAGTCCAATTGTTGACGTTCGTGATCGCCACGTCGTTGTCCCGGATCACACCGCCATCCACGCCGTCGAAGTCGAACGTAAGCCCCGCCGTACCCGGGACGAAATCGACGCCTCCAACGATCTGCCCATCCTTGGCACCCCAGGCATCGGCTACTCCGTTCTCCGCCGACCACCAGGTCACCAACCCAGGAACAACCGGCGTACAGACGTCCTTCACCGCCCGGTAGAAGCGATGCGGATACTGGCCCGCATCCGGGTCCAAGAACTGCACCGAGCCGTCCACGTCCCGGAGGGCGCCGACCTTCATCCACTCCACGAGGTCCGCAGAAGCCTGGATCGTGTAGTCGAAACCAAAGTCGCTGTTGAGGACCACTTCGAACTCGCCCGATGGGAGGTGTCCATTCGCCACGAGCACAGGCGGTTCGTGGATCGTCAGAACCTGGTTCGCCGGCACGTCGCTGAACTCCTGCACCCGCCCAGAAGGCCACGTGATCCTGAGCGTCTTCACGGTCGTGGCGGACCCCAACCCGAAATGTGCTTCCAGGTTCGGCTGCCCGCCGTGAGTTCCATCCCCAGAGATCTGCCGCAACTGCCACCGCTCAATTGCGTCCGCACTTGTAAGCACCCGAACCTGTGCCCCAATCCCGGATCGGTTTGAGTGGGTTCCGACACACCTCACCCGCAGCCAATGGTTTGAGTTGCCGGTATTCCGGTAGAGGGCGCTGGGCACCTGCTCATTGCCCACGACGAGATCGAGAAAACCGTCGTTGTTGTAATCGCCCCATACGCAGCTCAGCGAATCGACCGCGTCGGTTACCAATGTTCCCGTCAGAACCCGCGTGAACACTCCGTTCCCGTCGTTGTGGTAGAGTAGGTTTGGCCCCACCCGGTTGGCCAGGTAGAGATCGAGCCATCCGTCGTTGTCATAGTCTCCCCACGCGCATCCGGTCGAATCCGACACGTCGGTAACGATCGCTCCAGATGAGAGCCGCGTGAACGATCCGTTCCCGTCATTCCGGTAAAGGAAATTCGAGGTATAGAGGTTGGACACGAACAGGTCGAAGTCGCCATCATTGTCGAAATCCGCCCACGCCGCCGCCACCGCATTGCCACCGTCGTTTACAATCCCGCCGGCCGTGATCTTCGTGAAGGTGCCGTTGCCATTGTTTCGATAGAGGAAGTTGTTCCGGTCGGTCGAATTACCCACGAAAAGGTCGACGTCCCCATCCCCATCGTAATCGGCCGTTGCAATGGCCACGGACGAACTCACGTCCGTCGCCACGTTCCCGGTCGTGACCCGGCTGAAGACGCCACCACCAAGATTCCGGTAGAGCAGGTTCGGCCGACTTTCCTCGAACAGGGAGACGGCTACGAAAAGGTCGAGGTTTCCATCGTTGTCGAAATCGGCCCAACTTGCGTTGATCGCTCGAGTCTTCATCTCGCTGACCGGGCCAAGAACCTTCTGAAAGTTGCCGTCGCCCAGCCCCCTCCAAAGTGTGTTGGCTTCGTCTACGCCTGTGCTCGCAGTGAAGAGGTCCAACCAGCCATCGTTGTCGAAATCACCCCAGGTGGCCCCGAAGGACAACCCTGAGACCGTGGTCAAACCCGAGATGTCGACCGCACCGAACGTACCATTGCCCAGGTTCCTGTAGAGACGGTTCGTTGTGTAGGTGTTGGCCATGAATAGGTCCAGCCAGCCATCGTCATCGTAATCCCCCCACAGAGCAGTCGAATGAGGTGCTACATCCGTCGCAATTGGCCCGCTCACGACCTTCTGGAAGATCGGGCTGGCGAGAACCAGGGTATCATCCGTCCCGATCGCCGCACTCCCCTTGAGGACACCATTGTTGCCGGCGAGGCTGCCATCCGCGGCGGTCCCGGCGTCCCACGCCCAGTAGCCAACCAAGCCCGTCTCCACCCCTTCGAGGCGAGTATTCCGGTAGCTCTGGATCTGGTCAGTGGTCCGCGCCACATTCCACACCCGTACCTCGTCGCTGTTGCCGAAGAACGGGCGTTCCTGGCCGGGGTAGGAGGCGCGGCCGATAAGGAGGGGGTAGTCGCTCGCCTCGAGGGTCTGTGTCGTGGTGCTCTCTTTCACGAGCGCCCCATCCACGAACAGACGCGCCGTCGTCCCGTCGTAGGTGCCGGCGAGGTGGGTCCAGATCCCCGTCTGGACAGGCGCCGTTCCCGTGATCGCGACCCCGTTGACCGTGAAAGACGGCACACCACCCACCAGGCCGAGGTCGTAGGAGGCAGTCCCGTCCGGTCGGCGCTTCGAGACCACCGCCTGCCCGCCGCTGGGTGTGACGAAGGGGGCGTTAATCCACGCCTCGAGTGTCAGGGTGGCGCCGAGGTCCAGGCTGGCGGCGTCGGCCACCTCGACGTAATCGCCGCTGCCCCCAAGTTGGAGGACACGATTGCCCGGCGAGGCTGCCGACAGTTCCGTCGCGAAATGCAACAGGGTGAGGAGGACAAGAGCCCCCGTGATGGAGGAGGTGGATTTCATAAGCCTTGGCGTTCGGTTTGTCTCGTCGATTGGCCGGCGTGGACGACGCAGCTTCCCTGACTGCGAACGCCCCAGGCCGCCCCACTGGCTATTCCAGTCCTCCGGCCCAATCCGGTCAACGGAAAACAGCGCGCAAAGGAGTGCACCTACCCTTGGCGTCTCTCGGACAAAATCCAGTTGGTTCCTGCGCATGCGTTGACTGAATCCAGGATTGGAGGACACGTTACGCCCGTCGGGAAGGAGACCTGGGAGGCGCGCGAGGACCGGAAGTAACCGCATCTGACTCCATTCCCCCAAACCAAAGCCTTGTCGGCAAACAGGTTCTCAGCTAAGACGGTGGTGACTAAGAAGACGATGTAGCAGAAAAACAAAAGCCAATTCCAACTTCGCGTAGCTTCGGCTGCGGACCCTCTCGAAACGGGCGAACTTCGACTTCATGGGCCGCGCTGTAAGACACGCCCAGCGCGGGCGTGTCCGAAAGCGGTCCTGTGAGGGCACGCCCGTGCCTGTGGAGGAGCGTGAGTAGGTCACGCCCCTTTGTCTTGGCGAGGAGAGGGCGCAGTTCCGGGATCACGCGCGAGAGAAGAAGCGCCGTGCCTCTCACCGTCGAACAGGAGCGCCTGGTCACGATGCTCGATTACCTCGAGCAGTGGGGAAAGCCTATCGGCATCCCAGCGTCTGATGAGTGCTTGCCCCCTTCCGGCCAAGCCGCCGGTTCTTCCGTTTCGGGTGAGTTCGGCTGCTGCACAAGGAGGGGATCAACGCCATGAGCACAATCAAGGAGAAGGGCGTAGCGCTGCTCGAGTTCCTCCAAGCCGCTGCTACGCTCAGGCGGAAACGCGTCGCCGTTTATGGGCGCGAGGACAAGGTCCTTTGGCTCGCAGAGGTTCCCACTGGGCAGGAGGAGTGCTCTTCCCCCTTTCTGAACGAGAAGATCGAGGAGTCTGCCGACTTCTGGCTTGATGTTCGCAAGCGGCGGATGCCGCCCCGCCCGGCGTTGCCCTCGAGGATTCAGGATTGGCTTCGGGCTGAGGACCTCGACCAGGTCGACACGGAGCCCCAACTCCTCCAGGAGATCACCGTAATCGTCGAGCGACCAAAGGAACAAAACCAGGCTGTCCCTCTCGGAAGTTCATCGGTGGAAGTCGAGACGTACCCGGAAACGCGTCGGTTGGCTGACCATCCCGATATCGAAGACGCATGGCTCGATTACCTGATTAACAAGTGGGAGCCATGGGCGAAGGAGATGCGCCGGTGCCGGCAGATTCAGGAGGTTTACGATCGCCTCGACTTCATGCGCCGACGGCTTGAGGAATCTGAAGAACGCTACGAACTCCTGTTGGCAGTCGGCCTGCTGCAGTGGCGCGACCCAACGGGGACCTCCATCAAGCGGCACGTTCTCACGGCATCGGCTGAGATCAGTCTTGATGCAGGCCGAGGCATTCTCATCGTCGTGCCGGCAGCATCGTTCCAGCGCTTTCGATTGGAACTCGATATGCTGGAACTGCAGCATCAACCCCGGCTGAACACGGAGGCCATCGAATCCCAACTCGACGAACTTGACATCCAGGCCTGGGACACCAAACGCGTGGGGGCCATTCTACGAGAAATCGGGAACCGCATCCAAGCCAATGCGCACATCGACGAGTCTGTCCTGAGATCTACGGACCGGTCGGAAGAGCGCCCGTGCCTGTGGTTCGCTCCCGCAGTCGTCCTCCGTGAGCGTCGCCCAACAGCGTACGAAGACTTGGTTCGCAAGTTCCTGAAATCCGCGACGGATGGCTCGTGGGAGGACACAAGACCCTGGCGCCGTCTCCTCGCTGAAGGGGACCCAGATGTTGAAGCCTCCAGGCGTTCAGAACACACGGAGGGAGGCGCCGATCGTCCAGGTGTCCAACTTACGCGCCATCTCCTCCCGCTTCCGGCAAACGAGGAGCAGCGCCAGATCGTCCGTCGCCTCGAGCGAGAACCTTGCGTCCTGGTCAAAGGCCCCCCGGGCACCGGGAAGAGCCACACCATCGCGAACCTGATTTGCCATTTGTTGGCGTCCGGCGATCGCCTGTTGGTGACCGCGCATGCATCAAAGGCGCTCTCTGTCCTCCGCGGTTTGATGCCACCCTGTGTTCGGGATCTATGCGTGACAGCTCTCGGTTCGTCGCGTAACGACCAAGAACTTCTTGAGGAGAGCGTGCGGGGCATCCTGACAAAGAGGAACGAATGGCATGGGCCCGAATGGGTCGAACGCCAAACCCTCGAGCTTGAGCGAAGGATTGAGCGTATCGAAGGGGACCTCGCGAAAGTCGAACGCCAACTTCGGGAGAGCCGGGAGGCGGAGGTGTTCCCCCATACCCTGCCAGGAGGGTACCAAGGATCGGCCGCTCAGATTGCGCGGCGGCTTCACGAAGAGCATAACCGGTTCTCGTGGTTCCCGACCGGTTGGCGCAGGGAAGAACGGTTCCCGCTTGAACCCGCCGAGGTGAGTTTTCTCGCCTCTGTTCACGGTGAACTCACGGCTGAAGTCCAAGCAACGCTGCGCCAAAACTGTGGCGACCTCCGGCTTCCGAATCCCGAGGAGTTTAGGCAGATGTTGGGTGAACTCCAGAAGGCCGAGGCATCCGTCGATCTAGCCAGAGGCCTCGAAGTCGGCGAGAAGGGGCAGATCCTTGGCGAATTGTCCATCGAAGCGGTCGCCGAGCTGCAACGAGATCTTAAGGAGGTAGAGGCACTCGCAGCGCGGGCGGCGCGGGTCCTCGGAGATCTAACCCAAGCGGTGCTTGCCGACTTGTTCGTCGGACACGTCGAGCGTTGGACCGCCATCACGACACGGGCTGAGCGGGTTCTCACGGACACCGGCGTTCTCTTGGAGCGCCTTGGGACGGCGCAAGTGGAAGTCCCATCAGCCGTGAACGGGGATCATCTCCGCACCGACGCGCATAGGCGCCTCCGTCATTTTGAGCAGGGGGGGCGCCGTGGATTTGGGGTCCTTGCTCCACGCGTTGTCAAAGAAACGCGTTACGTGGATGAAGACTGCCGGGTTGACGGTCGGAAACCTGAGAGCACAGCCGATTTGGCCACGGTGGTTACTTTTCTGCACTTGCGAGAGGCCTTCCGGGCCTTCGAACACTTGTGGCCATGGTCTTTGGGGCTACCCGCGGATCCGAGACAAACACACAGCAAGGCGACTGAGCTGACGAGGGAGGTGCAACGGGTCCTTCGATTCTTCGAAACGTGGCCCCCTGCATCGCTGTCCTGCGTCCCGCCCGGCGAACGCGCTCAACTTGCCACGGCGGAATTCAGGGCTGAATGGAACGGTGCGGCCGCTGCTGATCTGGCTCGCCGAAGACTTCAGCGCGCAAAGGAAGCTCTCGAAGAAGTGGCTCGAACCATTCGCGAATACGAACGGGCAGGCACATGTCATCCCAGCATCGATGCCCTGCTAAAGGCCGCGCGCTCCCGAGATGCAGACTCATGGAGCGTTGCCTGGGAGCAGCGGGAACAGCTCCGGAAGGCAAAGGAGCGCTCGGCTCAATACCTCCGCTTGGTTGAGAAGCTGGCTGACCCGTGTCCGGGACTTGCAGTGCTGCTTCGGAATACCGCAGGGATGCGGGAATGGCATAACAGACTGCTGGAGTTGGAAGGCGCATGGGCATGGGCAAGCGCCAGCACTTGGCTTCGGCAAGTGTCGGATACGGCAACCTACCGGGACTTGGTCCAGGACTTCCACCGGCTACAAGGACAGGCCGAGAAGGCGACTGAGGAATTGGTTGCTCTACGCGCATGGCGCTGTTTCTTCGACCGACTGGATGAGGCGACTGTCCAAAGTCTTCACGCCTGGACCAAAGCGCTTGATCGCATCGGCAAGGGGACCGGCAAGCACGCGTACCGTCATCGTCGCACGGCCAGGCAGCACTTGATGGACTGCGTTCCCAGAATTCCGGCCTGGGTGATGCCACTCCACAGACTCTGGAGCACTGTCGAAGCCACGCCAGGCATGTTTGATACCGTGATCGTGGACGAAGCCTCCCAGGCCGGCATCGATGCGCTTGCTCTTCTGCTGCTGGCCAAACGCATTATTGTCGTTGGTGACGACAAGCAGAATAGTCCAGAGGCCGTCGGGATCCTGGAAGACGACGTCGCCCGCCTCGTCCGTGAACACCTCGCCCTGTTTCGGTTCCGCGACGAATTCAGGCCGGATCTGAGCCTGTTCAACCACGCAGAGCGATCCTTCGGGAACCTCGTGGCGCTCCGAGAGCACTTTCGCTGCGTTCCGGAGATCATAAGCTTCAGCAACGAGCTGTGCTACCGAGACACGCCGCTCCTTCCCTTGCGACAGGCGCCGCCAAACAGGATTCCTCCGGTCAAATCCACATTCGTGGAGCAGGGCCGCTGTGACGGTGAAGGGCAGCGCATCCAGAACCGGGCGGAAGCGCAGGCTGTGGTTGATATCATTCAATCCTTGATTGCAGATGATGCCTACGATGGAAAGTCCATGGGCGTCATCGCCATGCAGGGCCATGCGCAAGCGGAATTGATCGAAAGCTTGTTGGCTCAGCGCTTGGATGCCAAGACAATCGAGGAACACCGGCTGCGTTGCGGTGCCCCCGCGAGCTTCCAGGGAGACCAGCGAGACGTGATCATCCTGTCATTGGTCATCGCTCCGAACCACCGGAATCGGGCGTTAGTCCAATTGCCGGACGAACGGCGCTTCAACGTTGCCATGAGCCGTGCCCGTGATCAGGTGTGGCTGGTCCACAGCGTTCGGCAACATGACCTTGGCCCTGAAGATTTGAGGTTGAGACTCCTGAAATTCTTCGAGAATCCCGGACGAGAGAGACTCGACGAGTTGTCCGAGGATCTCGACCGCTTGGAACGTGCGGTACGGGGCTCACGGCGACCGGGAAACCAACCCGAACCCTACGATAGTTGGTTTGAAGTTGACGTTGCTCGCGAGTTGCTTCGCAAACGGTACGCCATCCGGCCGCAGGTCGAGGTGGCGAGCAGGCGAATCGATTTGGTCGTGGAGGGGACAGAGTCACGCCTCGCGGTCGAATGCGATGGTGATACGTGGCACGGGGCTGAGGAGTACGAGCATGACATGGCTCGTCAGCGGCAGCTTGAGCGCGCGGGATGGACGTTCGTCAGGGTGCGAGAGTCTGACTTTTATGCCGATCGAGCGACCGCCGTGCAGACGATTACGGAGGTCTGTGAGGAGTTGGGGATCGGCCCGTTGGACCGGCTCGACGAAATGGCCCACGCGACCGATTCTGCTGCGCCGAGCAACGAGGGCACTCATCCTAGTGCCGGACTGGTTCTGAAACCGTCGAATGGTGAAGAAGACCTGCCCTTGGAGCCAGACGCTGGTGATGCGGAGTATGGTCCGTTCACCGGGTACTCGGCCGAGTCGGGCTTCCCTGACCCGCGCGACTCGTCCTCAGCAAACGTCCGGAGTGTCCTCCGCCAGATCATCGAAAAGGACGGCCCGCTCACGCGCTCATCGGTGTACCGTCTCTATGTGGAAGGGTGTCCTGGTCTGCAGCGTGCGGGAAGGGCAGTGCGGCTAGGGCTCAACCGCGCCGTCGGAGCGATGCTCAGAACGGGGGAAATCGCTCAAGAGGACGAGTTGGGCGACGGCTCACCGGAAGGGCAAGTCATCCGCCTCAAAGATACTGCGAAGGTGAGGGAGAGACCAACGGGAGGAAGGGATCTACTCGATATTCCTCCTTCGGAGTTGCTGACTGTGCTCTCACGTCTGGCGCCTTCAAGTGCCTCGACCGCGCTGGGCAATGAGGACCTTTGTCGACGCTTGCTGGATCATTACGGCTTCAGCCGTCTCACCAAGCCTCGCAAAGACTACCTGTCGAAGGTGCTCAAGCTTCGACGGTCCCCGGAAAGGGATCTGGGCTCTGAACAGAGCCAGGAGCCGGAAATGCCCCCAGCTCAGCCGCCTGAGCGTGTTCGCAACACAACGCCGATAACGGAAAGGCAGCCGGCGATCGAGCCTGTCGCAACTGATCGCAGCTACGAAGGCATCGACCGCAGCCTTGCTTCGAGCCCGAGTTCTCCGTCCACCCGAACCGGGCCTCCCTCCGGGCCGCGTCTTTCCCTCAAGGACTTCGCGCGTGCACAAGAACTGGCGTACATCAACGAGGTGCTCGTTCGTTGCGGCGGAGATAAGGAGCGAGCCGCGGCGAATCTCGGGATTAGCCTCGCTACCCTCTACCGCAAACTAGGCGGGATTGATGAGGACGTGGATGCTAACGCCCCACGCGCTGAGCGCCAGGAGTCCAGTCCTGAGCCTGGGGACGATGCTAGCATAGCGTTGGCCCACGATGATCCCCGGCGAGCGACCTCAACTCGCCTGGAGGACCTTGAGCGTGATCTCATCCTCCGGACCCTCCGGGAACTGGATGGGAACAAGCTGGAGACTGCCAAACGCTTGGGCATTGGCCGACAGACTCTATACAACAAGCTCCGCCAATACGGCATCGAGAATGCTTAACCGCGAAGGACATGCCGGCCGCCGACTGGCCATCGAGTGCGACGGGGACCACTATCACCAGCCAGAGGTCTGGATGCAGGACCTGCACCGGCAGCGGACACTGGAGCGCGCCGGCTGGACCTTCTGGCGCTGCTGGGGGTCGAGCTTCATCCGCGATCCCGATGAGTGCATGGCCGATCTCTTCCGGACGCTGGAGCGTCTTGGCATCGAGAGGGTTGGAGGAGAAGGCCTGGACCTGAGCGAGATTGTTGAGTACCGAGAGGTTGGGGAGAACATCGAAGAACCTCCGGCGATAGAACCAAAGGACGATTAACATGGGCTTGATACTGACAGCAGGTTTGCGTTGGTCACCGCTCCTCGTCGGAATCGCAAATCCTAGCCGGGAAAGTCAGCCTCACGTGCTCGGGTATCTTCCCAGCCCCGAAGCGCAGGGACGAGCGACTGCCGACCAGATCAAGTGTTGGACCGTGGACGTGAGTGCGGTTCATGCCGTCTACTCTCTCTTGAACGGCGACAGAGTGGTCTACATCGGCAAAGGAGTGCTCGGGGAGCGAGTGGTTTCACACTTCCGTGACGACGAGCTTGCGGGTCGCTGGGACTACTTTACGTGGCTGTCTCCCTGCGGCATCGACACGAGTAAGGTGCCTTACACCGCAAAGGACTGGGACCCCTGGGCAAACCTCAGAATGACGGAGACTCACTTCTTCGAGACGGTGGCGGTGCTCGCGGCCCACCTTGCGGACCCTGAGGGTAATCGACCGCATCCCGCCACAGACACGGATACTCGCTGGCTCACACAGGTGCGCTCGCCATTCGCTCCTCGCAGCCTTGAGGAGAAGATCGATGTAATCCTTGCTAGGCTGGGATGACAAGAGTGGCGCGCCGGTTTCGTCGCGGCATAATAACCACACTGGCGGTCGTTCGGAGGAGGGTGGCGGCGACGCGAAAACCGGCCTAGGATTTCCCGGCATGGACGAGAAGCCGGAACCGACCCCAGAGAAGCCCTGCTCCTCAGCCCTCTGGTTCGCTGTCCGGTGTTTGTAGGCGCTGGCTTGTGTCTACCTTCTGCCGTTCCTCCTGTTAGTCGTCGACGACCTCATCCTGCAGACTCATTGGAGCTCCCGCCATGTTCCGAGCTGGGCGTGGGACATCTTCGAGGTGATCTACTGGCCCATCCTCAGGATTCTCGGCCTCAGGGGCCGAGCCTCGCCAAAGTCTGGATAGGTGAAAGTCGATCCCGCCAATTCGTCGCCCTGATTGAATCGACAGCCGCACTGGTCCCATGTATCACTCTCCCCCATCCAGTGCCGCCCCGCCGCCACGGTGAGCGAATTGCGGCCCTGGCCTCACGACACATGAAACCCGACACCCTGAACCAGTTCGTCAAACTCCGCCAGGCCCTGCTCGCCGAGAAGACTTCGCTCCGAACCCGTTTGGCCCAAATCGAGCACGCCTTGGGCACCCAGAGCAAGGCCGCCCGGCACCAGCGCCCGCCAAGGCACTGACGGCACCAGCGCCCGCCGCCAAACCGAAACGCACGATGAGCAAAGCCGCCAAGGCCAAGATCGCCGCCGGCCAGAAGTCGAGGTGGGCAGAGCGGAAGGCTGAGAAGAAGGCGGCTCCTCCCACCCCGGCTCCCAAGAAGAAGGGTCGACTGAGCGCCGCAGGCCGGGCCGCCATCAGCGCAGCAGCCAAGGCTCGGTGGGCGAAGAAGAGGGCGGCGGAGAAGCCGTGATGGGTGTTTGCAGGCGGTCCCCTTCCTCACCGCGATGACAGGGGACCGGGATGAGGCTCTGGACCCTTCCGACCCGTCTCGCCACAGCCTGTTGCATCGTAGCCTGTGGCGAAGAAGGCCGACTCGCCTGCTCGGACGGCTCCGCCGACCGCGAGGATCGGCATCAGGAGTCTGGCGTATTTCGCGGCATCGTCAGCAACCACTCCCCGCATGAGGCCCAAGAGGTTAGATTAGCGACGCCGTGGATGCGCGCACACTTGAGGCGGTGTTCTTTGGCCGTGTTCACGCACGCTTGGCCCTGTGGTGGGATGGGGAGTCTACCAAGACTTTCTGAGTGGGCAGGAAGAATCCTCTCAGAATGCACGAAGATCCGCGTCCTCCACTCCACCGAAAGTTATCACATTGTCGGAGTCGGCCTTGCGTCAATTCCGGCGCCTAACGACCCCACGAAGAGCCTTGCGGGCCGGCCCTCTTGTGGTCTACTCGGTGTATGCGCAGGATGTATTCGGACCCGAGGAGCGCGGGTCCCTCGATAATCCCTGTTCTCGTGGTCGTTGGCCTGCTCGTCCTAGTTTGCATTGTCGCGGGCTCGATAACCAAGCACATGATCGAGAAGAACGCGTTCGCGGCGGCGAAGGCTGTCCACATATTGATTATGGCTGTATTGGCTTCTATTGCAGCCTTCTGCTGGGCGAGGTGCCTACGATATGGAAAGCACAGCAACGCCAGGCAGGTTCATGGGGCGCTCGGGTCAGCCCTGGCTATCATCACCTTCATGGTTCTTCTCGCCACTAATCAGGTTTGGGCAACGTTCCCGGAGCGTGCTCGGCTCGTTCTGGTGAAACGGATGGCCCGGGCGATCGACTCGGCGAAGACGATCGAATTGGACCCAGGAGATGTGGCTCTCAAAGGAAGAGCTATTGTCGTGTGTGACAAAGGTTTAGAGGTCGGGGGCCTTCATGGAGGAAACCATGGTTCGCCACTGGGACCAGAGGAAGCGATGGCGCTTCGGGAGTGCGATTTTGTTCGTGATAAGCTCTATGGCCTGAGCGCGGAGGCTAGTGACTCCGAGATCACGCTCTTCGCGATCGTTGGGATTAGGCACCTCCTGGAGATCGGCAAGTACGGTCACCTTGGTTTCTCTACCGGGGTGACCGCTTATGAAAGCGAATGGTCGATCTGCGTCGTCAACTGGCCGGAGAATCGGGCTGTCGGTGTGACTAGGATCAAGGTTCGCGACCCGACTGCCTACAGTATCACTGTGGCTCATTCTCCAGGAAATACCACTTCAGTCTCGGATTTCGAGTCCCAACGCGCGAGAGTGGTCGCAGAGTGGATTCGGAATCTCAAGCGCTCTCGCGCTCCTCAACAGCCGCAGTGACCTGCCACCGTCTGACGATGAGTGCAAAGACACTGGTGCCTTGTGGGAATCGCGTGAGGTGCTATCCTCCTTCCTCTCACTTCATACTCGCCGCCCTGCGACAAGGCGTTCATGGGAGCTTAGTAACTGATTTACGCTTCGATCGCGGTGCCGTACCAGCAATTCGGCGAGCGATTGCGGCGACCGGTTGCTGCTGCCCGCGCAATGGACGGTTTGATAGGCTTCTGCCGCGACTCCCACGCCACCTGAAGTGTGCCCAGCCGTGGTCTTTTCCCGCCTGAGGCAAACTGCCCGTGATGCGCCCGGTCCTCAGCCGCCCAGTCGATCATTGGGGTCTGAACCGTGGCCGGGAAGGCGAGATCCGACGCCTCGACGGGCCAGCCATCAGGCCGACAGCTCACGGGTCCAGCCGTCCTCGCCCTCTCTCGACACCTCCTCGTCCTCCTTCGCGGCCTCCTCGTCTGACAGGAATGCAGCGGCACAGCGGGGGCAAGGACCTCCTGGCTCCGGCAGAGGGTCGCCACACGTCGGGCATAGGGTTGGTGGATCAATGTCCTGCGATAAGCCAAATGATACACCCAAAAGGAAGAGCGGATCCTCGGGCAGTTGGGCTGCTCGCTGGGGAAGGTGCCGGGGAGGGGCGGCTAATCAGGGCAGAAAGCAAGGCCGGTGATGTTACTCTCTGCCTGAGATCCAGGGAAGAGGCAGCCCGGATGGCGATGAACACCACCCGGGCCGCCAGGGTCCGCACGGACCACCTCCTGGCATGGGTCAACCTATGGCACGACCACGCGATAGAAACGCATGGGCCGGCTCGGCGTCACGGGCGCGTCGCTGAACTCCATCGTGCCGGTAACGTTGGTCCGCATCATCACCTTGGCCCAGTGCACCATGTCGCTGGTGGCCTCGAGGACAGCCCGCACGCCCGTCTCCTCAAGATTCACCGTGGCCTGGAACGTGCCGTCCGCGGCCCGGGTGTAGGCGGTGACTTCAGGGGGCGTTGGCGTCTGTTCGTTGCGGGCCTCGGTCACGGTCAGGAACTGGTCCGGAGCCACGTTGCTTAATTCCTGGACGATGCCCGAGGGCCATCCGATGCGCAGGGTCTCAACGTGCGTGGCGTCGCCCAGACCGAAATGGGCCACGAATTCGCCCCCGGACGCAAAGGCTCCGTTCGAGGCGATCTGGCGCAGTTGCCAGGTTTCGCGCCCGCCGACGACCGCACGAACGCGGACTTTGGCCCCGATCGCCATGCGATTGGACGCGATCCCGGTCAGCCGGACCTTCAACCAATGGTTCTGGTTCCCGGTGGCTGGGAGATTGTTCCTATAGAGGCGATTCGGAGACGGGTTGGCTTCGCCGCAGGCCAGGAAGAGGTCGAGGAATCCATCGTTGTCATAGTCTACCCAGACTGCACCCGTATCTTTCACTCCCATGAGGTTAGGGCTGCCTACGTTCACAGAAGTGAAGGTGCCGTCACCATTGTTCCGGAACAGCATGTTCGGATCGTTGTAGTAGGGGATGAACAAGTCCAGGTCACCGTCGTTGTCGTAATCGCCCCAGGCGGGCCCGAAAGCCAGCCGGGCGGGCGTCACCAGGCCAGCGGTCGTCGTTACATCCTGGAACTCGCGCCCTTCCACGTTCAGGTGGAGCTTTCCCTCGATGCCATTGAGTCCCGTGGTAAAAAGGTCGAAAAAACCGTCGTTGTTGAAGTCTCCCCACACCCCTGAGACGGTGTAGGCCGTTCCCGGCAGGCTGCCCAGCACTGCTATCTCGAATTTCCCCGTGCCCAGGTTTCGATGCAACGAAGGGACATTGTTATCGCAATTGACGTAGACGTCTAGATCGCCGTCGTTGTCGATATCGGCGAACGAAGCTGAAGCGCTGCTCTTCGCCTCTGTGACCAGGGCCCCGGCATCGATAACGGTGCACCGCCTGAAAGTCCCGTTACCCAGGTTGCGATAGGCCAAGTCCACCGCTTGTTGCCAAGTGCCAACGAACAGGTCTAGCCAACCATCGCCATCCAAGTCTGCCCACGCGCAGTCAACTGGGTCATCGACGAGGTCAAAGGTGGTGACAAGGCTAAACGCACCGCCGCCGCCGTTGCGATAGAGCTGGGCGGGCTGGATTCCCCACTGAACCTGCAGCAGATCCGGATGGCCGTCATTGTCGTAATCGCCCCAAGCGCATCCCCAAATATTGTTGGCGTCGCTGGTCAGGCTGTTGGTTACCCGCGTGAAGGTGCCGTCTCCCTCATTATGGTAGAGGGAACTCCGGACCTCGGAGGAGTTATTGCTGGAGTTGGGGACAAACACATCCATGAAGCCATCGCCGTCGTAATCGCACCAGAGGCCGGCGACCGAGGCTTCTACGTCCGTCACGATCGGCTGCCCTGAGACCTTGACGAAGGGGCCGATCGTCACGGTCAGGGTGGCGACGCGTGTGGTGGTGGGGACATTTGATTGATCTGTCACCACGCCATAGAAGCTGCTGCCGGAGTCGGTCAGTTGGACATTGACCAGGCTCAGGCTCACATTCGTGGCACCGTCGATCGGGGCTTGGTCCCGGTACCACTGGACCGCATAGGGCGGTTGCCCACTGATGAGCATGATCCTGAAGGTAGCTTCATCCCCAACCGAGACCACCAGATCGGTGGGGAAGTTCGTGTTGATTCCTGCCTGTCCCCAGGCTGAGAGCGTTGCCACCAACAGGCAGAACGAGGTGAGATGCCAACACGCTCTCCTCTGTGGTTCAAGCGCCTGTGGACCAACGCGCTGCGTGGATTTGTGCCTTGTATTTGAATTCATAGGTTTTGTCGGTTTGTCTGCGTTCCCGGGGCCAAGCCATAGCTCGCCCTTCAACCTGTGTTAAGGAATTCGCGCCCGGTCATAACACACTTTCTTGCGGCGGCCTTTTGTCGGAGCACGGAGCACGGAGCGCGGAGCACGGAGCGGGGAGGTCGGAGTTCGGAGTTCGGACGTGCGCGCGGTTTTTCGAACACGTTTATCAGCGCCTATCAGCGGTCCCTAACCTCCGTCAGAATCCGGATCTTTCCCCTCGCCAACCGATGCGGCCGCTGGTTTACTCCGCAACACTGGCCCGAGGATCGCCGCGTCCGTCGCCGGGCGGTAGGAACCTCAGGCACCAGAACGCATGGAAAGGGTGACCGCGAACTTGCCGGAGGGCCGGGGACTCCAACGACGGGCGTCGGCAGCAAGCCTTTTCGTCACCACGCACTGGAGTGTGGTGCTGGCCAGCCGCGACCGCGATCCCGACCGCGCCCAGGCCGCCCTTGAGCACCTTTGCCGCACTTACTGGTATCCTCTCTATGCCCATATCCGTCGCAAGGGGCGCACCTCCACCGATGCGGAGGATCTCGTGCAGGGCTTTCTGGATCGGTTGCTCCGCCGGGGAGGGTTTCAGGTGGCCGATCCAGGCCGCGGTCGGTTCCGTTCCTTCCTCCTGACCGCGTTGAATCATTTCCTGGCCGATGCCGCGGACGGAGCGTCGGCCCTCAAGCGCGGCGGTGGCCAACCGGTTTTGTCCCTGGACGCCGAATCCGCCGAGCGCCGCTACCAGCAGGAAGCGAGTTCCGAAAGCGACCCGGAACAAGCCTACGAACGGCGCTGGGCCGTGGCATTGCTGAGCGCCGTCCTTCACCGACTGGAAGCCGAGGCGGCCGCCTCGGGTCAAGCGGACCGGTTCGCCCTGCTCAAGGACGCCCTGGTGGGCGAGCGCGGCACCCAGTCGTACGCGGAGGTGGGTCAACGCCTGGGCGTCAGCCAGGCGTCCGTCGCGATGACCGTGCTCCGCTTGCGCCGCCGCTACCGCGAACTCGTGCGCGAGGAAATCGCCCGGACGGTGAGCTCCGAAGACGAGATCGAAGAGGAAATCCGATACCTGTTCCGCGTCCTGGGCGGGTGAAAACTCGAAGTGAAAGCGGCATGCGTCAACTGGCCTGAGGCCGAGCCCGTGCAGGAATGTCGCGGGGGCAGCTACCCGCTGACCCGGGGCGCCGACCTCGGTCAGAATCGAGACCAGGCAGAAGTTGCGATGCGTCGCGGCGTTAGCCTGCATATTTCACTCAGAAGTAGCGTCATTCTGTTTTCATCGAAGCCGTGCCCCTCACCCCTGGCCCTCTCCCCAACCCCTTCCAGCGAAGCCATTCATAGCGGTTGGGGAGAGGGAGACAGGGAGAGGGGGTTTACCAGATGTGAAATATCCGGGTTAACTCTTGGTTGATTTCCCGTAGTAGTCATTGAAGGCCCCTTCGGCGATGGCCCAGCCAGACTCCAACCCACCGATGGAACCGCACTGCCCGATCTGCGGCGTCGCGCTGGGCTCGGATGCGCCTTCCGGTCTTTGCCCTCGCTGCCTTCTGAAGGAAGCCTTGGCGACCGAGGAGGACGGCTCCGCTAGCGATCCATCCCTCGAGTCGTCAGTCCCGTCCGAACGCCTCGGCGACTACGAACTCCTCGAACAGGTTGGCCGCGGGGGCATGGGGGTTGTATACCGGGCTCGCCAGATCGACCTGGATCGGATCGCGGCCATCAAGATGCTCCTGCTCGGCCAGCTGGCCAGCGACGAGATGGTGCAACGGTTCAAACGCGAGGCCCAGTCCGCCGCCCGGCTCCGCCACCCGCACATCGTCGCCATCCACGAGGTCGGCGAGGTGGAGGGCCAGCCGTTCTTCTCGATGGACTTTGTCCAGGGCAAGGACCTGGCCCAGATCGTGCGGGAAAGCCCCTTGCCGGCCCGGCGCGCGGCCACCTATCTGCGCGCGGTGGCCGAGGCCATCCATTACGCCCATCAACAAGGCATCATCCATCGGGACCTCAAGCCGTCCAACATCCTGATCGATTTCGCCACCGACGAAGTCCGGGTGACGGATTTCGGCCTGGCCAAGCGGATGAACGACGACTCCGACTTGACCTTGAGCGGCCAGGTGCTGGGTTCGCCCAACCACATGGCGCCGGAACTGGCGGCGGGGCACCATCGCCTGGCCAGTCCGGCCAGTGATGTCTTTTCGCTCGGGGCGATTCTCTACGACCTCCTCACCGGGCGTCCGCCGTTCCTGGCCGATTCGTTGCAGGCCACGCTGTTGAAGATCCGCGACACCGAGCCGGTGGCGCCGCGGGAGCTGAATGCGGGGATCCCGCGCGACCTGGAGACGATCTGCCTGAAGTGCCTGGAGAAGGAGCCGGGGGCGCGGTTCGGCTCGGCGCAGGAGCTGGCCGACGAGCTCGGGCGCTTCCTGAAAGGCGAGCCGATTCGGACCCGCCCGATCAGCGCGTGGGAGCGGACCTGGCGCTGGTGCCGCCGCAAGCCCGCGCTCGCGGGATTGGCGGGGGCGATGGTGGTGTTGGCGGTGGTATCGACGGCAACGGCGATTGGTTTGGGCGTGACCCGGCAGCGTCTGCAACGCGAACGGGATGAGGCCCAAGCCCTCGCCTATGCCTCCGACATGTTCCGTGCAAGTGAGGCCCTTGGAAACAACCGCATCTATGAGGCCCGGAACCTGCTGGAGGCAAACCGGCCCGGGCCACGCCGAAGGGAACAGCCGAACTGGGAATGGCGCTTCCTCTGGAGCCAGGTCAAGGGACAGGAACTGCGCACCGTCGGAACGTTCGGGGAAAAAGTCAACGGGTTGGCCCTGAACAGCGGAGGGGACATCATCACCATGACTCGTTTTGGAGAGGTTAGACTCTGGGAACTTGGCACCGGCAAAGTCCTGGCCTCGAACAAATTGGCGGGACATTGCATGGACATGGCAGTCTCCGCGGACGGCAAAATGCTGGCGGTCTTGGACGGTCCGGGAGTGACTCTTCTCGATGCGAACTCACTCACGTCACAGGGCACCCTGGTTTTTTCCAACACGGCCTGGACGAGTTACCTGGAGCTATCGCCCGACGGCCGGTGGCTGACGGCTCAAGTATCGTCCGAGCACGGCCAGGACAGATTCCGCTTGGTCACCGTCGATCTCACGCGCCGCCGCGAGGTGGGCTGGACCGAACCTGGCTACGAACGGCTCCACGACATCGCGTTCTCGCCCGATAGCCGCCTGGTCGCGGACGTGGCCTCCGGGGGACAGGTCGTCCTTTGGCGGGTCCCAGACCTGTCCCTGGTTCGCCGCCTGGGCAAGCCGCGGGGGCAGGGACAAATCTGCGACTTTGTCTTTTCCCCTGACGGGAAGCAGTTGATAGCCTTTTGGAGGGATGGGCTGGTGGAGTGTCTTGACGTGGAGTCTGGCCAAACGTTGGGTTCGGTAGATGTTGGTCCATGGGGGGGATACGCAATGGCATTGTCTCCTGGCGGAGAGACCTTGGCCTGCTTGTCCAACGGCCAAATCTACGTGCTTGATACCCGGCCGCTCAAACTCAGAGGCACGTTGCGGGCGAATCGGCCGCAGTTTAACGCGATTCTCTTCTCAGCCGATGGCAACCGGCTGTTCACGGGGCAGGATCAGATCAAGGTGTATGATCCGAGAGCGGCCAGACTTTCCGAGGCCTCTGAAATCATGATGGTGGGAGAAAACGCCGCCCTTTCTCCTGACGGACGATACGTGGCCTGGGCGGCGGCTGGCTCGGAAACCGGGGAGTTGATGGAGGTGGGGCGAACCCAGGTCGTGGCCCGTTTCCCCTTCCCCAGTCAGGCGCGGATCCAGGGCATTTCCCCGGACGGTCGGCAGGTGGCAGGAACCGATGCCTCGGGCACGATCCACGTGGTTGATACAAAGACCAGCCAACTCCGTAGCTACCGCGGACCAACTACCAACGGTGTCGACCGAATGAGATTCGCTCCCCACGGTGGCCGCCTCCTCACCGTGAGCAAGCTCAAGGACGGAAGGTCCGAGCTAACGTTGTGGGACGTGGCCCTCTCGGCACCCATAACTCAGGTTGCCCAGGATGGGGCGGGCGTCGAATGTGAAACCTTCTCACCTGATGGCACCGTTGTGGTGGCGGGACTCGGGGTGGCGAAATCGTCCGGCGCACGGTTCTGGCTCTGGGATATCCAAGCGGGCCATGACATCATCTATGAGACCGGTGGCAAGCAGAATGTTTATGGGGTCTGCTTCCTTCCCGATGGACGCACGTTGGTCATCGGGCACCAAATGGGCCAGATTCAATTCTGGGACCTCGGCTCCAGGCCACCTCGCCTGGTCCGTTCAGGGAGCGCTGGAGCTGGAATATGGAATCTGGCCTGCTCGTCGGACGGCGAGCGGCTCTTCGCCCACGGTTCCGTCACCCTCAGCACGATAAGCGTTTACTCGGGTCGCGAGGTTGGCGACTTCAAGGCCCTGCCTGGCCCCCGGGAGGTGAATTTCGCCGCTCACCCGGACGGTAGACTCGTCGTCCGCTTGAGCGGAGGGAAGTTTGAACTGTGGCGCGCACCCTCGTTCGCCGAGATCGAAGCCGCCGAGAAAACCATGGCGACGAACCCGCAGGAGTAGGCCTGCTCCAGGTCGAAAAGGTTGTGCCGAGCAACGGAGCGATCTCCCTCGGGTAGGCCTTTTGCCAGCCGAGGCACCCCTATTCGTCGGGCTCCAGGAGGTCGGGAACGGAGAGGATGTCGCCGCCTTGGCCCGCGCTGCCAAGGCCCGCTACAAGACCACCTACCAACACCTGTTCGTCCAAGGCCGGGACACGAGCACGAAACAGGACGTCGGGGCACTCCTCGACGCGGGCAGAGGCTGGGGCGTTTACGGGAAGGCGTCGCGGGTGTCGGATCTGGAGCGTGAACTGAGCAAGCACCTGGTCGTTCGCCTGACCAACGCGACCACCGCCCTCGACCTCTGCGTGGTCCATCTCCGACGGCCCATCGGAGCGGACGGCGAGAAGAAGCAGGCTGACCAGTGCCGGGCGCTCCTCCGATGGTCCATGCGGCACTTGGCAACCGACCCCAAGGCGAACCTGGTGATCCTGGGCGACTTCAACGAGGGGCAGGTGGTGGGGAGCCAGGACGGAGCGGTGGCGGTGCTCTTCCAGGCCCGGCCGCCACTCGTAGACGCTCTCTCAACCCTCACCGGCAAGATCGCCACGCACGCCGACGGGAACGCCTACGACCGCGTCTTCGTCTCCGAGGCGATCGCCAAGGGGCGGAACAGGCTGCGGCTGGAGGACGTCACCATTCGCCGCCACAGCCATGCGAAGGGCGAGGACCGGCGCACCTACACGGACCATTTCCCGGTGGTGGCGAGGGTGAGGGTGGAGTGATTCGGCTGCCGGGGTGTTCGTCGGCGAGTGCGTTTGCGGACTCCGCTCCGCAGCAATGCACCGTTAATTGTTGGGCCTTGGCGGTATTCCTCGAGCTAACGTAGCAGCTACGACGGTCTGCCACACCACCATAAATATGCCCAACCCAAGAGGACCCTCGGAGGGCAGACCCTTCATCGCTGCTACCAGACTCGCCCCCATCAGCCCACCAACGACGGTCCCAAGAAACACGGTCCTACAAGCTACCCTCAACCAACATGGCCTTCGGAACAAAAACGCGCTCGCCACCACGAACGAGCCCAAGAACCCTGAGAAGGCGAATGCTGCAACCATGTATGCTCCCGGATGCAAGGTGCGCGAAGCAGCGATATGCCAGGCAATCGGATAAACCGCAGAACTGGCGATCAGCGCCGTCGCGGTCCTTAGCCAGCCATCTCCGGCCCAGCGGGACATCGGGAGGAGAACAACCAGTGCGAACACAATTCCAGGCCAGACAATATGATCCAGGGTCTTTTGCTCGCGCACTACATAGATGAGGTGAGACTGTGTCATCGCACACGAGAACAACCCCGAAACGAGACCGAGGAGGCCCCACCGCGCGGCCACACTGAAAAGGTTACGCCCGAACTTCACGCCCAAATGTGGTTATGCGACTGCCGGTTCGTATAACGATCCCCTCGTTCTGCTGGCCGGTTCTTGCGTAACGTCTTCATCTCCAATCAACGTCCAGCCTGAGAAGTGCTGCCGAAGCACCACAGTGCGTCATGGGTTCGCAGGAGCACATGTCCGCTAGCGACGGCCAGCGACGAGCAAGTGGTTTCGTTGCCGATGGTGTTTCTGTTCAGCAGTTCGAACCTCGGCGATGCCGCGACGACGGCTACCTCGCCCAACAGGTTCGCCGCCATCAGCCGATCGTTGACCTGCACAAGCGAAGACCACGATCCCCCAAGCGTCAAGAGGCGCACCTCCCAGATCTCCTTGCCCGTCCTCAAGTCGAGACAAACACCGAAGCCGCCGTCGGTGATCAGGAACACGTGCCCGCCAGCGACGACTCCGGAGCCGATACACTCTTTCCTAAGGTTGACCTCCCACAAACGGTGCGTGTCGGTCACGTCGCCTTTTCCCTCCAATTTGATGGCGACGACTTTGATGCCGACCGGACTGACATGGCCCATCGCCACCAGGACGCCTTCACCCACCGCGGGAGAGGCAAAGACCTGATCGGGCAGTCTCTTGCACGTCCACCTGCGTTCGCCGGTCCTCAAGCCGTAAGCCGTCACTTGGGATGACTCAACCACGACGAGTTCGCCCTGGTCGCCAGCTCCAAGCACGACCGGGGTGCACCAAGACCCGTTATTCCCACCCTTGCCGCTGAAATCGCCTGCCATCCCGGCGTATTGAAAATCGGCTGGCTTGGGTGCCGTGCCGGCGCTCCGGACGGTGAGTCCCGGAGCACCCGTCAGCGCCCTCGACGGGAATGCACCGAAACGGGACGGAACCTGCGGCGCATCGACCTTCCAGACCGTTTCGCCTGAGTTCATGTCGATGGCGTACACGGCAGCCTCGCTTCCAGGACCGAAGTTCAGGAAGCACAAGCCGTCTTGGATGACCGGCGATGAACCGCTCCCATGCCACGAATCAATCGCTCCGAGCGATCGGTGCCAGAGCTCCTTGCCGGTGAAGTCATAGCAGTATAGACCTGGATCACCAAAGAACGCCACCACGCGCTCCCCGTCTGTTGCCGGCGACGCCGAGCAGTAGGGATTCTGGCGGTTGGTAGGCTCCCTGCCTTCAGAACTGGTGCCGCCCCGCCACAGCTCCTTGCCCGTCCTCAAATCAAATGCAAAGACAGCTCGCCAGTTTTCCTTCGCCAGTGCCTGAGTTATGAAGACGTGGTGCCCCCAAACAATCGGAGTTGAGTTGCCGCGGTCCGGCAAATCGACCCGCCACTGGAGGTTGTTCGTCTCGCCCCAAGTGAGAGGGACAGCCCTTTCCATCGAGACGCCAGTGCCCTGGGGCCCGCGAAAACATGGCCAATCTCCCGCCTCGCTGCTGTCTGCGACAAGGAAGAACATCGCGCTCACGATGGCAGCGATACGGGCCCCGACTCTCCGAGCGCTCCCTGTGTCCAAAGGTTTTTCGATTGGTTCGCTCCTCATATCGCTCCCATTCGCGTCGCTTTGGTTGCCGAGGCGCTCAATGGTGCGTGGCTTGAACGATCCCCCGGTCCGCTGGCCTGTTCCTGTGCAAGTTCATCATTTCCAATCCCAGCTTCCCGAGTTATGCGACTGCCGGTTCGTTTATTCAAGCCTTTGGTTTTGAGAATTTGGGGCCGGTCGCAAGGCATCTGGACACCGGGGCCTCCCTACGCCCTCCCATCTCACCCCCAGCAGCGCCAGATCGCGACGGGTGGTGCCTGGGTCTTGGTCGCGGCGGAGTATCGGGAGGGCTTCGAGAGGGGCGAGGGGCCGCGGCTGGACCACCCTGAACTCCTGGCCGGGGATGAAGTCCCGGATCCCGCCTTCCTACCCCAGGGTCCCACCGGCTTGCGAAGCCCAACGCACAACCTGCCCAGTCTCCCTGAGCCGCCATAGCCGCGATTCACCCGGAGGACCCTGGCGGTCTGTGGTTGCTCCACCTTCAGGGCGACGGCACACTCCGTTCGATGCCTCAACCGTCTCCATGCCCGTTCTGCTGCCTCGCCGAGGACCGGATCTGGCTGGAGACGCCGACCACCTTCGCCTTCCTGGACGGGTTTCCGGTGTCTGAGGGCCATGCGCTGGTCATCCCCAGACGGCATGTCGCCTCGCTCTTCGACCTGCCGGCGGACGAACAGGCCAGCCTCTGGGCGGAAGTCGCGAGGGTCCGCGCCTTGCTCCTGGCGAAGCACCACCCGGACGGCTTCAACATCGGCGTGAACGATGGGACCGCTGCTGGGCAGACCGTCCCCCACGCCCACATCCATGTCATCCCCCGCTACACCGGAGACCTGCCAGACCCGAGGGGCGGTGTACGGTGGGTCATCCCCGCGAAGGCGAAGTACTGGTGAGGATCGCGTGGCCAGCCCCGCGCAACAGATTGAGTTCCTGACCAACCTCCAGAGGTTGCTGGCGGAGGGCTCCTTCGTCTCCACCTACAAGTACGCCCCCCTTCTGGCCCTGGCTGACCTGTCTGTGGAACTCGGAAGGGACGACGACGAGCGGTTGGTGATTCCGACCCACCGGATTGGGGAGAAGTTCACCGAGTACTACTGGCGCCAGAGCGTGCCCTACCTGCCCGCCAGTGGATCCGACTCCGGCTTGCTCCAGCAGAACAGCGGCGAGGTTCCGAGGATCATAAAACTCGTCCTGGCGGCCCACGGGGCCAGCGGCGGTTCCCTGGCGGAGTTTCGGCGGGATGAGCGAGCCTGGAAGCGAACTGTCGCGGAGGTGGCCGCCCAGGTGCGGAAGATGCCCCTGTGGAAGCTCCAGACCGTGGGAGACCAGAAGCTCGACTTCCTGTACGAGAACAGCGGCCGGGGAACCTCGGTCACGCTGAGGCCCGGGGTCGGTGTCTGCCTCCGGAAGCACTACGCGCTGGTGGTGGACCTGGTCAAAGGAGCCTGGGCACATTACGTCCGCCGCTACAACGCTAGCCGTTTGGCGGAGAAGGCTGACCTGCACGAATTCCCGTTCGGGAGCGAGCGAGCCAGCCTGGCGGTAGTCCGCCCCATCCTTGAACACTTTCAGGAGGGTGAGTGCTTCTACTGCCATCGGCGACTCGGAGCCGAGGGCGGGCATGTGGACCACTTCGTTCCCTGGTCGCGCTATCCGGTTGATCTCGGACACAACTTCGTCCTCGTCCATGCCGGCTGCAACGAGCGCAAGTCCGACAGACTGCCGGCCCTGGAGCACCTTCGAGCCTGGACCAGGCAGAACCAGGAGGTCGGCCAGGAAAAGGCTCGCGAGTTTGAGCGCCACGGGGTGATTCACCACCTGGCGACCTCGGTCCGGATCACACCCGAGAAATCACCCACTCAAATCCGAGAAGACCCTGTCCTTTAACCTGCGGCAGGATACGGCGATAGTTTCCCGAACGATTACTATGATTGCTCCTGATAAGCGAGAAGAGTGGATTATCCACCAGGCGCGTCAGCGGCCGGCCGCGGAACGCGCTGCTTTCCTGGACGGGGCCTGCGCCGGAGACGCTGCGCTGCGCGAGCGCCTGGAGAGGCTGCTCGCCGCGCAAGACCAGCCGGAGGAAGTGTTGGCCGATGGCATCGATGTGGCCACAGTGAAAGCAACCATCAAGCTCGACCTCGCTGATGCGCCCGACGAGGCCGTGGGCCAGACACTCGGACGCTACAAGCTGCTGGAGCAAATCGGCGAAGGCGGCTGCGGCATGGTCTATGTCGCCGAACAGAAGGAGCCGGTCCG
>CAZVRY010000035.1:0-36955 GCA_964629545.1 uncultured Verrucomicrobiota bacterium | reverse complement strand
TGGACGATCACCGCGTGGTGCGCGCGGGGTTGCGGGCCATTGTGGCGGAGCAGGCTGCGATCGAGGTGGTGGGCGAAGCGGGCAACGGCGCGGAGGCCCTGGGCCTGGCCCGGTCGCTTCGTCCCGACGTCGTTCTGCTGGATCTGCGGCTGCCGGATCGGCCGGGAGCTGAATTGTGCCGACAGCTCAAGGAACTCCCGGAGCCACCGGCGGTGCTGGTGCTGACGTCCTTCACCGACGAACCCACCGTGCTCGCGGTGATTGCGGCGGGGGCAGACGGCTATTTGTTGAAGGACAGCCGGGACGACATCCTGCTGGCGGCGATTCAGACGGTGGCGGAGGGCGGATCGGTGCTGTCGCCGGCGGTGGCCAAACTGATGCGCCAGCAAGGGCGCCCGCCGGGAGGCAGCGGCGGCGATGCGATCGGGACACTGACGCCGCAGGAACGGAGGATTCTGTCGTTGTTGGCGGAGGGCGCGACGAACAAGGAGATCGCGGAGCAGTTGGGCACGGCGGAGAAGACCGTCCGGAACCAAGTCAGCAACGTGATGGGCAAACTTAACGTGCAACGCCGAACTCAGGCTGCCGCGTGGTTCTTCAAGCAGGCGGGCCCGCGGTGAGAACCGCGGACTTCAGCAGGGCTACAGCCAGTTGTGTGGAGATCCACACAAGCGGTTCAGGAGCGGATCAAGGGCCGGGCTCGGCTCGAACCCTGTAAAACCGCTGTCCCGGAGTCGCCGATGGATCGACGAGGTGCTGGAGGCGTCCGCTGCCCGGTACGATGACGAGCGGGGTCCAGGCCGGAGCGTCGAAGGTATCCTTGCCTTCGAGCGTGTAGGTGTGGTCTACCCGGGTGAGAATCGCGACCGAGAATTCGCCTCTGGTCCGATCCATCTGGATGCCTCCCAAGACGGGCGGGACAAGGAACAAGGCCGTGACTCCGCGCGGGCCGTCCATCGAGATGGCCACCGGGTTTTGCCGGCCGGAGATGTGGCCACTCCAACCGAAGAAGACGCGGTCCGCGTCCGGCACGGCTCGCAGTACTACCGCCGTGCCCAGTGGATAAATGGGCAAATCCGGGTTGCGCTGGATTTTGCCGCCGAAGGCGGATGTGACAAGGGGATAGCCGACCGTCAGGACCGCTTCGCGGCTGGTGACGCTGCCGAGCGCGTTGGTGACGCGGACCGATACTCGGCGGCCGTGGTCGAGCAAGGTGAGGACCGGCAGTCGCAACACCGACCGGTCCGCCCCGGGCACCGGTTCCCCATCGAGCGACCATTGGAAGGTCAGCGGGTGGTCGCCGGACGCATAGACACCGAAAAGGGCATCGGACCCGGCGGCAACCGCCGCGTCGAGGGGTTGCGCGGTGAGAACGGGTGGGCCGCTTGTGCGGCGCGTGCCGGTGCGCGCGGCGTTTTGTCCCAGCATCGGCCAATCGTGTTGAGCCGGCCGCTCCGTGGCGGCCACGGCGAAGAGATGGCCGCTCGAAGTGCTGAAGACAACGGTGCCTTCCGCCGTGACGAGTGGAGAGAAGGAGTTGGGCGCGTCCAGGGGGAGTCGCCAACGCTCGAGGCCCGTGACCAGGTCGAGGGCGTAGAAGAAGCCGTCCTCGGAGGTAATGTAGACGGTTCCCTGTTCCGTGACCGCTGGGCAGGAGGAGACCGAGGAGCCGGTGAGGAACTCCCATCGTCGAGCGCCGGTGGCCGGATCCAAAGCCAGCACTCGGCCGGTTTGCGCGCCGGCCAGGATCCACCCGCCTGGCGCCACCGCAGGCGAAGCCAGTGGGCCGGCCTCGCTCTGGTACTCCCATATCTGGGCGCCCGTGCCGAGGTTCAGGGCGCGCAATCGCGCATTGTCGGATGCGACGTAGACCGTGGCATCCTCGCCGATGGCCAGGGCCGTGCGGATAGCGCCGCCTGCGGAAGCGGCCCACTTCCGGCTGCCGGTGGTCCAATCCAGCGCGCAAACCGAACCGCCGTCCGAACCCACGACGACGGTTCCATCCTCCGCGATCACGGCCGGAGAACCGAGGGGTCCATCCGTCGGCGAACTCCATCGCAAGCGGCCGGTCCGGCCTTCCACGGCGTGGACGCGGGCATCGGCGGTGCCTACGATGACGGTTCCGTCGCACCCGATGGCGGGGGTAGTCACGACGGCGCTGCCGAGCGCAATTTCCCACACCTTGGATCCAACCAATCCGTCCACCGCGAACAACCGGCCATCGGTTGAGCCGTAGACGACGGTTTCATCCGAGCCAACGGCGGGGGCGCGATCGACCGGTGAACCGGTCTCGAAGAGCCAGATGTTGGTGCCGGCGATCGCGTCGATCGCGTGGAGGAGGCCGGAACGGGCCAGGGCGTAGACGACCCCCGAGGGCCCGACGCAGGCGGTGGCGTCGTCCGGCAGTTCGATGGGTATCGTCCAGCGCACTTCTCCGGTCACGAGGTCGAATCGCGCGTGAACTCTGCGGTCGCCGTCCATGGTGAGGAGGACCGGATTCGCGGTGCCGGTCAGGTCGCCGGACCACCCGAGCCAGGGGCGGTTCCCGTCCGGGATGGCCGTCAACTCGACGGACGCTCCGGGGAGGAACACGCCTTGATCGGGGACCCGGCGGACGGATCCGTGTTCGGCAGAGGTGATGAGGCGGTAGCCGAAGGTGAGTTCGACCTCGCGGCTGGTCGCGTCACCCAGGCCGTTGGTGGCGCAGACGATGAACCTGCTGCCCGCATCCGTTCGTTGGATTCCCGGGAGTCTCAAAACGGCCTGCGTTGCGCCGGCCACCGGTTCGCCATTCCGGTACCATTGAAAGGCCAGGGGTGGGGTGCCGACGGCATAGACCGCGAAGACGGCCGATTCACCCGCGGCGACGAGGGCTGGGAGGGGTTCGGCTCGGATCTGGGGCGGGCCGGGTTGGGCGGCGGCGCCGGTTTGCGCCGCATCCCGGCGGGAAGTCGGCCAACCTGAAGTGGCGGACGGGGACGTGCCGGCGATGGCCCGCATTCTGCCATCGCTGCCGGTGACGAACACAGTTCCGTCCGCAGCCAGGGCAGGCGCAGCGATGGAAGGGGCGCCGAGTCCCGAAGACCAGAGAAGGTTGCCCGTGGCCGCCGCCAGCGCCCTGAGGACGCCGTCGCTGGTGGCGGCGTAGAGGGTGCCGTTGGCGGCCAGGGCAGGGGCCCCGATAAGACGGCCGGTGAGGGCCGCTTCCCACCTCTTGGCGCCGCTGGTCGGATCCAGGGCAAAGAGGATGCGATTCTCCGACGCTACATAGACCGAACCGTCCGAGCCAATGACCGGGGAGGAACGCACGGGCTGGCCGGTTGAGAACTCCCATTTCTTTTGCCCCGTGTCACCCTTCAGACCGTAAACATGCCCGTTCCCGGAACCTGCGTAGACGGAACCGTCCTCACCCAGCGCGGGTGACGAAATCACTTCGCCTCCCGTCGCGAAGGTCCACTGGAGCGCGCCGGTCCCGGCCGAGACCGCGTAGATGTGGCCGTCATCGCTGCCGAAGCAGACGGCGCCTTCGAGGTTGATTGCGGGCGAGGAGCGAATGCTGCCGCCGGTTCGAAATCGCCAGCGCTCATGGCCACCGTCCCCTTCCAAGGCGACCAGGCTGCCGTCCTCCGTGCCGACGAAGACGGCGCCGTCCGCGCTGATGGCGGGCGCGGTCGTGACGCTCCCGACGTCGCGCTCCCACAACTGGTTTCCGGAGCCGCGCTCCAAGGCGAGAAGCTGGCCCGCCCCGGTCCCGACGTAGAGCACGCCATCCCAACGCAAGGCCGGCGCGGTGGTCACCGGGCTGCGGGCTTGGAACAGCCAACGCGAGGTCCCCGTGGCTGGATCGATCGCCACGGCGCCGCCCTCGTTTCGTTGTCGGGGATCGAGCGGTGCCCAGCCTGCATAGAGCGTTCCGTCCGGGCCAATGGCCGGGGTTGTATAGACGCGCGGTTCGCTGGTTGTCTCCCATTTCTGCTCGCCCGGCAGGAGGCTGATTAGGGCGAACACTTCCTTGTGACCGTCCATCACGATTTCCGCGGGGTTGGCGGAACCGGTCAGGTCTCCGTTCCAGCCCAGGAACGTCCGCCCCGGATAGGGCTCGACCCGCAGTCGGGCGATGGTGCCCAGCGGATAAAGATCCAGGTCGGGTTCTCGCGTGACGAAGCTGTTGGAACCGCCCGCCATCAGCCGGCAACCCACCTCCAGCACCGCTGCCGGGCTGGTGACGCTGCTCGCCGAGTTGGCCACTTGCACGGAGAAACGCCGTCCATGATCGGCGGTTTGGACGGCGGCAAGGCGTAAGACAGCCTCGGTTTCGCCGGCCAGCGGTTCGCCATCGCGGAACCACTGGAAACTCAGCGGCAGATCGCCGGCCGCGCTGACGGTGAAAACCGCGGGCGCCCCCAGCGCTACCAGGGCATTGTCCGGGGAATCGGTGATAACGGGTGCGCCATGGCGGGGCCGCCGACCGGTGTTTCGAAGGTTTTGCCGGTATTTGGGCCAAGGCGTGTCGGCCAGGGGCGAGCCGCCATGCACGGCGTAAACCTTGCCGTCCATCGACCCGAAATAGACGGTTCCGTCGGGCCCCGGCAGAGGTGAGGAGGCGATGGGACCGCCCGCGAGGAACTCCCATCGCTTGGCGCCGGTGGCGGCATCCAGGGCGTAGAGTCGGGCATCCGCGCAGCCGACGAGCACCGTGCCGTCGGCCGTGCAGGCGGGCGAGGAGTAAACCGGCTGCCCAGCCGCGAATTCCCATCGCTTCTCGCCAGAGGCGCTCTCGAGGGCGTAAACCTTGCCGTCATCGGCTCCAAAAACAACCATGCCCCCGGCGGTCAAACAAGGGGAAGATTGGATCGCCCCGCCGGTGTCGAAGTCCCACAGCCATCCTCCCGTGGCGGCGTCGACGGCGCGGAATCGACCTGGGAAGCCGCCAAAAAAGAGAGTGCCGTCCGCCCCCAGCGCCGGTGATGATCCGACATTGCTCGGCGCCGAGCGTTCCCATCGGGCCTGCCCCGAGACCTCGTCGAGGGCAACAATCTGGTTGTTCCTGCCGATGACAATGACGGCGCCATCGTCTGCGATGGCGGGTGAGGCGCTGATTTCGCCCCCCATCCAATAGGTCCATTTCTCGATGCCAGACACGGGGTCGAGGGCCCATATTGCGCCCTGCTGCGTCGGGAGATAAACCGTCCCGTCCGCGCCCTGGGCGGCGGTGCACAAGGATTCCCCGTTTCTCCATTCCCACTTGGCCAGGCCGGTCGAGCCATCCACGGCGTAAAACCGGCCATCGAAGCACCCCAAGTAAACCGTGCCGTCTTCTCCGATCACAGGCGACGTTTCCAGGATGTCCTGCGTGAGGAACTCCCAGCGCTTCGCCCCGGTCGCCGTCTCCAGGGCGTAGAGTTTGCGATCATAGGACGCGACGTAAAGGAGACCGTTGGTGCCGAGGGCCGGCGATGACCGCACGGAGGCTCCCGTGGCGAATTCCCAGCGCTTGTCCCCGGGGTTGAAGGCGGCCTGAAGGGCGAGCGACCCCAGGAAAAGGAGCAGGCAGGCCAGGAGCCACCGGGATGATCGATGGAGGGTCGCCCAGCAAACTCGCCAGCCGTTTAAGCGTCCGTTTCTCATGATGTCGATGTTGCGGTTGTGTCTTTCACCTTATCAACTCCCAGCCTCATGGTCGTCTAGGGTTGGACAGCGCGGAAAAAGCGGTGCGCCGCTTGAGTGGCCGAATCGAGCGAGACCGTCCCCAGGCCCGCCGGGAGCACGTTGGTGGACACCGCGTGCCAGTCCCGCAGGTCGGTCGAGCCCTCGATCACGTTCGTTGCCCCTGGGTCGGCGCTCAGCACCACGTTCAGGGCGCCGTCGGGCAGGAGTTCGTGGCGCACGAACCGCGACGGCCGGTGTTCCAGGACTTGGATGGTTGTGGTGGTCGAGACGCTGAAACCTGCGGCGTCCGTGGCCACGGCGGTGATGACATGGAGGCCGGTCGCCAGGTCGCTGGCGGGGCGGGTCAGGCGCGCTCCGGTCCCCAACACGCCATCCCGGTCGGAGCGCCAGACCACGTTGGTCCCGTCTAACCGACCGCGTTCGGGATCGTAAGCCGTGAGCCCGAGAACCAGCCGTGAGTCCCGGACCACGGTCGGGTCGGAACCGTCGGCGTCCAGGGTCACGGAAGGCGGACGATCCGGGATGAGCAGCGGGGCCGCGTTGGTGGCCCAGGTCGTCAAGAAACCATCGCTGGCCGCGACCCGGAGCAGGCCGTTGGTGGTGCCCGGCAGTTGGCCGGCCTGCCAGACTAACCTTGGGGCGTCCAGTTCCACGCCCATGGTCTCCCAATGGGCGCCCCCGTCCCCGCTGAACTGCACCGTGAAGCTCAGGGCGTCGCCGTCTGCATCGCTGGCGGCCCATTGGACGAGGGCCACTTCGTTCTCCAGTTCGCCGCCGGTCGGGGAGAGGAAATGGACCTCCGGCGCGCTAGCACTCGCCTCTCGGCGCGCCAACTCCTTTCCAGCTCTGCCCACCGTCAGCCGTCGCACGCCGTCTGCAGGAACCTGGACCACAAACGAACGGTGATTCGGGGCCTCCGCCAACACCGCCGGCGTGAACGGAATGCTCTCCGAACTGCCGTCCACGAGTTCGAGCTGAATCAGGTAGTCGCCCGCTTCGGGGCTGGCCGGCGGCGGGGCGGTCAGGCGCAGCACCGGTCCTAGGGTCAGTACGTCGGCGGAAAGGTCGATAACACCGCTCACCAACAGGCTCTCGCGGTCCGACTCCGGTGGAGGGCGCGGCAGGATGATCTGAGGGGCGCTAGCGACGGAGGTCAGCGGCGCCGGAAAGGCGTCGCGGATGGCGCCCAAAAGGGCCTCGTAGGTAAGACTCGAAACCCATCTGTATCCGCGGTTGCAGTAACCCATGACATGCGCATAAACAAACGGGCTGAGCACAGAGCTCTGGTCCTCGACGCCGAAGCTGTAGCGGCTGAACCTGAAACCATAGATCAAGTCCCTTGGCTCGAGGTCCATCGGTCCCAGGGCGGGGAACTTCGTGCCTCCTGCTCGCTCTTGGTAGAACCAGGGGTAGGGCGTCCCTTCCGGATCTTCCCCGCACCAGCCCTCATACAGCCCCAGACGGACCGGCCGGTCCGCGGACACGGGGTGGATCCGGCCCAGGGAGTGACCCAGTTCATGGGCGATGACCTCTGCCAGGTTGCCGCCCCCTTGGGACGAGTCCGACGCAAACGCGACACGGCCGGGCTGGTATGCCACGCCACCGAAACTCCCGGGTGCTAACCCCAGGTAGACCGGGCCAGGCCCGG
Source organism: uncultured Verrucomicrobiota bacterium (assembly GCA_964629545.1). Taxonomy (GTDB): domain Bacteria; phylum Verrucomicrobiota; class Verrucomicrobiia; order Limisphaerales; family CAZVRY01; genus CAZVRY01. The sequence goes on along the minus strand of CAZVRY010000035.1, from coordinate 29,637 downwards.
AGAACAGCGAGGACAGCCAGGGCCTTTCGCTACTCCGCAGAGAATCCAGTTTCTCCAAAGCCCGGATAGGGAGATTGGGACCTCCGGGGACGGATTCGGCGATCGTCAGGGGCTGCGGATGCCTGGTCGCGTTGATCTGCGCCAGCGGGTACATCTCCCGTACTCGAGCCAGTTCCCGGTCGATGTCTCTCCAATCCAGCAACCGGCTGCCCGGTTCCAGGGCGACCTGAACCAGCTTCAATTCGAGGGGCGGCACGGGCTGAAACGCAGCCATCGTCCGCTTGCCCCCTTTGAACACCAGCGTGATGGGCTCGAAGTCGCGCCCGCGCTGCTGGGTTGCTTCCCCCTCGAATACCAGTTCGACATTCCCCTGAAGCCACTGGGGCGGCAGCACGAAGTTAAGCGTATAACGCATATCGCCCCGGATGCGCTTGACCCAATCCCCTCCGAGGAACTCCTCCGTTTCCACCGTAATCGGGCCTGTCCGCGCGGGCCAGGGCGATCCAGCCAATTCCGCGCCTTCGCGGTACGCCCGCAGTTTGCCCGTCAAGGCGCACAGGCGGCGGTCGTCGGGCGCGCGCTTAGCCAGCGCGGCCACCCGGACGACGGTCGGCTTGTGCGCAACCCAATCCACCGAGTTGTTCCAGTCTTGCACGCTTTGAATCACCTCGATGGCCTGCACTTCGACCACGGGCAGGATCGGTTCGACCGTGAGGTCAAACTCCATGGACTCCTGGAAATCGTCGAACCGGAACGCGTCCGACGAGTCGGCTGGGTAGGCATAAAAGGCCTGGACGCCGCTGACGAGTATGCCCCCCACCCCCACTTCGCCATTCTGGTCCGGCACCATGACTCCACCAACTTGGTCGTCGTAGGAAACCTCCCACCGGCCGTCCGCCACCTGGCTGGGTGCCCCCCCGCGGGGGCTCCAGAGCTCGAAGTTCCCCACGCCGTCCATCCCGACGTACGACACACTGTCCAGACGCGCGGGATCGGGGCCGCGGACCACGTACTTCACGCGACCAGTCGCCCGCACGGGGCCGCGAGTCTTGACTCTAAGCCCGGCGCCCGTCCGATAGAAGCCCCCCGCGCTGGGATAGTAGAAGACCTCGGCCACCTCATCGTAAGCCAGCGGCGCAACGGCGGACGCCTTCGACTGGAGTCGCGCCTGAATGCGCACGCCCTTGGGAGTCACCGTAAAATCGGCTTCGGCGGCTTCCTGCACCTCGCCCACCAGCCCGCCGACGGTCGGATGCGCGCAGGTGAGGGTCCGGGGGCCCAGGGCGTAGCCCACGTTCGCCTCGAAGGGCCAGAATTCCAGCGGACTGTCCAGTTGACGGCACACAAGCAGGGGATCCTCCGGATCGGTGACGTCCTTGAGGTGCACGTCGCCGTAATGGACTTGGCCATCGAGGCCCAGGCCGGCGGAGAACTGAAGCTCCTGTCCGGCCGCCGGCGACAGGCCGACGGCGGCGGTGACGAGCAGCGACACCAGCCTGGACCCGCGCATCGCACGGCGGTTGGCCCCGCGGTCCACGAGCCGATTAAACCAGAACCGGCCGCCTATTCGGCCGCCCCAGCACGTCGTATTGCGCATAAGAATCAGCTGATCGAAAGCAGCCGGGCTCGCCGGGGCTAGCCGAGGTTTCTGCTTTTTGGAGGGTTCATGAGTAAACGAACATGGGTTGGTTCCCCTTTCCCTATTTCTCGCAGCCATTCATTCGTTGCTATGGCGGGCATTCAGTTTGCCCTGGTTCCAGCGGGATGGCGCGGTCGAAGCGCCGGGCGGCGGTTAGAGCGGACGTATCCGTAATGACTATTTGCGGCGGGTCGGGCAGCGGGCAAGCGCCCAAAGGCGTCCTGTGCTCGAGGTCCTCGCTGACCTGGACGCAGAAGGTCTGTCGCCACTTGGCCTGACCGGTCGAGCCATCCACGGCGTAAAACCGGCCATCGAAGCACCCCAAGTAAACCGTGCCGTCTTCTCCGATCACAGGCGACGTTTCCAGGATGTCCTGCGTGAGGAACTCCCAGCGCTTCGCCCCGGTCGCCGTCTCCAGGGCGTAGAGTTTGCGATCATAGGACGCGACGTAAAGGAGACCGTTGGTGCCGAGGGCCGGCGATGACCGCACGGAGGCTCCCGTGGCGAATTCCCAGCGCTTGTCCCCGGGGTCGAAGGCGGCCTGCAGGGCGAGCGACCCCAGGAAAAGGAGCGGGCAGGCCAGGAGCCACCGGGATGAACGGTGGAGGGCGCGCCGCGGGCTGCGTTGAGGATTCTGCCGGTCAAAACCTGGCACCTTGGACCCATCCGCCGGGGGCGCAAGAGAGCGGGTGCAACCGCGTGAATTCTGTCTTCTGCCTTCTGCCTTCGCCGTTCGCGGGAGAACTCCGACGCGGAAGCTGAGGGGAAGGGTCGGGTTGGGCTTTTTCGAGTGCATGTGCGCAGGGGCGTCATCGCCCGGCGGGGCGGAGCCGGAAGAATCGCTGGGCCTCCGTGGCCGGGACTTTGACGAGGAGATGAGTGGCGGTGGCGGTGTAGGGCGGCGGAAGAACGGTCCAAGTGGGCGTGCCCGTCGGCCCCAGGTCGGGCGCCCATTCCATGACCCACCCATCCGCGGGCAAAGGCCAAGACAGCGTGACTTCGCCGGTTTGAGGATCGACCTGAATGGCCAGCGGTGGGGCACTGCGACAACCTTCGGACACGGCCAGGATTTCGTCAGGCGTAAGGGCCCGGGCGTAAAGCAGCACTTCGTCGAGGCGACCTCCGAAACGCGAGGCGTAGTTCCCGTTCTGATCGACGAACGTCCCCAGGCGGACGGGTTCGGGACTGTCGAAAACCGCGGAGACGATGGCCTCGCGGCCGAGGGTGGAGGGCACTTCGCGGCCGTTGATGTAGAGCCGCCATTCCTGCCGGGTGGCGTCGAAGGCGCCGGCGACATGGGTCCAGGCGTTGGCGGGCACGAGGTTGGGGGCCGATTGCGCCCATTGCGCCCCGGCCAGCGCACCGTCGCCACTGGCGTAGAGTTGAAGGCCGCCTTCGACGAGGAGGAGTCCCCAACTGGCTTGTCCGCGGGCGCTGTTGTATTTCGTGATCACGGTGCCCGATGCTGAGGCGGTGTTGGGTTGAACCCAAGCAGCCACCGTGAAGGCGCCCGACACGGTCAGCCGAGGCGTGGCCGGGATTTCGACGTAATCGTCGAGCCCATCGAGTTGGAAGGCCTGGCCCTGGTGGCCGGGGGCGAAAGTGGCGCCCTGTTGCGGCGTGCCGGGGCTCTGGCCGAGGCTGTCGAGCGCGTTGCCCTCGCCGCGCCACCAACCGAGCAAGTCAGCGAGCGGTTCGCAGCCGAGGACCGTGACGGTGGCGGTGGCGGTGGCCGTCGCGCCCGCGCCATCGGTCACGCGCACGGTGTCCGTGCCGGGGTTGGGGCCGGCGGTGTAGGCGCCGCTGGCGTGGAGCGTGGCGCCGGACTGGTTGGATTCCAGGGTGAAGGTGAAGGGCGGCTGGCCGCCGCCCGCGGTAAACAACACCGAGTCGCCGGCGCGCACCGAGACCGCGTTCGGGGTGATGTGGATGCGATCGGGCACGCAGCTTGCAGCCAAGCGGAACCAACGAACCTGCGAGCTGCTGGAAGCCGAAACCGTCAGATCGCCGATGATAAGGCTGTTGGCCAGATGGCTCAGGTCCAGGCGCAGTTGGGAAAACTCCAGCGACGCCGCAGGCATACCGTCGCGAAACGCGGTGGCCCCATCTCGGTTGACGACCAGTCTGAAGTTGTGAAAGTCCGTCGTGGTGTCAAACACGATGAACGGACTGGCCTGGTCGTTCCGCCCCAGCAGGAAGAAACCACCACTCGCCACGTAGAGCATGACCGTGCGCCCGGTCGCGTCGGTTAGCTCCAGGCCCCAGCCGGCCCGCGGGTAATCCTGGCCGGGCGGAACCAAGCCGGACCAGTTGATTCGCACGCTTGCTTCCGCCACGACCGTGTGGACGGTGAAGTCAAAATCAACTCCCGCGGATTGGTAGTACTGGTAATGCTCTGGGAGGTCAGTCGAGCCTTGAACCAGGATCCCGCCGACCAGCGAGTAGTTCGCTTCGCCTGGCCCGGTCGTTTGGTGCCTCCATCCCTGAGCGCTGGGCAGGGAATTCAATGATGCCTCGTACGCGAGGTGCGCGCAGTCCCGGACGACAACGGTCGCCGAAGCGCCGGCGCCGGCACCATCGGTCACGCGCACGGTGTCAGTGCCGGGTGCGGGCCCGGCAGTGTAAGTCCCGTTGGCTCCCAGGGTGGCGCCGGACTGGTTGGCTTCGAGCGTGAAGGTGAATGGCGGCACGCCGCCGCTGACGGCGAAGGCCACGACGGAGCCGGGGAGGACGCTGGCCGAGGTGGGATCCAGGCGTATCTGTTCCAAGACCTGGATCCGAACCGAGGCCCGGCTCTTGGCGCCGTGCGGATCGGTCACCTCGAACTCGAACTCGTCGGCAGGTTGGCCCGGGGCGGACTGGTAGGTGAGGCTTGGGGCGGTCCCGGTGAGCGTGCCGAATTGGGGTGGCGTGACCACGGCGAACGCGAGGACATCGCCGTCCGGGTCGGTCGCGGTGAGTTCGATGGCGCCCGAGGGAGGGGTGATGTTGACGGTGAGTTCGCTGGCTTGCGGCGAGTCGTTCTCGGGCGTCACCGTGATGCTGACCGTGGCGGTGGCGCTGTCGGCCGTCCCGTCATTGACCTTAAAAGTGAAGCTTTCGGAACCGTGGTAGTCGGTCGTGGGCGTGTAGGTCAGGGTGGGCCCAGCACCGGCGAGCGAGCCGTGCTGGGGCGGGGTGAAGACCGTGTAGGTCAAGGCATCGCCGTCAGCGTCCGAACCGGTCAGGACGATGGCGATGGCCGTGTCTTCGGGCGTGGTAACGGACTGGCTGTTGGCGTTCGGGGGACGATTACCGGGAGAGAGGGGGAGAGTGAGGCGGGCGATCATGCCTCCGTTTTCGAGGCGGAGATAAACACCATTCCAGTTCGCCGGTTGGGCGCCGGGCGCCATCCCGTTTAACCCGAGGGGCAGGTTCGACAGATCGTGGTGCGCGGTGAAGGTCATTTCTCCCCGTGAATTGTTGCGCAGCGAGACCGTGCCCAGCCCGTCGCCGCCATGGGCCGTGAGGTCGGCCGTAAGCCGCACGGTGACCCAGTCGTTCGGGCTGAGTCGGCTCTCGAACGGATCGTCGGGCCCCATGGAAAAGCCGCCGTCCCAGCCCGCCCGCATGAACAGCAGCGTCTGGTGGGTGATCCCGAACGTGAAGCCGTATTCGGAATGCGGGATCGCATCGTCGAAGTCCCGTCCCAAGGCGAGCAGCGCCGTGCCCAAGGCCAAGGTGTCGAACTCGAAGACAGCCTCGGTTTCGTTGCCGGTCAGTCGGTAGCCAAACGGAGGGGCGTTGAGCCGCGAAGACGTCGCCACCGGGCCTGCGGCCAGAGCGACGAGGCGGGTCGGCGGACCGAAGGCGCCTGTGACTTCACTGACCGAGATGAGGCTTTCGCCTTGCCGGTTCTGCCAGTGGTCTTGCGAGGCGAGCGCACCCGGATGGAGGCCGGCTGCGTTGAAGTCGTAGGTGGATTCACCTGCTGTGAGCGCCGGGGCGCTGGCCAGCAGAACAGCCGCCGTCACCAGGGCGGCGAAATCGAGTCCGCCCGCCCAACGAACCAAGAGAGAATTGTCACGCATAGGTCACCGATCCGGGGATGCCAGCCGGGGTTGGCTGGTTGTTCCCATCTTCCTATTAGGAAAATCCCGCGGATCATTACAACGAGAGTTCTCCGGCGCCTCAGAAGCGAGAAACATGGGTGTCCCGCCCACCCCTCGTTCCACCCTCCATTCAACAGTGGGAAGGTATGATGGGTTTGGTTTCCTGGCGGGCATTGTCCGCAGGGCCGGGCAAGAGGGATTCGGCGAGGAGTGCCTTCACGCGCATTCTCGGTGCGGCCCAAGCCGGCGATCCCGCGGCCGCCGAGGGACTGCTCCCGCTGGTCTTGGAGGAGTTGCGCAAACGGGCCGGGCATGTTGAATTGTCGCCATGACGCTGAACCACCCACCTGACGCGCTGCGGGAGCAGGCCCCGCCCTACGCGCCGCCGCCGGAGACCCAGCGGCTGATCGATGAGCTGTATCGCGAGGAGTTGTGTGAGGCGCGCGCGATGGCGCCGGAGGAAAAGGTGCGAGCCGGGCAGCAGTTGTTCGAGTCGGCCTGCCGGGTGACGCTGGCTGGGATTCGGAACCAGCATCCCGGGGCGTCCAACGAGCAATGCATGGAGGTGTTGCGCCAGCGGCTCCAGTTGCAGCGAAAACTGGAGGAAACCTCGTGACGATTGACGACGTGGCCTTGCGGGTGGCGGAGTCGCTGGGCGCGACCGGGGTGCCGTTCATGCTGGTGGGCGGGTTTTCCAGCAAGGGTCACAGCTCCTCCCAGTCCAAACCCAGCTCGGCCAACCGCCGGCGCAGCTCCGTCAACCGCCAGAGTTGGATGGTATGATCGGCCGCCAGGGCGCCGAGGTATTGCCCGTCGGCGCTGAAGAAGAGGTCGGTCAGCATCTGGGCTTCCGGCGCTTGGAACGAAGCCAACTCCGCCCCTGTCCGGGCGTCCAGCAACTGAATCAGACGGAGCGTTTTTGTGATGGCCAGCCACCGGCCGTCGCGACTGAACGCAGCCAACCCGGGCAGATCGCTGGCCGACTGGCGGGGCACCCGATAGAGCGTGGCCCAGGAATCGGTGTTGCGAACGGTTACGGCGTCGAAGGCCGCCTCGGCGCACCAACGCCCATCGTGACTGAAGGCCACTGTGCTCAAACCGTCCGCCGTCCAGGCTTGAACCTGCTTCCCTGACGCGACTTCGAAGACCTGCGCCCCGCGGGCCAGACCCGAGAAGGTGGCCGCCCAGCGATGGTCCGGGGAGAAAGCGATGCGCGCCATCGATGCGGCAACGGGGAAACTCGCCAGCCAGCGCGGGGCGGCGCCAAGTTCCACCACCCGAGCCTCCTGGTTTTGCAGCACCAGGGCCTTTTGACCATCGTCACTCATCGCCAATTGCCGCACGGGCTCCAAACCCGGGACCAGGCAATCGCGCCCTGGTTCCAAATCGCCGCCAGAGGTGATCGGGTGGATAGACAATCCTCTCGTCGACGCCACGCCCAGCGCGGCGCCATCCGGTAAGAAGCATGCCGCCCGGGTCCCCGGAACGGCTGCGAATGCCCGTTCGCGGCCCGCCGGCAACTCCAGCAAACGGACGCCGTCGTCTTTCGCCACCGCCAGCCAGCGCCCGTCCGGACTGGCTTGGGCCTGGAAGACCTCGGCTGATCCCCAAAGCGCGCCCGACGCCAGGAAGACCGGGCTGGGCATGACCCGCCAGACGCCCAACGACTGGTGAGTTCGGAACCATGCCAGGCGCTGACCATCGCGGCTGAACCGGCGTCCATAGCCCTGCTGCGTGACCATCAGCAACTGGCCGGTGTTCATGGCCCAAACGCGACTGGTGCCGTCGAATCCATTGGAGACCAGCCGGGCGCCCGCCGCGTCGAAGGCGACATGGTGAACCAGCCCGGCGTGCCCGCGAAGGGTCCGCTGCTCCCCAGTCTGGACGTTCCACAGGTGGACTTCACGATCGGCGCAACCCAGGGCCATGATCAGGCCGTCGGGTGACCAGGCCAGCGCGTGAATGCCGGCGGGCAGCCGGACGGAGGTCACGCTGTTCCTCGTGGTAAGATTCCACACGACAACCTCCCGGCCGGCTTCGTAGGGCTTTGCTGCATCGGGACGGATGATCGCCAGGCGCCGTCCATCCGGGGCGAGGGCCATTTCGCCTGCCGGAACGTCGTTCCACCGTTCCGCTTCGATCGCCTGCGCCAAGTCGATGACGCGCAGGACGCCGTCCTGCTCAGCCACGAACAAGCGGGGAGCGGTCGGATCGAAGGCAAAGCTGGGGACGACCTTGGCTTCGAGCCTCAGCACCGCGTTGGAGGTGTCCAGGCGCCAAACCGCGAGCGAGAACATCGGGGGCCGGCCGGCGAATGGCTCATTCAGAAACACCGCGGCCAGGAAATGTCCATCCGGGCTGAACGTAGGGCCACGCGACGGATTGTTGGGGCAAGCCAGGCCGAGGGTCCCTCGCGGTTCGCGGATCTGGTGCACGCGGATCTGACGAAGCTCGGCCGAGTAGGTTGCATAACGTTCCAGATCGGGGTCGAACTCGATGCTGCTGCGCGGATCTACCTGGGGTTGCTCGGGCACGTCCGGAGCCAGGTCGAACAAAGCCAGCGTCGCGATGGCCTCGTTTCGCAAGGCGGCCGAGGCACGAACGCGGCTGGCCGCGCGCAGGGCTTGCAGGGTTTCCTCTCGCCGCCCGACTTCGCCTGCCACCCGGCCCGCGCGAGCCTGGGCGGGTACTGATTCCCAAAGTTCCCGCGTCGCTTCGCGGGCCAGCTCCGATTGGTGCTGGGCCCGGCGCCACTGCCAGGCGATGCCGGCCACACCCAGGATGAGGGCGAGGCTGGTCGCGAGAGTCAGGCTGGCGGTGACCGGGTTGCGACAGGCCCATTTCATCGCGCGTGACCAGGCTCCGACGGGCCGCGCGAGGATTGGCTCACCGCGCAGCCAGCGTTCAAGTTCTTCCGCCAGTTCACGGGCCGACGCGTAGCGCCCGACGGGCTGCTTCTCCAAACACTTGAGGCAAATTGTCTCGAGGTCGGGGCCTAGACGGGGGTTCAGCCGGCTCGGGGGTGTGGGCTGGGCTTCGACCACCTGGCGCAAGGTCGCCCTGGGGGTAGGTCCGGCAAATGGTGGCCGTCCGCCCAACAATTCGTAAAGGACGGCGCCAAGGCTGTAGACATCGACCGCCGTGGTCACCTGCGAGTCCGAGCCGCTGACCTGTTCCGGAGCCATGTAACCGGGAGTGCCGACAACCGAGTTGACCTGGCCGAGGTCACTCGGGTCGCGCACGCGTTTGGCCAGACCGAAGTCCGTCACATGCGGTTGGCCTTGGTCATCGAGGAGGATGTTCGCGGGCTTGAGGTCCCGATGCAGGATGCCCCGTTGGTGCGCATGCTCGACCGCGCGAGCCACTTTGGCGATGAGCGCGGCCGCGAGCCGGGGAGAGGTCGCGAATTCAGCGCGTCGCATGGCTAGGCTGCCGCCCTCGATCAGCTTCATCGCGAAGTAGCGCTGGCCGTCGAGTTCGCGCGCCTCGTAGATCGGGACGACATTCGGATGATCCAGGCTGGCGACCACTTCGGCTTCGGCCAGGAAGCGCAGGATTTCCGCCTCCGAAGCGACCAGGCCGGAGCGGATCATTTTGAGAGCGACCAAGCGGTTGAGGCTGAGCTGACGCGCCTTGAAAACCACGCCCATCCCGCCTTCACCGATTTCCTCCAGCAACTCGTAGTCGCCGAACGTGCGGGCCTCCAGTCCGTCGGTTGGCGTCGCGGAAGCATCGGGCGCGGCGGCCGGCTTAACCGGGAACAAGGACACCCGAACGACACACTGCGGGCACAGGCCCAAGAGGGTGCCCGGGGTCTGGTCTGCCCCGCAGACGGGGCATCGGCGGCTTTCGTGTGGGCGATTCAAAGCTCAAAGTTCAAAGCTTAAGCCTCAAGTTCATGGCTCGGATCCCATCGGCTCGACCGCATAGGTTCCAACCATGCAATAGGAAAACGGCCGCAGATATTACAGGTGCGCCGTGGAAAAAAGCTGGCGCATCTCCTGGTCGAGATCCTCCAGCCCCGTCAAGGTCTGGGCGATTTCATCCCGCACCAACTCGCGATAGCGCTGGCGCAGCCGATGCACCGCCACCGCCACGGCCCCGGTGGTCATGCCCAAGTGGGTCGCCACCTCGGCGTAACCGGCCGCACCGGAGTTGGAGGCTAAGAAGGCCTTGAGTTCATCAAACTGGCGCTGCTTGCCGGCGGAGGTGAAATCCGCCTGGAGCCTGGTTATGGCCTGTTCCAGCGCGGCCAAGGCCCAGCGCCGCTCATAGATGCGCTCGGGGGTTTCGTTCGTGGCCGGCTCCTGCTGGTAGCGAGTCTCGCCCTCCGGATCGTCGAGCGAAACAAAGCGTTCGCCACCGCCCCGCTTGAAGGCGCGATCGCGGTCCCAGACGTCGCAGACGAACCGGTTCAGCGCCATGAGGAGGAACGACCTGAACCGGCCCCGAGCCTGGTCAACCCGCCGCAAAGAGTCGTCGTGGAGGAACCGTTCGAAGAAACCCTGAATCAGATCTTCGGCGTCGTGAGCGCCGTAGCCTCGTCGTCGCAGGTAGGCGTAGAGCGGATACCAATAAGTGCGGCAAAGCCGATCCAGAGATTGGGCCGCCGCCGGATCGTCGCCCTGGCCGGCCGCCAGCACCACGCTCCACCGGGTGGTGGCGAAATGAACGGGACCGTGACTCATGAACGACATAAGGCAGCCAGGGGACGCGGCCGAGCTTCCGGCGTTCAGCGAGCAAGTTCAAGAACAGAGCGCGAATTCCAGAAGGATGCGCAGACCAAATCATGTTAAGTCATTGACACCATCCCAAGACTCCCTAGAAAGGCAGCTATTAAACTGCATTCGAATTTCGTTTCATCCAGATGAAGATTCATTGTGCGCGCTTCGCCGCCTTAGCCACCCTGATTACGACTGGGCTCACACCGCTCAAGGCTCAGGAGGCTCGGTTTTTTCGGATCAAGGGCCCTGTGGCTGCTGCGATAGTTGGGGTGACTGAAGGTGGGTTCCTGACCTGGACGAATACGCCGATGGTTGGCACGTTCACGCTACAGACGGCATCCTCACTCTCCTCCCCGACATTCTGGGTGGATTACGTCCAGGTCCCCATCACGAACACAACCAGCACGACCCAACGTATCTTCGATTCGAATCCTCCGCTTGGCATGGTGCTAATCCCGGGCGGCTCCTTCACGATGGGGGATACCTTGAACGACTGGACTTCCGTCGAGACTTCCACTTCCGGGAACATGTCTGAAAAACCGCCGCATTGGGTATACGTTAGTGCTTTCTATATGGATCGTTATGAGGTGACCAAGGGGCTGTGGGACGAGGTGTATCAATGGGCGATAGGTCATGGGTACGGTTTCGAGAATGCGGGGGAGGGCAAGGCTGCCAATCACCCTGTGCGATGGATCAATTGGTATGATGCGGTGAAATGGTGCAATGCTCGCAGCGAGAAAGAAGGAAAGGTGCCAGCGTACTACAGAGACACGGCCCAGACGGCCGTCTACCGAACCGGTAGAGTGGGGGTCAAGAACGAGTGGGTTAAATGGGACCATGGGTATCGGCTGCCGACCGAGGCGGAATGGGAGAAGGCTGCTCGCGGCGGCGTAAGCGGGAAGCGGTTTCCCTGGGGAGACACGATTAGCCACAGCCAAGCCAATTTCTACAGCTACTTGAGTCCTCCATTTTACCCCTACGATGTGAGCTCTGAAGAGGGCTGGCATCCTTGGTTTTGGGTCGGCGAATGGGCCGACGGTTATACCAGCCCTGTGGGTGCATTCGCGGCGAATGGTTATGGTCTTTTCGACATGGCCGGAAATGAGTCGGAGTGGTGCTGGGATTGGATTGTCGCATACTCAAGCGTGACCGCGATCGATCCCCGGGGGCCACAGTCCGCGGCAAATCCCTGGCGGATGGCCCGCGGGGGCTCTTGGGGTGAGACTGCATACAAGTGCCGGACGACATACCGCCACTACTCCGATCCTGACTACGCAATCTTTGGGTTTCGATCGGTGTTGCCTCCGGGGCCTTAGATTCAGCCCGATTATCGAGACCCCTTTGCGCAGTAAGCCTACGTGTCTGGCCAGGTAGCCGGAACGATGTTGCCCGGCCCCGATTGCCGCCCATACCTCTGCCCTGAACTTCGTCGCGAACGTTTACTTGGACCGCGGTGGCTGAGGCCGAATTGCATCGAGTGCAGGCAACGGTGGCCGGCATGGAGAGACGCACGCGGGCCACGTGGGATTTGGGCGCGCGGCGTTGGCCGTGGTAAACGCGCACGTGTCCATCGACGTAAAGGAGGCCCAGGGACGTTCCGCGCTGCTGCACGCGCTGTTCGGCCAGCGCGCGACGGAACTCCGCAGCGTTATCTGCGACGGCCAATTGGGCCAGTTTGCGGCGGAGAGTCTTCACCTCCGGAGCCCGGTCCAAACGCAGGACTTGGCCCAGAGGTTCCGGGGAATGCTCCTTAAGCCCCTCGGGACGTTTGATCCGCCAGAGCGCTATCAGGAGCAGGGTCAGCAGGCTGGTGCGCAAACCGCGGAACGCTTGCCCCAGGTTCCGATACACCTTCAGAGCGCAGGTGAAGACCCCGGTCTGCACCAGGGCGGGCACGACCATGGGCACGCCTGCGCGCGGGACGTTCTGGCCGGAGCCAAGAACCGTTGGCGCGTTCTGCAACAGGCCAACCGAGCCAGCAGGGGATCGGTTCGGCGGTCGGTTGGAACGGTGTCTCCCCTGACCGTGGGAGGATCGGTCGGACCCGGCTTGGGGAGGGAGATAGCCTGGGCCTGGTGGGCCGTTGTCGAAAAAGCGGACAGGTTTGGGTTCGCACCCCCTCCACCATCGAAATCCGGAGAAGCCCGACTTTGCTGACGATGTCGCTTCTCCATGTTTGGCGTTCTGGATTCTCGCGTGGCTATCCAGTCTCGCTTTCGGTAGAGTGATCGCATGCCTGACGTCCACCAACTCCTGGAAACGGTTGCCCTGGGAAAGCCGCGGGCGGCGGAGGAGTTGCTCGCGCTGGTTTACGAGGAATTGCGCAAGCTGGCGGCCGCCAAACTAACCCAGGAGCGCGAAGGACAAACCCTCCAGCCGACGGCTCTGGTCCATGAGGCGTGGCTCCGGTTGGCCGGTTCCCGGCAGGAATGGCGTGGGCGCGGCCACTTCTTCGCGGCAGCCGCCGAGTCGATGCGACGCATCCTCATCGATCGGGCGCGCAAGCGGAACCGACTACGCCACGGCGCGGGTTGGCGGCGCGTGGAGTTGGACGACATCGATCTGGCGGCGACGACCGACGATGAGACGCTGCTGCGCCTGGACGAAGCTCTGGGGAAACTCGCCCTGGAATCGCCCGACAAGGCCGAACTGGTCCGGTTGCGCTTTTTCGCTGGATTGAGTTTGAGCGAAGCCGCCGCCGCCCGGGGCATTTCGCCGGCCACGGCCAAGCGCCATTGGGCTTTCGCTCGTGCGTGGTTGTTGTGTGAATTGAGATCCTGCCCCGATCAGCCTGCGGACGCTCAGGCCGCGGGCGGCGCGAAAAAAGTGCGTCCTGGATGAGCCCACCGGCACGTGGACGTCGCCATGGTGGGTAAACCTCGATCTGTCCATGAACACCGATCCACAGAAAGTCGAAGCGCTGTTCGAGCGTGCCCTGACCTTCCCCGCCGCCCAACGAACCGCCTTCCTCGCCGGCGCCTGCGCCGACGACAAACCGCTGCGGGAACGGGTCGAAGCGCTTCTGACGGCACATGAATCGCGCGTGAGCTTCCTGCCGGCGGGTCCGACCGAGGGCTCGGCCACGGTCCTCGCGGCCGAACGCGTGACCGAAGGCGTCGGCTCGGTCATCGGTCGCTACAAACTCCTGGAACCGCTGGGCGAAGGCGGCTTTGGGGTGGTCTGGGCCGCCGAACAACGCGAGCCGGTCCGGCGCCGGGTGGCCTTGAAGGTCATCAAGCTGGGCATGGACACGCGTCAGGTGGTCGCCCGGTTCGAAGCGGAACGTCAGGCCCTGGCCTTGATGGACCATCCCAACATCGCCCGGGTGCTCGACGCCGGGGCGACCGACACCGGCCGGCCCTACTTCGTCATGGAACTGGTCCGAGGCATCCCCATCACCCGGTATTGCAGCCAGGAGCGGTTGCATACCCAAGGTCGTCTGGAGCTGTTCATCCAGGTTTGCCAAGCCATCCAGCACGCTCACCAGAAGGGGATCATTCACCGTGACATCAAGCCCTCCAACATCCTGGTCACCCTCCACGACGGAGTGCCGGTTCCGAAAGTGATCGATTTCGGCATCGCCAAGGCGACCCAGGCGCAGTTAACGGACAAGACGATTTACACGCAGTTCCACCAATTCATCGGCACGCCAGCTTACATGAGCCCGGAGCAAACGGAGATGAGCGGGCTGGACATCGACACACGGAGCGACATCTACAGCCTGGGGGTCTTGCTTTACGAATTGTTGTCTGGAAGCACGCCCTTCGACACGAAGGAGCTGATGCAGGCGGGGCTGGACGAGATGCGCCGGATTATCCGGGAACAGGAACCGGTTCGCCCCAGCACCCGGCTGAACCGGACGCGAGATCAAGCCAGGGGCGAAGCCGGGACCGAGTCCGCGTTCGCCAATCCACGTTCCACGATCGACCCCGATTTGGATTGGGTCGTGATGAAATGCCTGGAGAAAGACCGGGCTCGACGCTACGAGACGGCCAACGGCGTGGCCGCCGACATTCGCCGCCACCTGAACAGCGAGCCGGTGGTGGCCCGTCCCCCGACCGCGTCCTACCGCTTCCGCAAGATGGTGCGGCGGCACAAGCTGGCCTTTTCGGCGGGATCGGTCGTCTTCGTATGCCTCTGGCTGACCGCCACGGTGATTCCCTATCAGGCGATGCGCGCCATCCGGGCCCAGCAGGCTGCCGTCCGGGCGGCCACGGCAGAGCAACAGCAGCGGCTGATCGCGGTGCAGAAAGAGGCGGAAGCCAAAGCCAGTGCGCAGCACGCGCAGCGTCACCTTTATGCGGCCGACATGAACCTCGCGCGGCGGCTCTGGGATCTCAACGAGGTGGACCAACTGTGGGATCTTCTTGGCCAAACCGCTTCCTACGCGGAACGCGGATTCGAATGGTATTATTGGCAACGGCAGCTCCGTCAGGATCGCCAGACCATGCGGGGCTACGCGGGCGGATTGGCGGCGGTCGGCGTTGCCAGAGGCGGCCAGCAGGTGCTGAGTTGCGAGCAAGACCAGACGGTGCGGGTCCGTGAGTTGGCCGGCGGGCGGGAGGTTTTCTCGTTCAAGGGCGACGAAGAACCGGTCCAAATCGCCGCCTTCTCCCCAGATGCCAGCCGGTTGCTGGTCGTGGATCGCCTGGGTGGGGCGACCGTCCAGTCGGTGGCGTTGAAACAACGGCTCAGCACGCTCCAGGGATCGAGTGGGAACCTGCTTTGCGCGGGCTTTTCCTGGGACGGCGAACGGTTGGTGGTCGGCACTGCCGAGGATGGCCTCCAGGTGTTCGAGTCCAGCAGCGGACGCCTCGTCTGGAATGCCCGCCAAAAGGACTCGCATGCCGTGGCGACCTCCACGAGCGGGGCGGTGGAGGCGGCTGTGGCCGTGGCATTCGCGCCAGATGGACGGGCCATCGCAGCCGGCGATGATTCTGGCCGGGTTTGGATTGTGGATGCGGCCAGCGGCCAATCCCTCCTGCGTCTGAAGGGGCCGGCCTCGCCGATCCGATGCGTCAGCTACTCGCCGGACGGCCAAAAGCTAGTGGCTGCCACGGAAGATGGCGCCCTCAGGATTTGGGAAATGCCCGCTGGGCGCGAATTGACGACCGTGTCGCCGGAAGAGCGCGGGACAGGTTCGGTGGGTTTCTCGCCGGACGGATCCAGACTGGTCGGTGGCGAGTGGGACGGAAAGTTGCGGGTGTGGGAGGTTGCGAGCGGTCGGGAGTTGTTCACCCTGCAAGGGCATTCGGATGCCATCTTTTTCGCCGCCTATGCGCCCGATGGCCGACAGATCGTCTCGGCGGGTCGTGACCAGGCGGTGAAGGTGTGGGGAACGGAACCTCCCTTGCAGGTGAGGCGAATAGAAAGCCATGATGGACCGGTGCGATGCGTCGCGGCTTCTCCCGATGGCTTGAGGGCGGTCACCGGCCACTGGGACGGGACCGCGCGCGTTTGGGAGCTGGCGCGGGATTCCGAGGCGGTGGTCGTCAAGCCGAGCCAGTCCGAGGTTAATTGCGTCGGCTGGACCGCCGATGGCCGGTGGATCCTGGCGGGGAGCGGTGATGGGACCACCCTGGTCTGGGATGCGAATGGTATGAAGGACGTGCTCACGCTTTCGGCGAGGACGACCGGGCAGGACATCTTCGTGGCACGCGACGGCATTGCGTTCAAGCGTGACAAGAACCTGGTGGAATCCGTGGTCGTATCGCCGGGCCGCAAGCGGATCCTCACGGGCCACTGCTCGGGTGAACTGGTGATGTGGGACGCGCTGGACGGGCGTCAACTCCTCGTCTGGAAAGGCCATGAATCCAGCGTCAGGACCGTGGCCTTCTCGCCCGACGGTCAAAAGGCCCTAACCGCCGGCAACGAAGGGATGGTCCGGGTCTGGGAGTCGTCAACGGGTCGCGAGTTGCTGACCTTGAAGGGGCACCGCGGCCCCGTTTCTGGAGCGGCCTTTTCGCCCGACGGGAGTCGGATTGTCAGCGCGGGTTATGACCAGGCGCTCTGGTTGTGGGATGCGGCCACCGGGCAGCAGTTGCAGGCCTTCAAGGGCCATGTCGGTCTGTTGAACTCGCCGGGCTTCTCGCCTGACGGACAGCGTATCGTGGCCGCCAGCGGCAGCAGCCAAGGAGTGCTGCTGTGGGACGTCCAGACCGGGCGTGAACTCCTTTCCTTTCGAGACCTGCCCGGCGGGATCGTCTCGGTGAGCTTCTCGGGGAACGGACGCCGGATCGTCGTGGGCACTGACCAAGCTCTGGGCGTTATGGAGGCAGCGACCGATGATCAGGTGAAACTCTGGCGGAACGAACAGCCCCCAAGCCCCACGGGCGAGTTGCTTCATTTCCGGTCGCGATAGACCTGGTTGATTCCCTTACCCAATTCGTTTCGCGCGACCTACGATCGCCAAGCTTGGAACCAAACCGAGGAGGAGGGGGGGAGGCACAGGAACCGTCGTCCGGGCACGCGACCGCTTCACCATTGACGTCGAAATAGCTGCTGCCGATCCGGAGTTCGTCGTAGGCATGAGTGGTCTCGGTCAATCCACCCTCGATGACAAGCGTCACACTCTCGAGTGTCGAAAACCTCCGTGGGTCACTTGGGTGGCTTGCGGAGGATCGGAGGGGCTTCCGGCGGGGTCGCTGGTCGAACGCAAAGTGCAACCACGCCGGGCCGGTGGCTCGGGACAGGAAACGGCGCGCTTATCCGGCGTTGGCTGGCACGAATGGTTGAACTAAGCCGCTGCGCGGCGAAGTGTTGTCAAAGGCGTCATGCTGTGTGAGGGCCTCTCCACAATGCACTCCCATTGGCGCATTCACACGCAATCGACAGGCATCGGAACGCTCTTCAGCTCTTCAGCCTCGGCCTCGAATCCCTGATGGACTTTGTCTCCAGAAGAGTGGTAGCAAAAGGGCCATCTTTTTTTTGGGGGGTGAGGGGGCGTAGCGTTCGCTTCATTCTGTTCTCGCTCGCGGCTTGTTCAACCATGGGTGTAGTTGCTGGCTCCGCTGCGCTCCGCAGCAATACACCCTCTATTGTTGGGCAGGACCGTCTCCATCTTCAATACCACACCACCCGCCCGCGGCAATGTCGGATTATGGGTGCGTAAAGAGTAGCGAGCATGCGGTTTGTCGGTGTGGCTCGGAAAACGTAGACAAACTCCCTCTGAGAGGCCGATACTATCAAATGTCCGCTGTGAGGCCAAATGAGGCATCTGTACCCGACGGCGTATCCGATCGCGGCGATCACAAGAATCACGCTCGCAGGAAACACAATTCGCTCAAGTCGCTTCATCGCTCGTTCAGGGTTGCCCAACTTGGGTTGACCCAATACTTAAAGGTATACAGATCGCCTAGGTCGCGGTGAATTTCTGCCACCAGCAGCGTGGGTGTGCCAGGGGAAATGTCGGGTCCGAAATCGTAGTCTCCTCCGGCAAATGTCCATTGCTGCGGCGAGCCAGGGCTCGGGGACGTTGTGCCAAAGCGCATTGCCTGCGCCCGAAGGGCCAGGCCCGAAGCCAGGAGGATTGCCGCCCAGACGCGAGCGTGAGGTCAGGGAGAAAGGATCTTCATCGGTCGTTGCCAGTTCTGTCATGTTATCCGACGATTGTTAGGATCTGCTCGGCCTGAGGATCCAACCGAAGGGCCCTCGGCTTGGTGCGCGGTTGAATCCGGATTCAACTCAGTAAGCCGGGTCGGTGGCCGAGGATTACGTAATTGGAGCTGTTTTTTTCCGCCGAGCTTTAGTAAGATTGCTCCACTTCATGAACGAGACTGGTTTTGCCGCGCCCCACCCGACGGCTTACGCGGTCTTTCCGACGACTCATTGGGCCCTGGTCCTTCATGCCGGGGAGAGCGCCTCGTTCGAGACTTCCAGCGCGCTGGACGATCTCTGTCGCGCCTATTGGCTGCCCCTTTACTCATTCCTGCGCCGGCAAGGCCATTCCCCGCCCGACGCGGAAGACCTGGTCCAGGGATTCCTGGCCCGCGTGCTGGCGCGCGAAGATCTGGCCGGGGTCGGGCCCGAGAAAGGACGTTTCCGAACCTTCCTGCTTACCTCGCTGCGCAATTTCGTCATCAAGCAAGCCCTGCGCGACAAGGCGCTCAAGCGCGGCGGCGGCCAGACCCCCCTTTCCATCGACGCGGAGGAGGCGGAGCGGCTCTGCGGACCTGATTTGACGGCCGCCTCGCCCGAAGCCGCCTTTGACCGGCGGTTTGCCCAAGCGGTGATCTCGCGCGCCTTCGTGGCGCTGCGCGAGGAGCATCGCGCGCGCGGCAAGGAAGGGCTTTTCGAGACGCTGTCGCCCTTTCTCGATGGCGCTGAGCCAGACGGTTACCGTGAAGCTGCCGCACGGCTCGGCCTGGCGTCGGGGGTGGTGGCCGTGGTGGTTCACCGCATGCGGGGGCGCCTGCGCGAATTGCTGCGGGCGGAAATCCGGCAACTTTGCACCTCCGGGGCCGAAGAAGAACAGGAGATGAGACACTTGCTTGAAGTCTGGTCCCGGTGAGCCCGCCGCGGGCCGGAGCTGGTCCCGGGCAACCTAACGCCGACGTTCCAGCCGGCAGGCGCGGCGGACTGGCCCAACCGATTCGGGAACAGGAATACCGGCGATGCGTGCGTAATGGCGCGCGCTTGCTGCGGCTTAACCTTCGGATGGGCATGACCACTGAACAGCAATCACGACGATGTCACCGCTGCGGCGAACCGCTGGCGGTGGCGGACTTGGCCGGCAATTGCCTGCATTGCCTCTCCGCCCTGCTCCTGTTGCCCGAGTCTGCTGACGGCGTTGAATCCTCTCCAAGCCCAGTTATCCGTCGCCTCGGCGATTACGAACTGCTCGAGGAGGTCGCCCGGGGCGGCATGGGGGTGGTATTTCGTGCCCGCCAGGTGAGCTTGGACCGGACAGTCGCGGTCAAAGTTCTCCGGGACGCCTGGTTAGCCACGCCGATCCAAGTGAAGCGTTTTCGAGCTGAGGCGGCCAATGCGGCGAAGTTGAAGCACCCGAACATCGTGGCCGTGCATGAGGTGGGGGAGCAAGACGGCCAACATTACTTCACGATGGATCTGATCCAGGGGATGAACCTGGCGGAGGCGACGCACGAGGGACCCTTACCCTCGCGCCGGGCTGCGGAGCTGGTTAGGAAAGTCGCGGGGGCGGTGCAACACGCACATCAGGAAGGCGTCCTCCACCGGGATGTCAAACCTTCCAATGTCCTGCTGGATGCTCAAGGCGAGCCGCACGTGACGGATTTCGGGCTGGCGAGACCGTTGGATGGGGAGAGTTCGCTGACGCTGACCGGGCAGGTGTTGGGGACTCCGGGATACATGGCACCTGAACAGGCCCGAGGAAGCAGCTCGGTGGGGCCGGCGGGGGATGTTTATGGTTTGGGGGCCTTGCTGTTCCATCTCCTCACGGGGCGCGCCCCGTTCGTTGGAGCGAGCGCGGCCGAAACCCTGACCCAGGTGCTGCAGCAGGAACCGTTGTCACCGCGGCTGCTGAATCCGGCCGTGCCGGTGGATCTGGCGGCGGTGTGTTTGAAGTGCGTGCGAAAGCCGCCGCGCGAGCGCTACGGCAGCGCCGGAGAGCTGGCCGCAGACCTGAAGCGTTTCCTTGATGGTCACACCACGCAGGCGCGACCGGCAGGCTCCATTGAGCGGACCGTGCGTTGGGCGAGGCGTAAGCCGGCCCTGGCGGCGATGGTGCTGGCGCTCCATCTGGCGGTGGGTTTGGGCCTCGTCGGGGTAGTATGGCAGTGGCGGGAGGCCACGGCGGCTCGGGTCGCTGCCGAAACGGCCCGTCAGCGCGCCGAAGCGGAGCTCTGGAGTTCCCGCCTCACTCAGGCCCGGGCCGAAAACGCGACTCGAGCCTTTGGTCGCCGCCAGCGCGCCCTCACCGCGCTCGCCGCCGCCGCCAGGCAGCGTCCCTCCCTCGACCTGCGCAACGAGGCGATGACCGCGCTCCTCATGCCGGACCTGGGCCGACGCCTGAGCTGGCGGGATCGAACCACCCTCTGGCAGCCGCTGGCCTACGACTCGGCCTTGGACCACTACGCCGACTACTCGGAAGCGGGCGAGATTTGCATTCGGCGCAGTGCGGATCACCAGCGCGTGGCTTCCATCCGGAATAGCCAATCCCAGCCGTTCTATCTGCAGTTCAGTCCGGACGACCGCTGGCTGGGGCTTCAACTCGAGGATGGCAACCTGGAGGTCTGGGACTGGCGCAAGCAACAGCGGTTAGCTCAGCGATCAGGCGTGAAGTCGCAATTCGGGGTGCCCACGTTCGACTATAGTCCCGACAGCCGAACCCTGGTTTACCTGCCAAGCAACCAACCGCCAGCGCGACTTGAGATCCTGTCGGGCGTCGAGTTGGCGCCGCTCGCCCTGAACTTCGACTTCCGCTTGGTTCGTTTCGATCCGTCGGGTCGGCGGCTGGCCTTGGTAGGCAAGGAAGACCTGCACGTTGTGGATCTGGAGCCCCACCGCCTCACGTCACGCCTTCCTCTAGCGGGCTCTGTCTTCGCCCTTGCTTGGCATCCCCATGGCGAGCAATTGGCCATCAGCATCTATGGGCGTGGACTGTTCATCTGGGACCTTGACCAAGCCGAAGCCCGCCACCTGGGCCGCAACGATCCTGCCTTTACGCGGCTCCATTACAGTCCCACCGGCGACTCACTGGTGGCGGGTGGCTGGCATGGCCTAACCCAGATTTGGGACGTCGCTAGCGAAGGGCTGCTCGCCGAAGGGCCCATCGGCTACGCCGTGCAGGGAAGCCGCGACGGACGACGTCTGGCGGTCAACCGTGAGCGCATCGGGCATGGGGTGTGGGAAATCCTGCCCCGCTGTGGTCTGACCAAGGCCATGGTTCCACCCAGCCTCGCCGGAAGCATGGCCGGGCCCAGGTTGGATTCGCGTGGGCGATGGCTCTTGATCGGGCACGCTTCGGGCTGCCTGCTCTGGGACGCCACCACCGGTCACGTTGTCGCAAAGACCCAAGGGGCCGAGGTCATGGATGCGATGTTTACGCCTGCCTCACCGGACTTCCTCACCGCCAGCTCAAACGGGGTCTGGCGCTGGCCAGTCCTGATCCCGCCATCCGACGAAACGCCCCAGCTCGGCCAGCCAGTCCGGGAAGGCAGGTTTTCCCTCGAGGAACTCGAGGGCGCGACCTTCTCCGCGGATGGGCGGCAAGTGGTGGGTTATGCGAAAGGCCAGGCTGAGTGCCTCTGGCTCGATGGGACACGGGCCCCGCTGCGTTGGCAGCTCCTTAACGCCAGCGATCGCAGTTTCAAGTTCAGTCTCGACGGCCATTGGATCGCGAGCAGCCGTCACAACAAGGGCAGTGCCGACGTTTGGGATCTGCGCGATGGAACCCTGGCGACCACGTTGAAGCCGGGCGATAGCACGCTCTTCGAGCCTTCCGGTCAACTCGTCTTAAACTGTGCGCTGAGTGGCACCTCAGCATTCCGCCTGGGCACTTGGGAAAGCACCGCGTGCCCTTCGTGGGCGAATACCGGGAGTTGGCTTGGGGCGCCGCCCCGCGCTGGCTTCGGCGTTTTTGTCCGCGACGGTTTCTTGCGCCTGCACGATCTGGCCGCCGATCAAGACTCGGTCTGCATTCCCTACTGGTCCGAATTCCAGACCTGGGAAGCGAGCTTCGATGCGTCTGGACAACGCTTCGTTCTGCGTGGTCCAAGTCCAGCCCTCTCCATCCTTGACTTGGGCATCTTGCGAAGCGAACTCGCCAAGCTGGGCCTCGACTGGTGATAACCCTTCCCAGCGCCGGGCGAAATGCCGTCGCCGGAGAAATCGTTCGGACTAGTCGAGACCTAGCCCTCCACAAATTGACGTGGGAACAGATGTCCTCCCTCGAGACCTCGCCCTCGATGGGAACTGGGGGAGGCCGCTCAATCAACCGTTCTTGCTTCCAGAAACATCCAGGCGAAGGGCAGAAAGGGGAGTGTCACGTTTCGGCTGTACGGGAGATCCGCATTGGTTTTCCCGTAGTGCTTCGGCGTTCCCTGCGGTCGTGCGATGATCAAGCGTATCGACGCGCTGTCCGGCCAGTAAATCCGCGTGCCGGGTGGGTAAGCGAGGAGCCGCCGCGTCAACCGAACACGGGCTGGCTCCCCCACCCGGCGTGGCGGTTCCAGGATCTCTCCATGCACGCTTTCCCGTTTCCCAAGAAAATAGGCCACCCAGGCATTGGTGGGCATCACCTCGTCGTTGAGGTACTTCCCTGCCGTCGCCGCCCACTCGTTCACAGCAAAGTCGACCTTCGAGGCCTGACCGCAGACGACTGAGAAGACGGCCCTCTCCCGCGTGTAACAGAACCAACTGGCGCCGAGAAGCACAAGATAGACGAGGCAAGTCAGGGCGAACAGCAGGAGCCGTCGGCGCAACTCAACTCGGTTGGATGCGGTGGGAGTTTTTTCCATTGGGTTTGCGTTGTCAGGAGGTTGGCCGTTCTCTGCAAGGAACCGCGATGCGCCGATTCATCCGACTTCCGACTCCGGCAGCATAATTCCTTAGCATTGGGAAACTTTGACACAAGTCATGGTTGAAAGCCTGGGTGCGGCTTACAACCTTGCCATGACCAAAGGCGACCTTCTTACCTCCTGGAATATCCTGCGGCGGGTGTTTGGCAGGCTGGTTCTGGCGGCCCTGACCCAGGCGCTGGCCGGAAGTGCGCTGCCGCAGGAGGGGGCGGTGACCGGGCAGAAAGTCTACGAACAGCACTGCGCCGCGTGCCACGGTGTGAGCGGCGACGGCAATGGCCCGGCCGCGGTCTGGCTCTATCCCAAGCCCCGCAATTTCAGCGCCGGCTTGTTCAAGGTGCAATCCACGCCGCCGGGTGAACTGCCCACCGACGAGGATCTCGCGCGCTCGGTGACCCGCGGATTGCCGGGCAGTTCGATGCCTTCGTTCAGCTACCTGACCGAGGCGGAACGCCTGGCTGTCGTCGCTCAAGTCAAACAACTGACCGCCTTCACGGACGACACCGGCCGGCGAATCAACCGCTTCGAACAGGCCCTGGCCACAGATCAAAAGCGGCAGCCCGTCGAAGTGCCGCCCGAACCGGCCGTCAGCGTGACGTCACTCACGCTCGGCAAGGAAATGTTCGTCAAGATGCAGTGCCACACTTGCCACGGCGAGACCGGGGCAGGGGATGGCCCCCAGGTGCCGACCTTGAAGGATGCGTTCGGATTGCCGGCCCGGCCGCGCGATTTCAACACGGGCTCCTTCCGCGGCGGCCACATCGGGCGCGACCTCTATCTCCGCATTCACAACGGCCTGGCCGGAACCCCCATGGTGCCGTATGGGCCGGAACTTCTGACCGCCGAGCAGCGCTGGGCGATCGTGCATTACGTGCAATCCCTGCGCCGTTCCGACGTGGCCGTCAACGACCTGCTAACGCCCGAAGACGGCATCATTCGGGTTGCCCGCGTGAAGAAACTCCCCGACGGGCCGATGGACGCGGCCTGGGATGGGTTGGATGCGGTGCGCGTGCCTTTGAACCCGCTCTGGCCGGAGCCGGAACTGGTCTACGCAGTGGCCGTGACCGCCGTGCACGATGGCCGGAAACTGATGATTCTCTGTCAGTGGAAGGATGACCTCCCCAACGGCGCGCCGGTCCGCGTTCAGGATTTCCAGGACGCCGCGGCGATCCAGTTTTCGCTCTCGGGCAAGTTCGCCTTCCTGGGCATGGGCGACCGCGACAACCCCGTCAACATCTGGCAATGGAAAGCCGGTTGGCAGGCCGAGGCGGAAGGCGTGCGGCCGGATGTGCGGGAAACCTATCAGGCCATGCACGTCGACACCTATTTCCAGCCGGAACGTCAGTTCGCCACCGCGCTCCAGGCCGGGAACATTATGGCGGGGGCGCACACGACCGCCGTGGAAGACGCCAACGCGCGCGGGTTCGGTTCGTTCCAGTCGCAATCGCCCGGCCGCCAGAATGTCCAGGGTCGCGGCGCGTGGTCTGCCGGCTCCTGGAATGTGGTCTTCATCCGCCCGCTCAAGTCGCGGGACCGCGATGACGCGCAATTTGCCAAGGGCCGGGCGGTGCCCGTTTCGTTCGCCGTCTGGAACGGCGAGCAACGCGATCGCAACGGCCGCAAGGTCATCAGCAATTGGTTCCAGCTCGTCCTCGAATGAACCCGGGCCCGGCCGCCGCCGTTCCCCCACCCAGTGATTCAGCTATGAGCAACGATCAACCTTTTTCCCGGCGCGATTTCATCCGGCGCAGCGGCCTGGTCGGAGCCGGCCTGACCGCGGCGCAGTTTCTACCCCTGCGTTTTCTCCAGGCCCAGGACGCCGTGGACGATCTGGCCAATCCCCTGGCCCGTTATCCGAACCGCAACTGGGAGCAACTCTACCGCAACCAATACGCCTACGACCGCTCCTTCTCTTGGGTCTGCGCGCCGAACGATACCCACAACTGCCGGATCACAGCGCACGTGCGAAATGGGGTCATCGTGCGGCTCGGCGAGGAATTCGACGTGGCGAGCTACTCCGATCTCTACGGCAACCACGCCACGGCCAACTGGGGCAATCGCCACTGCGCCAAGGGCTACACTTTTCACCGCATCCTTTACGGGCCTTATCGCTTGAAACATCCGATCGTGCGCCGCGGTTGGAAGCGCTGGGCCGACGACGGTTTCCCCGAGCTCACGCCCGAGCTGAAGGCTAAGTACAAATTCGATTCGCGCGGGACGGACAAGTTCACCCGGCTGCCCTGGGACCAGGCCTTCGATTACCTCGCCCGCGGGATTGTCGCCATCACCCGCCGTTACAGCGGGCCGGAGGGCGTCCGTCTGCTCGAAGCGCAGGGGTATCCGAAGGAGATGATCGACGACATGGGCGGCGCCGGGACGCGCACGATCAAGATGCGCGGAGGGATGGGGCTGCTCGGCGTGCTCGGCAAGTACGGCATGTACCGGCTCGCCAACTCGCTCGCCTTGCTGGACGTGCACGTGCGCGGCGTGAAGCCGGAGGAAGCCCGGGCCGCGCGCATTTGGTCCAACTACACCTGGCACGGCGACCAGGCACCCGGCCATCCGTGGGTCCACGGCCTCCAGAATTCCGAGTCGGATTTCAACGATCTCCGCAACTCGAAGCTCATCGTCATGGACGGTAAGAACCTGGTCGAGAACAAGCTCACCGACTCGCACTGGTTCATCGAGTGCATGGAACGTGGCTGCAAGATTGTCGTCATCGCCCCCGAATACGGCGCCCCCTCCACCAAGGCCGACTATTGGATTCCGATCCGCCCCTCGACCGACGCCGCGCTCTGGCTGGGCATCACCCGGGTGATGATGGACAACCGCTGGTACGACGAGACCTTCGTCAAGCAGTTCACGGATTTCCCGCTCTTGGTGCGCACCGACAACCTGCGCCGGCTCCGGGCCGCCGAGGTGTTCCCGAATTACGAGAGCACGCTGCCCGAGGAGGGGCCGAGCAAGAAGGTGCAGAACATCACCGACGAACAGCACAAGCAGTTGGGTGACTTCGTCGTCTGGGACGCCAAGTCCGGTTCGCCCAAAGCGATCACGCGCGACATGGTCGGAGGCACCCTGGCCCAGTCCGGCATCGACCCCACCCTGGATTGGCAGGGCAAGGTTCGATTGGTGGACGGTTCCGAAGTGGAAGTGGCCACCGCGTGGACTCACTACCAGGTTCACCTGAAGGACTACGACCTCGATGCGGTGGCGGAGATCACGCAGGCGCCGAAGGAGCTGATGCTGCAATTGGCCAAGGACCTGGCCACGATCAAGCCGGCTTCGATCCACCAGGGCGAAGGCATCAACCACTGGTTCCACGCCACCGAAGGCAACCGGGCCGCCTACCTGCCTCTCATGCTCACGGGCAACATCGGCAAGCCAGGCGCGGGTTGTCATGGCTGGGCGGGCAATTACAAAGCGGCGCTGTTCCAGGGCAGCAAGGTGACAGGGCCGGGCTTCAAAGGCTGGGTCGCCGAAGATCCGTTTGAGCAGAATCTGGACCCCAACGCTCACGGCCGCGATATCCACGCGCACGCCTACACCAAGGATGAAGAACCCGCCTATTGGAACCACGGCGACCGACCGCTCATCGTCGAGACACCGAAGGAGGGCCGCAAGGTCTTCACGGGCAAGACCCATATGCCCTCGCCGACCAAGGCGATCTTCACCACCAACGTCAACCTGATCAACAACGCCAAGTGGGCCTACGGCGTGATCAAGAACGTCAACCCGAACGTCGAGCTCATCTGCACCATCGACACCCAGATGACGGCGTCGGTGGAATACTCGGACTTCGGCCTGCCGGCCAATTCCTGGGTGGAGTTCAACGACCTGGAGATCACGGCGAGCTGCTCCAATCCGTTCCTGCAAATCTGGAAAGGCGGGATCAAGCCACTCTACGATTCCAAGGACGATCTGACGATCCTGGCTGGGATTGCGGCGGCGCTGGGCAAGGTGACGGGCGACAAGCGCTTTCACAGCCACTTCAAGTTCGAGCACGAGGGTAAGCGGCGGATTTACATCCAGCGTTTGCTCGACTCCAGCACCACCACTGCGGGCTACCAACTGGCGGACATCATGGCCGGCAAGTACGGGCCGCCCGGCGGCGCCTTGATGCTCTTCCGGTCCTATCCGCGCATCCCGTTCTTCGAGCAGATCCGCGACAACTACCCGTTCTACACCGAGACGGGCCGGCTCAACTCCTACACCGACGACCCGACCGCGGTGGCCTGCGGGGAGAACTTCATCGTCCATCGCGAAGGCCCCGAAGCCACGCCTTACCTCCCCAACGTGATCGTCAGCTCTAATCCGTTGGTGCGCCCGAACGATTGGGGCATCCCGCTCGACGCCGAGCACTGGGACGCGCGCACGGTGCGGAATGTGAAAATGAGCTGGGGCGAGGCTAGACAGTCGAAGAATTTCCTTTGGGAAAAGGGCTTCCACTTTTACTGCCTGACCCCGAAATCGCGGCACTCGGTCCATTCCTCCTGGGCCAACGTGGACTGGCACCTGATCTGGAACTCCAACTTCGGCGACCCCTATCGCATCGACCGGCGCCTGCCCAACGTCAGCGAGCATCAGGTTCATCTCAACCCGCAGGCCGCCCGCGATCTCGGGCTGAACGACGGCGATTACGTTTACGTGGACGCCAATCCGGCCGACCGGCCCTACCTCGGCGCCACCCCCAGCGATCCGTTCTACAAGGTGAGCCGCCTCATGCTGCGCGTGACCTTCAACGCCGCCTATCCCTACCACGTCATCATGATGAAACATGGCTCCTTCATTGCGACGGAGAAGACGGTGAAGGCGCAGCAGACGCGGCCCGACGGCCTTTCGCTCACGGACGAGGGTTACATCTCGAACTTCCGCTTCGGCTCTCAGCAGTCGATCACACGCAACTGGCACATGCCGATGCACCAGACCGACACGCTCTTTCACAAGGCCAAGACCGCCATGCAGTTCATCTTCGGCGGCGAGGCGGACAACCACGCCGTCAACACCGTGCCCAAGGAATGCCTGGTCCGTGTGACCAAAGCCGAAGACGGCGGGTTGGGCGGCAAGGGGGCGTGGAAGCCCGGCACCAGCGGTATGTCGCCCCACGCGGAGAACACGGTCATGAAGAAATACCTCGCTGGCGGCTTCATCGCCCAAGGCGAAGGCCAGGCCCAGAGCTATGAATAGCCACGATTCCTGAGCTTTGAGTCCCCTGGTAACCCGAATACTCCATGCCTAAAGACGAATTTGATTTCGACGATCCGATGGAATTATCGGGCGTCGGTCTGGTCACCCGCGAGGATACGACGCGCGACATGGCTGAGTGCTTTGTCGAGGAGTTCATGCGCCTGGGCTACGCGCCGATCCAGATCCTCGCTCTGTTCCGGAACACGCACTACCTCGGTCCCAACATGGTCCTGCAAAAGCACGGCGAACCGTTCGTCCGTGAGATCATCAGCGAAACGTTTGCGCGCTGGGGGCGGAGGGCGACGTGGCCGACGGCGGTGGCCGGCGGGTCAAGCGATGCCGGCGATCCGGAATCCGCCGAAGCTCCAAGTTCAAAGCTCAAAGCTCAAACCGAGGAGCCACGGCTGCCGTCCTCCCAGCAGATCGAATTCGATTCCGCGCTGGTCGATCCCACTGGAGCTCCTTTGCCGAAGCTCCTTCACTAATCGTTCCCCACCCTCGTCCTCCACCCAACACTTCCCATGAGCAACGTCCTTAACTGGCAACTCGGCCGCGAGATGGAGTATCCCTACGAGGCGGCCTATCCGAACGAGCAGTTCGCCTTCGTCTTCAACATCAACCGCTGCATCGGGTGCCAGAGTTGCACCATGGCCTGCAAGTCGACCTGGACCTTCGGCAAAGGCCAGGAATACATGTGGTGGAACAACGTCGAGACCAAACCTTACGGCGGCTATCCGCACCACTGGGACGTCAAGACGCTCGACCTGCTCGAGCAGGCCAACCCGGGCGGCCAGACCTGGTCGGGTGAACCTCGCGAGAAGTTGGGGCCCTACGGCAAGTTCAACGGCAAAACCATTTTCGAAGCCAGCAAGACTTTCCTCGGTCCCGAAGGCGCCAATCGCGCGCTCGGCTATCTGCCAACCGACGACGAATGGGCCGCGCCGAATCGTTACGAGGATAATCCGACCGGAGCGGAAAAGGGCGCCCGGGGCCAGTATTTCAAGGGTGGCGAGACGCTGCCGGCGCACAAGACCTGGTTCTTCTATTTGGCCCGGATCTGCAATCACTGCAGCTACCCAGCCTGCCTGGCCGCCTGCCCGCGCAACGCGATCTACAAGCGCCCGGAGGACGGCATCGTGCTGATCGACCAGGAGCGCTGCCGCGGTTACCGCAAATGCATGGAGGCGTGTCCCTACAAGAAGACCCTTTACCGCGGCACCACGCGGGTCAGCGAAAAGTGCATCGCCTGTTTCCCGCGCGTCGAAGGCCGCGATCAACATGGGGGCGGGTTGCCCATGCAGACCCGCTGCATGGCCGCCTGTGTCGGGCACATTCGGCTGCAGGGGTTGATCGAAATGAACCAGGACGGCACCTGGAAGGAGAACCGGCAGCACCCGCTTTACTACCTGGTCCACGTGGCCAAGGTCGCGCTCCCGATTTATCCGCAGTTCGGCACGGAGCCCAACGGCTACTACATTCCGCCGCGCTGGGTGCCCCGC
>CAZVRY010000034.1:0-38571 GCA_964629545.1 uncultured Verrucomicrobiota bacterium | reverse complement strand
GCACGAATTCTGCCTTTTGCACTCTGCCTTCTGCCTTTCCGGTTCATGGGGAGGGAAGGGGAGAGGGGGAGGCCCTTTTCAAAACGAGAATTGCGGCTGCGGACTGGCCGGCGCTTGTGGATTTGCTGCCGGCGCGCTAGCCTGCCTCCCATGACGGCGTTGCTCGATCTCCCCAGCGTCCGGTCTCGCGTGCATCCGATGTCCGTGGACACCTACCACCGGCTTGCGGCCCTTGGCATGGTAGACGAGAACGTCGAGTTGCTCCGCGGGATCATGGTGGCCAAAACGTCGAAATCTCCTTTGCACGAACTGGTGGCCCAAAAGCTCATGAAACATCTGCTGGCCCAGGCGCCGCCCGGCCTCGAGATCCGCCGGGAAGGCCCGCTCACGCTCCGTGATTCGGAACCGGAGCCCGATCTCTC
Source organism: uncultured Verrucomicrobiota bacterium (assembly GCA_964629545.1). GTDB lineage: Bacteria > Verrucomicrobiota > Verrucomicrobiia > Limisphaerales > CAZVRY01 > CAZVRY01. The sequence continues at coordinate 38,149 of CAZVRY010000034.1, read as the reverse complement.
GGTGGTGCGAGGTAGCCCTGACGACTGGGCCGAGGCTCATCCCACGACGGCCCTTCTCGTCGTGGAAGTGGCTGTGAGCAGTCTCGAACTCGACCGTTCCAAGTCGGCCATCTACGCCGAGGCGGGCATCCCTGAATACTGGATGATCTGCCCCGAGGACCGTGCCGCCACCCTCTACCGTCAACCCTCCCCCCACGGCTACCTCCAGCAGATCGCCGTCACTGAGGCCGAGCCCCTGTCTTCAACCGCCCTGCCCGGGTTCGCCGTCTTGCTCCGCGACCTCTTGCCCGCGCCGCGCCCCCAATGAACACCCAACTCCAAGACCACGTCGTCCTCATCACCGGCGCCTCCGGGGGCATCGGCCAGGCCATCGCCCGCGCCTTCGCCGCCGAAGGCGCCCGCCTCGTCCTCCATTACCGATCCCAACGCGCCCCCATCCTGCGCCTGCAAAAGGAACTCGGCGACGTCCCCACCCTGGCGGCGCGCGCCGACCTCACCCGCGAACCCGACGTGAACCGCCTGTTCGCCGCCGCCACTCGCCAGTTCGGCCGCGTCGATGTCCTGGTCGCCAACGCCGGTTCCTGGGAAACCCGGGACGTGCCCTTGCACGAGATGTCGCTGCGCCAATGGCGGGCCACGCTGGATGCGGTCTTGACTTCGGTGTTCCTCAGCCTGCGCGGCTTCGCCCGCCTGGTCGCGCGCCAGCGCCGCGGCAACGCGGTCCTCGTCGCCTCCACCGCCGGCGTGTTCGGCGAGGCGGGCCATGCGGACTACGCCTCCGCCAAGGCCGCCCTGGCTTACGGCCTGACGCGCACGATGAAAAACGAATTCGCGCGGATCGCCCCGCACACGGCCGATTACTGTGGAGGCCGGGTCAACTGCGTGTGCCCGGGTTGGACCCTCATCCCGCGCACCGCCCCCAAGCTGAAGGACCCCGCCATCGTCCAACGCGTCACCGCGACCATGGCGCTGCCCCAGATTGGCCGCCCCGAGGACATGGCCAACGCGGTCGTTTACCTCGCGTCCGACCATTTGGCCCGGCACGTCACGGGCCAGACCCTGGTGGTGGCGGGCGGCATGGAGGGCCGCCGCCTCTGGCGCCCGGAAGAAATCGACCTCGACCTGGTCTGAGCCTGCGCCAGCCGCCAATCCCAAGACCCCGTTCCCAGCCACGGTGGGTGGGGAGGCTCCTGACGAGCCGCCATGTCGGACGCCCTGGGCGGCTCCTGGGCACGCTCCCCCCCACGGTCCAGGTTCATGGTCCCTAACCCGAATGTCTCACCGCCAGCATGTCCCCTCTCCCTCTCTCCCTCTCCCCAACCCCTCTGAAACGCTTCGCCGCAAGGGGTTGGGGAGAGGGTAAGGGGTGAGGGGTACGGTCTGGTCGATCGACAGACCGTGGCGGGTTCGAACTGCGTGTGAAATATGCAGGCTAGACGGACGGGCGCGGAATCGAGAATGAGGTGTTCGAGCTGAGGGGGAGCGGCTAGCTTCGGAACGTGCACGTGGAATGGCTTCGCCTGACTGACGACGCCCGCTCGGAGGGGCGGGCGTGGGATTTTTCAGCCGGCCCCGGGGAGCTGCGGAAGTGGACCGTGTTGGGGGAAGCGGAAGGCGGGACGGCGTTCCTGGCGGGCTTGGTGTTGGGCTGCTGCGGCCGGACCCAGGCGTTGGGGCTGCCGGCCTCGGTGCGGAGGGCGATTCTGGGAGGCCGAAGGACGACGGGGCGGGTGCAGTGCGGGTTGATTCGGCACGCGCGGTGGGAGCGTGGGCTGACGCAGCCGGTGCGCCGCCAAACGGGCTGGGAAGTGACCCCGACGAGCCTGCGGCCGTTGCATCTTCGCGAAATGGAGGCGCCGGCACAGGACGTCTCGCTGGGGGCGTTGACGGCGCGTCAGAGCAGTCGGGGTTGGCTCTTGTTGGGCTACGGCCGGCTGCTTCGGCCGCATGCCGGGACGGATCGCTTCGAGTTCTCGGACGTCCACCATCGGTTGACGCGAACCGCGTCGCTGTTCGACCCGGCCGCCCGGTTAACGGATCCGCTGGCGTTCCTGGAGCGGTTGCGTCTGAAGGGAGTTCGCTATGGACGCGGCCGGTCGCGCGGCTACTTGACGAGGTTGAGCGAGGAGTTGGGCGCGCTCCTGGGGTTTGGGAGGGAGCGTTGGCTGGAAACGGGGCATGACTTCAGAAGAGATTGGCTTCAGTGGACGGGCTGGCAGCGGACCCTTGCGGTCGTGTTCCTGGATGTGGCCCGGCACGTCCTGGAGGCTACGGACGGGCGGTCAGATCCGTTCGCTCAAGCGGGCGTGGCGATCTTCGACGGGTTGGCGCCAGGCGTTCCGGCGCGCGCATGGAGCGCGTGCTTCGACGCGCTCGACCGAGTGTTTCCGGAGGTGCAGTTTATCGTGCGCCTGGAAACGCGTCAGCAGCCGTTCGTCTCCCGGGAGTTGCGGTCGAAGACGCTGGCCATCCCGGAGCGGGCGGCGCCGGAGCGGGCCGGCCCTCGGCCCCGCTTGCGTCCGGGGTCGGTGCTCTTGATCGATGTGGACAGCCGGCTGCCCAACCTGGCGCTGATGAAATTGGCGCGAGCCTACCGGAACGAAGGCCGGCGGGTGGTGCTGGGACGCCGGGGCAGGGTAGACGGGCATGCTGAGGTAGTGGCGGCGAGTTGCGTGTTCTCGTTTCCCGGTTCGTTGCGCCGCCTGGAGGGCCTGCGGGCGCATTACGGTTCCGAATTGCAGGTGGGCGGGTCGGGGGTGGATCTGCGGCAGCGCTTGCCCGAGGCCGTGGAGTCGCTGGAACCGGACTTCTCCCTCTATCCGGAGTTGGGCGACCGGGCGATCGGGTTTCTGACCCGTGGCTGTCCGCGTCACTGCTCCTTCTGTGTGGTTCCGGAGAAGGAGGGGCGGCCCCGGGTGGTGGCCGATCTCGACTCGGTCCTGCAGGGGCGCCGCAGACTGATTTTATTGGATGACAACCTGCTGGCCCACGCATCGGCCCCCGAGGTGTTGGAGGCGATGGTGCGCCGCGAGCTGGAGGTGAACTTCAATCAAACGCTGGACCTGCGTTACTTGAGGCCCGAGACGGCTGCCCTGCTGCGGCGCGTTCAGGCATCCAACGTTCGGTTTACGCGGCGTGTGCTCCATTTCAGCCTGAACGACAACCGCGGCCTGGAGGGGTTGCGTCGGCACTATGGCTGGCTGGGAACGACGGGGCGGGATGCGGTGGAATTCGTGTGCATGTATGGGTTCAACACAACCCTGGCGCAGGATGTGGAGCGGTTCCGGTTTCTGCGGTCCCTGCCGGGCGCCTACGTGTTCGCGCAGCGCTATCGGCCGCCGCTGGGCGGGCCGGAGCCGGATTTGCGATGCTACTTCGACGACCGAACCGATGAGCTGTTGGATGCACTGGTCAAGATCGTCTTTCCGCAGAACATGAAGAGCCTGGAGGTTTACTACCGGTGGCTGTGCGTGCTTTACGCCCGCCACCAGGGGCGCATCCATCGCGGTTTGGTCGAAACGCTGTTCCGTTACAACAACCGCCATCGCCTGGCCCGCTTCGTGGCTGAATTGAAGGCGATGGCAGATTTACGGTCAGCCGCGTTCGATTAACACCCAACCGGCCGCGGGGTCGTCAAGCCGGTCGGTGTTCGTAATTGGGAAAATGGGGTCGCGTCTGAATTGTTGACCAGGGCACGAACGATGAGAGGCCTCACGCGATGCCTGGCAGGGGCTATCCCCAGAGCCTGGGTCCACGAGGGGCGAGGCGCTGGCTTGGCGGCTGGCCTGCGGTGCGTGGGGGGGGCTTCTTTGGCGAGGTCGGGATTGGTTCGGTAGCTGGAAACGGGTTCGGGCAGGTCCTCGAGCTTGATGTTATGCGGAATTGCGGCAGAGAAAGCAATGGAATCGGGCGAGTGGAATGGGCTGCGGCCTCGGCGCCGCATTGCTCGCGGTGGCATCTGTTTTTTGTCCTTCCGCGTAGCACCCGGCGCCTGCCTGTGCCCCGGCAGACAGGTGAGGAGGCCCTTCCCAATTCACGATTTATGAGCAAGGTGACAGGTTCGCTGCGATGGCAAGCCCCAGCAACCCGGCCGTGCCGGCCCAGGACAATCCGCGATGCACGTGCATCAGGGATTGTCCACCCCCGGGGGGTACACGGTGACAGGTTCATGCTCGCCCCTCACGCTCACCCCTCACCACGAACCTGTCACCCAATCGTTCCCCTGATACTCTGAACCTGGCTCCTTTCCCGTGGGGCCCGCTTGGGGCGGCGCTCCGGTCACTCGCGCTCGCGCCCCGCCCCAGGCAGGGCGGACGCGAACTCGTAGCGGCCGCTGCCCACTTCGAGGGTCGCGACGCCTGCCTCGTGGCCCACCAACCGCCAACCACGCCCCACTATCCCGGCCCGGCCCCCTTCCCGGATCGGTTGCCCCACGGCCGCCGGCAACCGCACCGTCGCCACCACGTTGCCCGGCACCGTCACCGCCAACGTGAAACGGCCGCCCTCCCGACGCCACGCGGTGGCAATCCGCCCGCGCACCGACCGATACTCGCCCTTGGCCCAGGTCAGCGCGCCCACCGGTTGCGGGGCGATCACAACCCGGGCGAAGCCAGGCGCCGTTTCGTCCGGCCGAATCCCTGCCACGTCGCCCAGGAACCACTCCTGAATGTGCCCGAGCATGCAGTGGTTCATCGAGGCCCCCGTGTCCGCATCCCATGCCTCCGGCATCGAGGTCCACCCGTTGTTCACGATGAACCCGTAGCTGCCGAGGTTGGTGCGGAGGGTGAGGTCGTGGATGACGTCGTGCCGGCCGTGGCGGCCCAACGCCTGCAGGAGGTACCAGTGGCCGATGTCGCCGGCGGTTTGCTGATTCCCGCGCTGGCGGATGTCCTCGACCACGCGGGCGAGGACCGCCTCGGTGCGGTCGGCCGGGGTCAGGCCCAGGACCAGGGCCATGCTGTTGGCGCATTGAGGGCTGCCGGAGTTGCGGTATTCGGCCACGCCGTCGAACCAGCGGGCGTTGAACGCGCGGGTCACCCGGGCGGCCAGATCGGCGTAACGCTGCTGGTCCGCCGTCTGCCCCAGAACCCCGCTGGCGTCGGCCGCGATCCGGGCGCATCGTTGGAAGGTCGCCATGGCGCTCAGTTCGACCGGGGTGAACTGGGACGCGCCCACCGGCTTGCCATGGCCGTAGTCGTACCAGTCCCCGAGCCCCGGCACGGGCACCAGGTCGGTCGCGGTCTTCTCCATGTAATCCACAAACCCCTTCATCGCCGCGATGTTCTCCGCCAACACCCGGCGGTCGCCGGTCCAGGTGTGCACGAGCCACGGCACCACCACCGCCGCCGCCCCCCATTCGGGCGTGTAAGCGAACCCGCCGCTGAAGGCCGGATAGGCCGGGGCGACCGTGGGCACTAAGCCGTCCGGGCGCTGGGCTTCCGCGCAATCGCGCGCCACCTTGCCGTAGAATCGGGCCACGTCGTAGCGCCCGGCAATGGACGGCCCCATCAAGTAGGCCACCTCGAGCCAGCCGAGTTTCTCGCGATGAGGACAGTCGGTGAGCACGTGGGAGAGGTTGGCGCGCACGGCCCAATCGACGAGGCGGTCGATCCGTTCGAAGAGGGGTTCCGAACAGGCGAACTGGCCGCGGGGCGCCGCGTGGCTGCGCACATGCACGGACTCGAGACTCTCGACAACCGGGCGTCCGCCGGGATTCGGTCGCCCGGCGGGGACGGCGCCCTCGACCTGGAGGTATTGGAATCCGCTGTAGCTGAACTGCGGGGTCCATTGTTCCGTGGGGCCGCCGCGCAGGGTGTATTCGAAGTAGTTCGGGCTCCCGACGCCCGCGGGGTTGACCGCGCCGCGTCCGTCGTTGCGGCGCGGATGCATGCCATGCCGCTGCTCGGCGGGGGTCAGGCGCACGGTTTGACCGGCGCGGCCCCGGACCTTGAGGCGAGGCACCGCCGAGGCGTTCTGGCCGAAGTCGTAGACGAACACCCCGGGCGCGGGTTCGTCGATGAGGACGGGCGACCAAACGTCATGCCAGGTGAGGGGCGGGGCGAAGGTGGCCCGCAGGGTGGCGGGGCCGCCGTCCATCGCTTGCGCCGGGCGCCAGCCCCGGTCATCGAATCCAGGCCGGTTCCAGCCCTCGACCCAACGCCGGGCATCGTAGTCTTCGCCGCCCAAAATGGCGCTATGCGTGATGGGCCCGGGCGCCGTGCGCCAGGACTCGTCGCTGACCAGCACCGATTCGGAGCCGTCGGAGTGCGTGAGATGCGCTTGGAGGATGAACCGCAACGGCCGGTCCGCGGCCACCCCGTGCACGCGCCGGTCGCCGCGGGTGTTGTAAAACCCCTTGCCCAGCATGATCCCGAACGCGTGCCGCCCCGGCGACAGCCCGCGGGTGAGATCGAACGTGGCGTAATAGACCGTCTTGTCGTAGGCGCTCCAGGCCGGATCGAGGACGCGTTCGCCCACGCGACGGCCATCGAGGAAGAGGTCATAATGCCCGAGACCGGTCACATGCACCACGGCGCGGCGCACCGGTTTCTCGACCGCGAACTCGCGGCGGAACCAGGGCAGGGGGGCCATCCCGGCCGACGGACGGCCCCACGGTTCGATGCCGTAGGCTCCCAACACCTTCGGCGCCACCCACCCGGAATCGTCGAAATCCAACTTCGTCCACCCTTCCGCCGCCTCCCGAGCGCATTTCCAGGAGGCATCGATGGGCACGACGGTTTCGGGGCCCGTCTCCGGTTCCAGGCGCACGCATCCGAGCAGGCCGGCCGGGTTCGGCCCCGTCGCCCCGTTCATGGCCTCGACCGCCAGCACGTTGGCCCCAGGCTGGAGGTGCGACCTCAGGTCGACCGCCTGCAAGACGTTCCACCCTCCCCCCTGCGCAACTTCCACCCCGTTCACGAACACGCGATGCGTGTTGTCGACCGCGATCAGGAGGGTCGCGGCACGGAGCCGTCCGCCGCTCGGTAACGCGAGCCGTTGGCGGAAGAACCGCGCCCCGACCGGGGCCGCCCTCCGGGGGTCGTCGTCCGGATACCACACCCAAGCCAGCCGTTCCCAAACCGGCGCGCTGTCCTCCGCCGGCGCTCCCACCCAGCGCGCTTGCCAATCCTCGGGGCGAAGCAATCCCATCCGCCACCGGGCGGTCTCGCTCCATGCCCCCGGGCGTCCCTCCCCGTCCCACACCCGCACCCGCCACCAGCATTCCTCATTGGCGGCGAGCGGGCGTCCCGCGTACTCGATCTGGTTCTGCTCGGCGGAAAGCACTTTCCCCGAATCCCAAAGCACCTTCGCCCCTCGTCCAAGGTCGCGAGGCGTGGATCCCACCACGACTTGATAGGCCGTCTGCCGCTCGGCTCGGCCCCCGGAGGCGAAGGCCCAGCTTAGGCGCGGATGGGGTGTGTCGATGGCAATGGGGTCGTCCAGGTATTCGCAGCGAAGCTGTTCCGGGCGCAACCCGCCGAGGGCCCACCCCGCCAAGACCACGACCAGGAACGTCACGACCAGGGGGCGAGGAAACGAGGGCTTTGTGAGCATGCAGCGAATCTATGCCGACCCGTCTCCTGCGATCCACGCTAATGTGACGGTCGCCAGGTCGTTTCGCAGCCAGCATACCCCCTCTCCCTTTCTCCCTCTCCCCAACCCCTCTGAATTGCGCTGCGGCAAGGGGTTGTGGAGAGGGTAAGGGGTGAGGGGTACGGTCGTGTCGATCGACAGAGCGTGGCTCTTCGGAAGCGCGGGTGAAGTATGCGGGCTAGAATCCTTGCCGCCCAGAACTTGATCAAGTCGAGTCAAGTTCTCGTCCCGTCCCTCCTGCCGGCAAGGATTCTACAGAGCGAGGCGTGGAAATTGGGGTCCAGACGGCGAAGGCGCGTTGCACGAAAATGGGGGCCGGAGCGGGTCCTGAGGTCACGCCTCGCTAGAAACTCCACCCGGAGCGGTAATCGTAATGCAGGAACGCGTTCGCCTCGGGCAGGTTGGCCACCCGCAGGTTCTCCGGATCCCACTCGAGCACCTGCCCACCCGCCCGCACTGACACCATCCCCAACAACACCGCCTCGGTCAAGGGACCCGCAAACCCGAAAGGCGAGGCGGTTTTGCCCACCCCACGACAGGCGTCCGCCCATTCCCGATGATGGCCGGCGGACCGGGGCAACGAAGGCGGCGGACGCTGGTATTCGCGGTCGCGGAGGTTGGGGAGCAGCCGGGGACGCCGTCCCCCCCAGCCCTCCACGTACATCGTGCCGCGATCTCCCACCAGGAGGATGCCGTCCTCCCGATCCAATTCGTCGTCCGGATCCAGCGCGGGCGGCCGCGGGGGCATCAGGCCGCCGTCATACCAATACACGCGCACCGCCGGATGCCGGCCCCGGGCGGCGAAGTCGTAGGTAACCATGGAGGCCATCGGCACGGATTCCGGATAGACGGGCGTCGAGCTGGCGCTCACCCGCGACGGCGCGCCCAATTCGAGGGCGTCGAACACCGGGGCCAGATTGTGGATGCCCATGTCCCCGAGTCCGCCACTCCCGAAATCCCACCAACCCCGCCAGCGGAACGGCACGTAGGCCGGATGATAAGGTCGCCAGGGCGCCGGCCCCAACCAAAGGTCCCAATCCAGGTGCGCCGGCACCGGGGGGGTGTCCTGGGGACGCTCCACCCCCTGGGGCCACCACAGCGGCAACTTGCCCTTATGAGTGGGCCGGTCGGACCAAACGTGGGCCTCGCGCACCGGCCCGATCGCGCCGTCTTGCAGCCACTCCTTGATCTGGCGATTCCCCTCGAAGGCCATGCCCTGGTTGCCCATCTGGGTCACCACCTTCTGCTCGGCGGCCACCTTGGCCATCGCCCGGGCCTCCACCACGGTGCGGGTCAGCGGTTTCTCGCAGTAAACATGCCGCCCCATCTGCATGGCGGTGATGGAGACGATCGCATGGGTGTGATCGGGCGTTGCCACCACCACCCCGTCGAGCGTCTTCTCCTCCTCCAACATCCGCCGAAAATCCCGGTAACGCTTGGCTTTGGGATACTTCTTGAAACTACCGGCCGCCTGGTCCCAGTCCACATCGCAGAGAGCCACAATGTTCTCCCCTTCGAGGTCGGCCAAATCGTCCGCCCCCCGACCACCAGCACCCACGGCGGCGAGGTTCAGTCGGCGACTCGGGACAGGCTCGGCCCCCCGGCCGAGCACACACGCTGGCACCAGAGCGAACGCCGAGACCGCGGTGGTGGTGCGGAGGAAGTGGCGACGGGAGGTGAAGAGGGCAGGGGTTCTCATGCGTATACAGGTGAACCCCGCTTGCATGGGCCTAAGTCCGCCCCACGTCAAGCCCGCTCCAGAAAATGACAGCCAATCTCCTCGCTAGGGAAGGGGCGAGGGGGATTACTACCCGAAAGAGGAGAACTGCGGAAAACGACAAGGACCGGTCCTCCTGCCAAGGACCGGCCCCTTTCTGCTGGGTTCACCCCGGCAGTCTCAGGGGACACCGGGGAGAACCTCGTCGAGTTCCAACGTCGACCTGGGCGGCTCGATCAACTGCCTTTCTCGGTCTTCTCGCCGGCCTCCTTCCAGCCGGAGATGCCCGCGCTGAGGTGCTTGACGTTCTTGTAACCGAGCGCCTTGGCGGCCTTGGCGGCGGCGGCATAGGCTCCGCACTGCGGGCCGCCACAATACGCCACCACCAGCGCGTTCTTGTCCTGCGGCAGCAACTTGGCCAACTTGTCCTTGCTCGATTGCCAATCGATCGCGCCCGGGATGTGCCCATCCTTCCAGGAACCGGTCCCGTTCACGTCGATCAGCGTCACCTTCTTGTCGGCTATCGCCTTCTTCAGATCCTTCACCGAGATATCAGGGTAATCGCCGGCACTGAGGGAAATGGTGAGGGCCAGAGCGGCCAGCAACGAGAGCAACTTCTTCATGCGTAATTAGATAGTGTGTTGAGGTTTCGGTTTTCCGCGGTCGGGCTGAACCCGAAGCGGGCGCAATATGGTCTACTGAACGCCATGACGCAAGTTGATCAGCGGTTTTCCCTGTAACGCCCCCATCGCCTTCCGTATCTTCTCCGGTAAATGTCCCGCCCCGAAACCCAGGCCTCGAAAGGGAGCCCGCCGGATGGACTGTTCGTCACCACCCGATGGTCGGTCGTCCTGGCGGCCAAGGATCGGGACTCGCCCACCAGCGGGGCCGCCCTCGAGGCCCTCTGCCGCCAATACTGGTACCCCCTCTACGCCTTCGTTCGCGGCTCCGGTTACTCCGCCCACGACGCCCAGGACCTCACCCAGGAGTTCTTCGCCCGGCTCCTCGAACGCGACTATCTCCGAACCGTCGAGCCCGAAAAGGGCCGCTTCCGCACGTTCCTCCGCATGGCCCTCCGGCGCTTCCTCGCGAACGAATGGCACCGGGCGCGGACCCAAAAACGGGGGGGTGGACACCACGTCATTTCCTTCGATTCCACCCTTGCCGAAAGCCGGCTCGCCGCCGACCCGCCCGGAATCAGCCCGGACCAGGCCTACGACCGCCGGTGGGCCCTGGCCCTCCTCTGGCAGGTCACGGAACGCCTGGAGGGAGAATACGCCCAGGCCGGGCGACCCCAGGAATGCCAGGTCCTCCGACCCCGCCTGTTCGCGGAGCGCGGCACCATTCCCTACGAGGAGATCGGTCGGCAACTGGGCGTGTCGGCCGGCGCCGCCCGCGTTGCGACTCACCGCTTCCGCCGCCGGTTCCGCGAACTCTTCCGCCAAGCGGTCGCCGCCACCGTCGCTGATCCCGACCAAGTCGATGCTGAAGTGCGCCACGTTCTGGCGATGCTCAGCGAGGGCTGACCGCCCGGAAGTACGAGGCCTGCGGGTTGCCGCCTGATAGTATATAGGCGAGAAGATCCAGGACTTCCTCCGGGTTCAGGGAGTTTAACAGCCCGGTGGGCATGAACGACACCGGGTAAGGGGTCCGGTGCCTCACCCGGCCCGCATCCACCACCTCCTTCTCATCCGGATTCCGCGGATCGTACACCACATGCAATCGGCCTTCTTCCTCGTAAGCCCTCCCGATGAGGCTGGTCCCGTCGTCTAACACAACCTGCTCGCTACCATACTGATCGGAGATAACTCGAGACGGTTCGACGATGTTCTCGACCAAGTCACGCAGGCTGAAACGGGACGATGCCGTCGTCAAGTCCGGCCCCAATCCGCCCCCCGCCCCGTTGAAGCGATGACAGCTAAAGCACGCCACCGCATGGTAAAGCCCCCGTCCGTTCTCGAAGCTGCGACCACGCAACCCACTGCCCGCCAGGACCATCACGTCCTCCAAGGCGTAATCCCGCCCGGGACCCTTCGGACTCGCAAGCCCCTCAGGCAGGATCACTTCCCTCCGGCTCGACAACTCGTCCAGGGCTTGGCGTTCCGCCGGGTCGGGCACGTTCTCCAAGGCTTCCCGGCGGAAATTCTCGAGGAACCCACGCAGGCTATTGCCCCCCTGCCACGGTGCCGTGGACGGAAACCAGCCAAAGTAAGCCCGGCGTAACGCAGGATTCCAACCCGCCTTGGCTACCCGAAGCCCGTAGGCGTAAGCGATCTGTTGCTGGTTCGGTCGACTCGCCGAGGCCTTCGCGAAAGCGTCCGCATACCCCGTGTTGCGCGAAAGCAAGGCGTCGCTCGCATACCGAACGTCCGTGTCCCGAGCCGTTGCCAGCAACTGCAGGGTCTTGGCAACCGCCGACGGGGATTCAAGCGCAACGAGGGTGTAGGACAGTTCCCGGTTCAGGTCGAAATGATCGGCCGGGAACATGCCTTCCAAGCGACGCACCGTCGTTTCCCGGAGCTGTCCTTCCGGCGGACCCAGCCGCAGCATCGCCAATTGGCAGGCCCTGATCATTGCCAATCGTTCCTCAAGACCTAACGTGCTGATATCTATAGTATTAAGACGCTGAAAGACCTGATCGCGATGCGGTTTCGCGCCCGCATGGGCAAGGGCGACCACCCCTTCAAAGAAGGCCTGGGGGCGTTGCTCCTCCCAAACACGGTCCACCCAAAGACGGACAGGCTGACGCTCGATCGCGATCCTGGCCGCGAACCGCACCCAGCGGTCAGGATGTCCCATATGCGGCCACGCTTCCTCCACCGCCTCCGCCCCAACCCCCTCTCGATGAAGCCCCTCCAATCGCCATCGCACTCGCATTTCGGGCGTCGGGGCGCGCGCGACGGCCTTGGCCGTGCCGCCGTTGCCCACATACGTGACCCGGTAAACCGCCGATTGAGTGCGCCGTCCGCCAATGGCGAAATACAACGCCCCGTCGTGGGGATTCACCACCAGGTCGGTCAGGGGGAGCGGCTTTCCGCTCAGAAACTCCTCGCGCTCAGCCCGATACGCCCCTCCCTGTGGGGTCAGGTGGATGGCATACATCGTACCGTAGGTCCAATCGTTGGCGAAGACCGCCCGCTGATACTCCTCGGGGAACCGCGCCCCGGCCCCGGATTCAAGTCCGGTCGGACTTCCGGGGCCGATGTCCACCAAGGCCGGGACGCTGTCGATATAATAGGATGGCCATTTGCCGGAACCGCTTCGCCAACCCAGTTCGCTTCCGCTGGTGGCCAAACAGATCCGCGTCGGCCGGTACCAAGGCAACCCCGCGTCCCATTCCATGTCCGAGTCGTAGGTGATGATCTCCCCGAATTCGTTAAAGGCAAAGTCGTAGGCGTTGCGATAGCCGTGGCTGATTAACTCGAACACCCGCCCGTTCGGGTCGGTTCGACAAATGTAGCCACCTGGCGCCAGTATCCCGCGGGCATGCCCGTTGGCATCCCAAAGGCGACGGATGATCTGGTCCTCGTCGTAGGTCCGGGGGGCCCGGGATTGCTCCAGGTGCTCGGGGAGTTTGGTGTGGTTGCCGCTAACGATATAGAGGGACTCGCGATCCGGTCCCAACACGACCGCATGCGGCCCATGCTCACCCCCGCCCTCGATCCGACGCAACCAGCGCTCCTCCTCGAACTCCCCGTCCCCGTCCAGATCCAACAGACGCCATAACCCCTGCTTCCCCCCTTGCTCGTTTACCATCACATAAAGACTCTCGAACGCATAAAGGAGCCCGTGGGCCCCCCCCACCGCAGTCTTGATCCGTTCTACCACCGCCTTCCCCTCTGACCCCACCGCCGGGGGCGTCAGCCGAAATAGCCCGCCGTGCTGATCACAGGCCAGAATCCGACCCGCCGGATCGACGGTCAGGCTGACCCAAGATCCCTCCTCCCCCTTCGGCACTACGTGGATCAATTCCACTCGGAAACCCGGCAACACCTGGATGTCGCCAGGCCCCACCACCAAGGGGCGCCCCACCCCTAATCCCATGGGGTCTCCCCAAGGCTCGTCACCGTATCGCCCCACCACCCGCGCCGATTTCCATTCCCCAGCCCCCGAGGCCCGCCCCTCCCACTGCTCGTCCGTCTCGACGATCACCTCCTTGCCGTCGGACAACCCAAGCCTGAGTCGGGCCAAGAACCCCGCCGGCCCCCCTTCGTTGCGCGCCTCGACCCGGAGTTCATGGACCCCTGCCGGGATCCCTGCGCTCATGTCCACCCGGGTGGCGGCCGACCAATCGTCGCTCCGCAGCACTTCCTTCCCATCCAGGAACACCCGCGCCCGGTTGTCGCAAGCCGCCCAAAGCACCGCCTCCCGAACCCCCTCCGGCACCGTCACCGAGCGTCGAAGGGTAACCGCCTCCGCCTCCAGCGGATCCGCCCAGATCCAAAACCCCGCGGCCTCGGTGGATCCAGGCCCCAGCAGCGCGAGAGACCACAACCCCGCGCAGAGAACGGAACGAAGACGATTCATGCGGCGCATTCATTCGCCGATCACCCAGGGCCTTGGCAAGCGTAGCCTGACGATTCGCCCTGGCTACGGCCGGAACGTAGAACGCCCCGCTTCAGCCGCGGGTTCAGCCTGGTTGCGGGGCTGCGAGCGAGGCCGCGAGACAGCAAAATCATGGGGATCAGCCCTGATCGGATAAGCCCCGGCGGCGGGGGGACGGATCGTGATATAAGCTGAACTGCGAAATGAGAATTGCACCGCCTGGTGCGTTGACAGGGATGCTTAATTTTGATATCACCTCACTCCATCGATTCTTGGATCTCGCATCGCATGCAGGTGCCCCGTGGGGCCGGCGTCAGATGAGAGAACCGCTTGCCGGGATCTGCGCAGGATCCCACCATGCTTTGAACACTGTCCGCAACAGCAGGATGTATGAAGTCGAGGCCCTCGAGCCTCGGATTCTGCTCTCCGCGGACGGTGTCGGACACCGGCCAGAAGCCTTGTCCTCCGACGCCGCTCCCTCCGCCCTCTGCGCGGAGATGGTCCAGACCGATTCCTTCTTCCCCACCGCCGCGTCGTCCGAAACCCCTTTCACCAGCGAGGCCGGCCTTGGCCTCGATTCCCTTTTTGACTCCTTGGAGACGCCTTCAGCCGCCGCCGTGGCGGAGGAGGTTCAACCCGAGGAGCAACCCGATGTTGCCCCTCCCGCCGCGGAAGAGACGGCCGCCACAAGCGAGCCGACTCCGGCGCAGCGGGCCGAGGCGATCATCGACGAGCCGGCCCAGCCCGTGGCGGCGGCTGCGACCTTCAGTTGGGCAGAGCAGCTTACAACCAGCCTGCACTCTGCCCAGGGACCACCGCAAGACGCTAATGTCACGCAGCTTACGCGTGACGCCGTGATCGATCTCCACGGTGGCACGCTCAACCTTGGGCACCAAGATGTGCTCAAAGGCACCGGTGTCCTCCTCGGCACCGTCACCGGCAACGGCTTCCTCCGCCCCGGAAATTCCCCTGGCCACACGATTGTTACCAATTATGCCCCCGGCCCCGGGATGGTCACCGAGATCGAGATCGAGGGGCCCGGACAAGGAACAGGTTACGACTGGCTCGACATCACGAACGCGGCCACCCTCGACGGTACTCTCCAGATCCTCTTCACCCCCAAGAACGGTTACGTCCCCACCCTCGGCGACTCCTTCGACGTGGTCACCTGGGCGACCCGCTCGGGCGAGTTCGCCAACTGGCTCGGCACCGCCACCATCCCTGGTCAGCCCAACTGGGCGTTCAAGCCGACCTACCACGCCGACCGCCTCACTCTTACTATAGTGCAGACTCCCACCCTGGCCGTCGGGGTGGATACCGTCATCCTGGACGGACTCGATGCCCTTGCCTCGGTCGGGAACTTTCTCGACGGGGCCGGCGAGTTTTTCGAGGCCATCCCCTTCCTCGGATCCAAGCTCGGTGACCTGGCCGACCAAGGGACCGCGATTACCAACGGCCTGAGGAACCGCCTCGCCACCTTCCTGAACAGCCTCCCGGCGGCCAGCCTCGTGACCTCGACCATCGAGGGGTGGAACAACACGACCTTCGGCGGCTTCACCTTCCTGGTCAAAGGGGTCCTGGCCCACTACGGCACCCTGAGCACGGACCCCATGTGGTGGGACGTCAACATCGAGTTGGCCCCCTCCTCGGTAAACCAGGCGCTCACGAATGTCCTCGGGGGTGTCTTCGGCGCCGCCTTCAGCGGAGCCCCCCCGACCGTCACCGTCCAAAGCGGCGTCGGCCTCGACTTCGCCTTTGGCCGCGATGGCAGCTTCTTCCTCGAAATCGATTCCCTCTATGCCAAGGCCTCCGTCAACGCCTCCGGGCTGAGCGGATTCAACTTCGGCTTCGACACCCCGGCCGGCGCGCAGAGCCTGGGAGTCACCAATGGCACGGTAGCCCTCGAGGTCTCGGTGGCCGCAACCCCCGACGAGAGCGTTCTGACCGGCGGGCGGATCACCTCTGGGACGCTCACCAACCTGGCCAACGGCACCATCCAGGTCGGCAATGCGTTCAACCTCGCCGATGCCGGCACCCTCCATGCCGCCTTCCCCTTCGCCCTCGATCTCACGTTCCTCGGATTCAGCCTGGGCGGCGATTACGTCCTGAAGATCGATTCCGACGATCTGCTGAGCGGGGAGGCTCCGGACGTGACGATGGACGTGAACAGCACGCTGACGGTCAACAACCAGGTGCTCACTGGCAGTTTCACGTTCAAGAACACCGGCACCGAGACCATCCTCAAGGCCTCGAACGTCAGCTTCAACCTGGGCGCGGCCGGCAACCGGGTCCTCAGTATCCAAAATGGCGCCGGCACCTTCGTCCTCCTCGGCTCCGGCTTGGCGGGCACCCTCGGGATGGATTTCCATCTGGGTCCCGCCATCCCCAACCTCACCCTGAGCCTGACCAACCTCCGCCTCGACCTCAATACCTCCGAGGGAGCCGTCCCGACCATCGACGGCCAGGCGGTCAACCTGCCGGCCGGCCCCTATTTCAGAGTGTCGGGGAACGGCACGCTCGGGGTGACCAACCTGCAGGCGAGCCTGAGTGGCAATTTCGCGTTCGAGCCTCGTGACGCCAACGGGAACCCCGGCGATGGCTACGAAGAGGTCGCGGTCGGCGTGGCCGACCTCGGGTTCAGCTTCGCGGACGGTCCCTCCGCCCTTCTCAACGTCAGCAATGCCACCGGCGCCTTCGTCTTCCGCTCGGCCGGCATCGTGGGCAGCCTCTCGGCCAACGTCAGCATCGCCGTCCCGGAGGTCTCGATCACCGGCCCGTTCTCCGTCACCCTGAACAATACCGGCACGTCCTACAACCAGCCGATCGATGTCAATGGCACCCAGGTCGTCATCAACGTCCCCGCAGGTCCCTACCTCCGGGTGACCGCTGGGGGGCCCGGCCCGGGCCAACTGGCCACCCTCCAGGTGCTGGGCATCGGGGTCAGCGGCACCTTCGCCTTCGAACGGAAACAGACGGTCAGCCTCCAGAACGTCGTCACCATCGCCGCCACCAACCTCTCCCTGAACCTTGGAGCGCAGGTCAATAACCTGATCAGCCTCAGCAACGGCAACGGCACGTTCATCCTCACCCAGGCCGGACTCGCCGGCGAAGCCGGCGCCACCCTCGCCCTCAATGTCCCGAGCCTCACCCTGACCGGTTCGTTCAAGGTCCGCATCAACAACACTGAGAACGAGGTCGAACAGACCGTGACCGTGAACGGCGCGCCCGTCACTCTCGACCTCCCCGCCGGACCTTACCTCCAAGTCACGGCGACCGGCGCGTCGCTCCGGTTCCTGGGCGTGGCGTTGCAGGGGAACTTCAGCTTCGAGCAGCGGACCAGTTTTGGCGGCGAACGGATGATCACCGTCATGGCGAGCGGTGTCTCCTTCGATTTCGGCACCAACATCATCAGCGCCTCCAACGGTAACGGCTTCTTTGTGATCACCGCGGGTGGTATGGCGGGCGAAGGGTCGATTACCGCCACGGTCAATGCCTTCGGCGGCGGCTTCAGCCACACGTTTAATTGGGCCTTCAATAATATGCCGAACCCGGTCGAACAGGAGTTTGACTGGGAGGGGATGACCAAGGGCCTGGATTTGCCCGGCGGCCCCTACAACCAACTCGACTCAGGCCCCACCCCAGTGGCCATCAATGTCCCCATCGGCGCCTATACCCAGTCCCTGAGCGCGCGCGTCATTCTGACCCTCATCGATCCGCGCAACCCGTCCATCGCTCTCGCGGCCACGACCTCGGGCGGAACAAACGCGGTCTCCCACTCCACCGTCGTCCTCAACCCGGTGGGTGAGAACAACGCGGTTCGCCTCACGACCACGTCGTTGGCCACGGCCGGCAACTGGAACGGGACCGTCTTCCGCTACGTGGATGACCCGACGATTACGAACACCACGGCGCAGGCGCAATGGAATGCCGTCACCAAGGTTCTCACGGTCAAACTGAACGCCGCCAATACCCCGGCCAGCGCGGTCGTCGCCGCCATCAATGGAGCCGGAACCCCCTTCACCGCCACCCTTTCCAGCCCCGATAACGGCGCCTCCGGCAACACCGGGACCGGCACCATGATCTGGTCCGTCGCCACGGTGGGCGTCTCCAGCTTGAACGCCACCCTCGGAGCCGGCCCCATCAGCCTCCAGGTCCAGAACGGCTCGGGCGCCTTCGCGATCTTTGAAACCGGCCTCGCCGGCGAGGTCCGCGTCGAAAGCGCCAGCCTGGCCGGCGCCGGGGCCATCACCCTCCAGGCCGACGACCTCAAGTTCCGATTCAACAGCACCAACGACGACGTCGGCAACCCCGACCCGATCGTGGTGCGGATCTCTGACGACCCGTCGGAGGACATCAGCCTGCAATTCGCCGGTGCCTACTATCGGCAGTATATCGCCGTGGCAGGGCTGGCCAGCCTGAACGGCCTGGCCGGCGCGGTGACGCTGAGCGGCAATTTCGCCTTCGAACGCGCCCGCATCGACACCAACAACGATGCCGTCCTCGAGGACGTGTTCAAGGTCGGGGTCCAACACCTGCATTTCTCGCTGAACGCCGGCTCCCTCGCGGTCGCCACGTTCAACAACGGCACCGGCGCGTTCATCATCACCAGCAGCGGCCTGGCCGGCGTGGCCACCCTCGACTTCCAATCCGGCGTCGTCGCCATCAGTGGCACGCTGAAACTCGAGGTCAATACGACCGGCGCGGCCGTCAACGCCACCGTGCCGCTCCCGGCCGGCAACCAAGTCATCAACCTCGCCACGCCCAACTACCTGCTCGTCGGCGTCACCAACGGCTATATCCACCTCGGCTCGATTGCCGTCCCGCTCCCCTCCTTCCAGGTCGTCATCGTCGGCAACACCGTGGTCTTTGAACCGCTTGGTGGCGGGGTCGACTACGTCGCCATCGATGCCAACGGCAATATCACGACCGGCCTGTCCTTCTCTGATTTCGCCGCCCCGGGGCCGTTCGAATTCGTCAGCATGCTCCGCCAGGCCCTGATCTGGGTCGATAGCTTCCGCAATTCCAATATCTTCGACCTCGAGATCCCCTTCACCGGGGGCAAGACCCTGGGCGACGCCTTCGATTGGTCCCGCCTCTTCATGGAGGAGATCTACAGCAAGATGGTCTCGGTCGAACTCCAGTCCCGCAACCTCTCCCTCCAAACCAGCCCCGTCCGCTCCGGCAACCTCGTCAATGCCAAGTTCAAGATCCAACTCGGCACCGAATCCCCCGTCGAGGTCACCGTCAATGGCGCCTACAGCAACGCCGACAACAACCTCGACGACCTGGTCAACGCCTTCAACACCGCCCTCAGCGCCACCGCCCTCAACGGACGGGTCGTCGCCCGCATCCACAAGATCGTCGATCAGATCCCCAGCGACCCCGACTACGCCAACCGCTTCGTGGACGACATCTTCGTGTTGGCCCTGACCGAAGCCGAAATCGCCAAGGGAAGCGCGCTCAACCTGGTCGATCTCGACTCTCAGATCGCCGCTCTGGGCTTCGGGCCCGCGGACGGCGTCTACGGTGATGCCGGCGACACGATCGCCGAGCAGGTGGGGATTGTCACCAACCGATACGACACGCGCGGGTTCTTCATCGAACTGGGCAATGTGCTCCTCGGGTCCCCCGGCACGTACCAACCCGCCCAGCAGGTCTATACGTACACAGTCAACGAGTCCAAGACGTTCAATACCCAAACCCTCTTCGGTCAATCCTCACTGCCCTTCAACTGGGACCTGGACCTCGGGCCCATCGCCGATGCCTCGCTCAGCGGCTCCCTCGCGTTCAGCGCAACGGTCGGCTTCCAGTTCACCCTCGGCTTCGACCTCGGCGCCGCCGAAGTCCCGCGCATCCTCTCCAAGACCACCGTCCCCGTCCCCGCCAACGGACGCATCACCCAGGACGCCCACTTCCGGGTCTACCTGAACGACGAGCTGACCCCCATCAACCTCACCCTCGACCGCGCCCGCACCCTGGGCAATAACAGCATCCAAGACCTGGCGGCGGACCTCAACGCGATCTTCCACGATTACATGTACAGCGGCCCGCTGGTCAGCAGCCCCACCCGCCTCGACCAACTCCTCGTCGCCCAAAAAGCCGGCGATGGGCTCGCCATCTCCGCCCTGCAAGAGATCGATTCCAATAACGACGGGGTTCCGGACGCCAATAAGGACTTCAACGGAGACGGCAACACCGATAACTGGCTCGGCCTGATCAACCGCATCATTGTCACCTCCGCTCAGAACGACACCTTCGCGACCGAACTCGGCTTCGGCAACGAGGTGCAAGACCTCGACGGCAACCCCGGGACCACGTTCGATCAGATCTTCCTCTCCGGCGCCATCTCCTCGTCGAAGGGGCTCTTCATCGAAAACGCGCAGCTCACGGCTTCGCTCGAGATCACCACGCCAGACGCGATCGAAGGCTCGGTCCGGTTCGGGTTCGTCGAGGTCAGCACCAGCGGCGGCGCCTTTGGAACCTTGGCCTACGACGGGACCACGCCGGCGCCTCTGACGGCGTCGCTCGGGCTGCGCAACGCGACGACCGGAGAGCCCCGGCTCTATTTGGCCGACCTGTTCCACGGCACCTCCTCGAATAACATCGGCAACATGGTCGATGGCCCCAACTTCGCTGGCAGCCTGCTCGCGCGGTTGGATGACATCGCGGTCGGCGGCCTCGGATTCAGCTTCCCGCTCGGGGCCAACCCCGAACTCTCCGCCTGGATCCCCGACATCAAGCACCTGACTTACAACCCGGCCCCCTACGACGGCTCCAACACCGGCATCTTCCTCACCTACCCTGACCTCGGCAACCTGCAGAACTTCACCAGCCTCAACTTCACCCAGATTATCCGCGCGCTGGATGTCATCGCTGACAACCTCAGCCAAATCAGCGCGTTTTCCTTCCTCGACGAGCCGCTCCCGTTCGTGAACGTCAGCGTCAACGACATGATCGATTACGCGAAGAAATTCGCCGACCTGATCGACGCGGCCAGCAGCGCAGGATCCCAGTCCTCTCTCCAGGAAAGCATCGAAGAACTGGAGACCCAGATCGAACTGCTCTTCAACCTCGACCCGAACGCCCTCAAGCTGTCGTTCGACGACGGCGGCCTCTCCGGGCTGAGCGGGCTCACTGCGGGCGGCATCCCGCTCGTCACCCACTCCAGCACGACGCTCAACCCCTTCGGCGATAACAACGCCATCACCTTCCGCAGCAAGAACCTGCTCTTCGCCGGGCTCAACAACGGCACCACCGTCCGCTACGTGGCCGACCCGACCATCACCGGCACCACGGCGACCGCCAGTTGGGACGCTGCTTCGAAGACCCTCACGGTGAGGATCAACAGCGGGCGGACCACGGCCAATGCCATCGTGAGCGCGGTGAACGCACTCGCAGCCGCTCCCTTCAGCGCCATCCTCGCCACGCCCGACAACGGCGCCTCCGGCAACACTGGCGCGGGCACGGTCGTCACCTCCTCGTTCGTCGCGGGTGGAGGAGTGAACAACTCCCGCCATGCCTCGGTCACGCTCATGCCGGGCGGTGACAACAACAACTTCCAGTTGACCACCACCAACCTGGCCACCGCGGCCACCTACAATGGCGCGGTCGTTCGCATCGTCGGCGATGCCGCGGTCACCGGGACGTCTGCCCAAGTGTCATGGGACGCCACCAGCAAACTGCTCACGATCAAGATCAACCCGGGCAAGACCACCGCCAACGCCATCATCAGCGCCATCAACGCCGCTTCCACCCCCTGGAACGCCGCCCTGGCCCCGCCCGATAACGGGCTTGGCACCAATACGGGTGCCGGCGGCATCACCACCACCGCCCTCAAGTTCTCCCTCGCTTACAGCACCGGCTACGCCGATTCCCTCCCCTTCCAACTCGATCTCAACGAACTCGTCGGCATGCTCGTCGGGGACAGCAATGCCGCGGTTCGCGCCTTCCTCGATATTGCCACCACCCTCGTCCAGGTCTCCGGCTCCGGCAACCTCACAGTCAGCGCCAGTGCCGCCGTCTCGCTCGACTTCGGCCTCGATCTCACCAATCCCTCCACCATCCGACCCTTCCTCTACGACTCGACCGGGATCGTCCTCAAGGCCAAGGTCCTCGGCACGAACATTGATATCGAAGCCTCCCTCGGGTCCGTGTTCGGGATCTTCATCCGCGACGGAAAACTGACGCTGGACGCTGACGGGGACCCCGAAACGGATGCGGGCGACGGCGACCAGGGCGCGACCTTCCGCCTTGGGCTCCGCAACAACAACGGCGACAATCGCCATTACTTCGACGAGCCTATCCTCAACGCGGAGAGCATCGATCTCAGTCTCCAAGGTGGAGTCAGCGCCACGCTCCCGATCTTCGCTCCCTTCGAGGGTATCCCCCTCAGCGGCGACGACGACGGCAACGGGGACGGTTACCCGGACAATTACCTCGTCGTGGAGATCGCCGACATCGTCCGCCTGTTCCAAGGCGAGGAGGTCAATACCCGGGCCAGCGAGGCCGGCAACACGTCGCAAACCGTCCGCTTCGCCGGCACCCACAACGATCTGCGCATCATCAGCACCACCGCTACCAACTACCGCATCGTCTTCCTTAACACGACCAACGGCGGAGCCGCCAATGCCTCCTATAACGCCGGCACGAACACTCTCACCGTAAACATCGACGGCGGCGACACCACGGCCATCGCCGCCCGCGACGCCATCAAGGGAGTTGCCGGATTCGCCACCACCGCCCTGACCGCGGATGACGACGCGAATCCGGCCACGACGACGAACACGGGAGCCGGGAAGCTGAACAAGGTCAAGCTCGTCGCGCCCGACTTTAGTCAACTCTTTGCCGACCTCGAGCTTTGCGATGTCATCTCCGCCAACATCGGGAAGATCCTGGATGGGCTCGACTCCCTCCTCGGGACGATCCAGGACGGACTGAACGAGATCGTGTTCAGCACGAACCTGCCGCTGATCGGCCCCGGGCTGCAGGGGGCCGCCAATTTCATCGAGGATTTCCGCAACGGCTTGCTCCAAAGCCTCCGCAACGAGGTCAACGCGGCGGGCGGGAACGGCCTGACCGCCCTCGAGAATGCCATCAAGAAGGCGTTCTGGAATACGCTCGGGCCCGGCGGCCTGGACTTGCTGGTCAACTTCGAAACCGGAGAGCAACTCGATGACTCCCTGGGCTTCAGCCAGCTCGATGTGACCCTCGACTGCGATACCGGCCTCATCGTCAACGTTCGCCTCGCCAAATCCGTCGCCCTCCTCGACACCACCCAAAATCCCATCGACTTCGATATCGGCGTCCCCGGGTTCGGGCTCGAGGTCGACGGGAACGTGGTCGTCTCGATCGGGTTCGATTTGAAGTTCGGGTTCGGCTTCAACAAGGAAGACGGCTTCTACTTCAACACGGGCGCGCCGGCCAACGATCCCGAGCTGGTCATCGAGTTCACCGCCGAGATCCCCGGGTTGCACGCGGCCGGCGAACTCCTGTTCCTCCAGCTCGACGTCATGGACGACCCGGACGATCCGAGCATTTTCAGCGGCTTCTTCCGCGTCGACCTCAAGGACCCCAACAACGACCAGAAGCTCACGTTCGCCGAGATCACCTCCAGCGGCACCCAGTTCGATGACGTGATCGGGTGGGTGCTCGGCGCCGAGGCCGATATCAACCTGGACTTGATCGCCAGCTTCGGCGGGAGCGCCGCCTTCCCGCGCATCCTGGCCGAGTTCCACCTCGATTGGCTCGCCGACACCAACACGGGCTTCGGAACCCCCCAGATCCAGTTCAACAACATCTACCTGGATCTCGGCTCCTTCATCTCCGAGTTCCTCGGGCCCATCCTCGACAAGATCCAGGACATCACCGAGCCCTTGCAGCCGATCCTCGACCTGGTCCAGGCCCGCATCCCGGTCCTCTCCGACCTCGCCGGCGAGGACATCACCCTGCTCACCCTGGCTGAGGTCTTCGGCCTGCTCGAACCTTCCACCGTCCAGTTCATCGAGGACGTCATCGGCATCATCGAGCTGATCAACAGCCTCGAAGGACTCGGCGAAGGCTCGATCCTCATCCCCTTTGGCGGCTTTAACCTGGTCGAGGACGCCAACGGGGAGCGGAAGGGGATCCAAAACCTCCAGGACATCGCTGCCAAGACCTACGACGAGATCGCCAACGCGATCGAGAACGCCGATAACCCCGGCGCCAGCTCCACCTACAAGAGCGCCAGCGCAGGCTTCGTCGGCGACGTGGGCAGCCTCAGCAACTTCAGCATCCCCGTCTTCGACAACCCCTCGGAGCTCTTCAACCTTTTTACCGGGGGCAACGTCCGCCTGGTCGAGTGGCGCATGCCCACCTTCAAGTTCGAGTTCACCTACACGCAGAAGATCCCGATTTACCCGCCGCTCTACGCCCAGTTCGGCGGCAGCCTGGGCGCCCAGATCGATATCGGCTTTGGCTACGATACCTACGGCATCCAGAAGTTCATCGCCTCCGAGGACAAGAACTTCCTCGACATCCTCGACGGCTTCTACGTCATCGACTTCGACGCCAACGGCAACGAACGCCCCGAACTCACCCTCAGCGGCAAGATCTTCGCCGGCGCGTCCATCAGCCTCCTGATCGCCGAAGCCGGCGTCATCGGAGGCATCGAGGCCATCTTCACCTTCGACCTCAACGACGTGAACGACGACGGCCGCGTCCGCGTCAGCGAGATCATCGCCAACGCCCAGCAGGATCCCCGCTGCATCTTCGATATCCACGGCGAAATCAACCTCTTCCTCGAAGCCTACCTCATCATCGACCTCTTCTTCTTCAGCATCGACAAGACGTGGCGCCTCGCTGACATCACCCTCCTCGAGTTCGACATCACCTGCCCCGAGCCCGTCCTGGCCGAACTCTCCGGCAGCGACCTCCTGCTCAACATTGGCAGCCGCGCCGCCCAACGACTGGAGATCGACACCGCCGACAACTCGGAACGGTTCGTGGTCAAACACGCCGGCGGCAGCGCCGGGAGCGAGACGGTCGAAGTCGAATGGGGCAACTACAAACAGACCTTCGAGAACGTCGGCCGCGTCGTGGTGCAGGACGCCGGCCAGGGCGACGACCATATCGACCTCCGCGGTGTCCTCTCGCCGTCCGAAGTCCATGGCGGCCTCGGCAACGACACCATCTTCCTCAGCGACGGCGCCGGCTCGGTGGCCTACGGTGACGCCGGCAACGACACCATCACCGCCAGCAGCAGCGAGAACGCCACCGGAGTCAGACTCTACGGCGGCGACGGCAACGACCTCCTCATCCCCGGCACCGTCTCCATCACCATCTACGGCGACGGCGGCAACGACACCATCACCGGCACCGACGAAGCAGACTACCTCTACGGCGACGACGGCACCGGAACGCTCAGCGACGGCGCCGACACCATCGATGGCAAAGACGGCAACGACATCATCCGCGGGGGCAAAGGCAACGATGTCCTGGAGGGCGGGGCCGGCGACGATTGGGTGCGAGGCGACGATGGAGCGGACATCATCCGCGGCAGCCGAGGCGACGATATCCTGGACGGCGGGGCCGGCGACGACAAACTCTACGGCAGTTCGGGCCGGGATCTGCTGCTTGGGGGCGCGGGCAGCGACTGGGCCAACGGCCATGGGGACACCGACCTCCTCATCGGGGAGCACGAACCGTCCATCACCATTAACGGCCTCGCCATCAGCGAGGCGAACCTCGCCGCGCTCCGGGCGGCGGTCGCCGGGATCCCCACCGCCGGCATCACCGTCCACAACCTCAGCGGCGGCACCAGCCCCAACACCGGCCACGACCTGCTCATCGGCGGAGGCGGCGTCGACGCGCTCTTCGGTGGGCCGGGGAACGACTTCCTCTACGGCGGCAATTTCATGAACACCGGCGAGACCGAGGTGATCGAGGAGGACGCCAATGACTTCTTCGACGGCGGCCCGGGTAATGACACTATCTTCGGGGACGATTCCATGGGGCGGACCGGGGACCGCAATACTGGCATCGCCATCAAGTCGTCCATCTGGTTCGATGCCAACGGCAACAACCTGCGCGACAGCGACGAGAAGGGCTTCGCCGGGGTTACGGTTCGCCTCTACCGACAAAGTGACAGCTCCCTGATCGCCACCGAAGCCACCGATGTCGAAGGGGCCTTCGCCTTCGTGGGCCTGGATCCGAATTATTACTACCTTACCTTCTCGGTCCCGTCCGGCATGTCCTTCGTGGCCAAGAACGCGGGCGGCGCCACCTTCGCCGACGATGCCTCCGACGACAAC
Organism: uncultured Verrucomicrobiota bacterium; assembly: GCA_964629545.1. Taxonomy (GTDB): domain Bacteria; phylum Verrucomicrobiota; class Verrucomicrobiia; order Limisphaerales; family CAZVRY01; genus CAZVRY01. The sequence continues at coordinate 12,007 of CAZVRY010000034.1, read as the reverse complement.
GACGCGGTGCTGACCGGTCCGGTGGGACGAACCGATCCCTTCGAAGTCAGCTACGATCAAACGGAATCCGCCGTCACCGCCGGCTACACGGGGCCCGCGAAGGTCTCCATCGCCGACCAGACCGTCAGCGAGGGGAACAGCGGCCAGACCAACGTGACCTTCACGGTCACCCTCTCCCACCTCCAACCTTATCCGGTGGAGATCCAATACCGCACCGTGGACGGCACGGCCACGGCCGCCAGCGGGGATTACCTCCCGGTCCGCAGCACCGTCCTGACCTTCGCCCCGGGCGAGCTTTCCAAGACCATCACGCTGGTGGTGGCCGGCGACTCGATGTATGAGCCGCACGAGCAATTCGAACTCGAGATCCAGCGCGCCCAACACATGCGGCCCGGCAGCCCCGTCGACCTGGCCGTCTCCGATGCCCAAGTGCTCGTCACGATCACCAACGACGATCCCATCCCGAGCATCTCCATCCAGGACTTCCAGCAGGTCGGGGTCGACCACGACAACGACCCAAGCACGCCCAACCTGGTGGATGAAAACCTGCCCGCGCGCTTCGTGGTGACGCTGTCGAACCCCAGCCAGTTCCCCGTGACCGTCCAGTGGCGCAGTGACATGTCGCCTGAGTACCTCAACGCCACCATGCCCGGCGCGGCCACCCCCTCAGGATTCCCTGGAGCCGACTTCCAGTTGGCGAGCGGCACCCTCACCTTCCTGCCCGGGGTCACCAACCGCGTCATCACCGTCACCACCTTGGACGACAACCTCGACGAGGTGGATGAGTCGTTCGTGGTGGACCTGTTCAACCCCACCTACGCCACGATCGCCGACGGCCGCGCCTGGGGCATTATCGCCGACGACGACGCCCCCGTGAGCGTCTACATCGTTCCGGTCACGCCCGCCGCTGGCCAGCCTTTCACCACGGAGGTTATCGAGGGCAATGCCGGGATGACCAACGTGAGCTTCCACGTGCGACTCTCCGCGGTCAGTGGGAAGGTCGTGACCGTCCATTACAACACCTCCCCCGGCACCGCCGCCGAGTTTGTTTACTCCCTGGGCACGGACTTGGTCGATTACGTCGCCACCCCGAACGCCAATACGCCCGAGGAGGAGGCCACGGTCATCTTCCAGCCGGGCGAACTCTCCAAGCTGGTGACGGTCCAGGTTTACGGCGACACCCTGGCCGAAGGTGAGACCGATCAAGCCAACGCCCTGCAGAAGATCGAGACCTTCTTCGTCAATCTGTTCGGGGCCGATGGCGCCAACATCGCCGCCAACACCTTGGCGGGCCAGAACAACCACGCCACAGTCAAGATCATCGACGACGACTCCGGCGGCGGCGGGCCCGACCAGGGGCCATGGAGCGTGTATTTCGGCGCCACCACCTACACCGTGCAGGAGCCCGACAGCGGGTCCACCACCGTCAACGTCAGCATCCGCCGCACCCCAGGCAGCTCCAACGCCGTCGCCGTCTTCTACACCAGCAACGGCACCGCCACCGCCGGGTCCGATTACACCGCCGTCTTCCGCCAGGTGGTCTACTTCCAAGACAACGAGCTCGTGAAGGTGATCCCGGTCACGATCCACAGCGATGCCGTGCTCGAAGGGACCGAGACCATCATGCTCTCGCTGCGCAATCCGACCGGCGGACCGGTGCGAGCGGCTCCCGACAGCGCGGTCATCCGCATCATCGACGACGAGACGCCTGAAGTGGCGTTCCTGATGGCCTCGGCGTATCTCGAAGGCAGCGGCGGCGGCAGCACCACGCGGGATGTCTGGGTCTATCTCCGCGACCCCGAAACCCTCGCCCCGGTGGTCGCTCCGCCCGGCGGCATCACCGTCCAATACCAGGTCATCGAATTAACCGCCCGGCGGCCGAGCGACTATACGGTCAGCGCCAATCCCGTCAGCGGCACGCTCACCTTCAACGAGGGCGATGGGTTCATGCCCGTCAAGGTCGATATCGTGAAGGACGACGTTCCGGAATTGAGCGAGACGCTCGCTGTCCGCCTCAGTTCGCCGCAGGGCGCCACGCTCGCCATGAACGGTCAGGCCACCATCGTGACGATCATCGATGACGACCTTACCCCCATCAGCGGCCAGGTGTTCTACGACCATAATGGCAACGGATTCAAGGACCTGTCCGAAGCCGGGGTCAAGGACGTGACGGTGAAGGTCACCTACCTGAATAACGGCGTCCCGGTTACCAACACGGTCACCACCAACGCCGCGGGCCTTTACACCACCAACGTCCTCCTCGGCTCGGTCAGCGTCGTCGTCGATGGCACGACGGTCACCTCGCCCTACAAGAACACGATCCTCGCCTTCTTCGGCTCCGGCTCCTACGAAACCACCACCGCCAACGAGTCCCAAACCGTGAAGTTCGAGGGCATCGTGGGACTGCCCGCGTTCGCCGATGTCGGCTACAAGAACAGCTTCACCTTCAGCCTCCCGACCGGGGCTGACGATGTCGGCCGCGGCGGCACCGACGACACCATCTTCGGCGGGCCGGGCGACGACACCATCGATGCGGGCGCGGGCGATGACCACATTGTGGGCGGCCACTGGATGACAGCCACCGACAGCAATGCCCCGGTCAATCTGCTGGAATACGACGCCGTCGTGAAGGCGATCACCACCGACCTGCACGTCGTTTACGACGAGGGGCCAATCTTTGAAGTGGACACCTCCGGCGTGCCGGCGCACGGCAAGATTAGCGGCCAGATCTGGCTGGACCTGAACAATAACAGTCAGCAAGACGCCGGCGAACTCCTGACCGAGTTGGTCTTCGTGAACCTCTATGACTGCGACGGCAACCCGATCAATACGGTCGTCACCAGCAACGGAGAATACACCTTCGACAAGCTGTTCCTGAAAGAAGACGGCAGCGGTAGTCACTACGTCGTCGAGTTCGCTCTCCCCCATGACTTCGACTTCATCAGCTACGTGCCCAAACCGGAGGCCATCGACAGCGATGTCATCGTCGGCGGCCGCACCGAAATGATCATGCTGAGCAACGGCTCCCCCACCGCCACCGACCAGGATGCCGGGGTCAAAGCGTCCGACGTGGCCAGGCTCAGCATCACCGGAGGGCTGCGCTTCGACGAACCCAGCTACAGCGTCTCGGAGTCGGTCAAGAGCGGCAAGGTCACCATCACCGTCACCCGCTCGAATTCCTACAGCGCCCGCGCCGCCGTGGTCTACACTGAGGACGGCACCGCTACCGCCAACACCAATTACCTGCCGGTCCGCATCCCCATCTTCTTCGACATCGGCGAGACCTCGAAGACGGTCGACATCCCGATCCTCGATACTGACACGATCGGGATCTGCACCACCCCTCTCACCTTCAAGGTCACCCTGCGAGATGTGACCGGCCGGCTCTACGACCGGGCCACGGTCTACATCGGGGGCGAGTCCTTCGGCAACATCACCGACGACGACACCATCCACGGCGGCACGGATTGGGACTTGATCCTCGGGGACTCGGGCAACATTCAGGCCAAGGCGGTCATCGCTGACCCGGCGAGCCTGGTCAACATCGTGCGGTCGGGCGGTCCCGGGAAGGACACGATCTACGGTGACGACGGCCCGGATTGGATCGACGCCCAACTGTTCGACGACTACATCGCCGGCGGCTTCGGGCAGGACCAAATCCTGGCCGGGCTTGGCAATGACACCGTTTACCTCGAGTGGGACAACGATGTGGTCAATGGCGATTACGGCCGGGATGTGGTCATCTCGACGCGGGATGTGCCCTGGATCGAGTTGGAAATGACTGGGGCCGATACGGCCAAGCTTCATCATCGGATGAGCGAGGGTGCGTTCCCGCTCAGCACCTTTGCGCTCGAGAAGATTGAGATGGCGCACCTGTTTGGCGGACCGCAGGACAACACCTTCGACATCGAGAACTGGAGTGGCTCGGCCATCATCTCGGGAGCCGGAGGCCGCGACACCTTGCTCGTCGAGACCAATGAGGATCTCGTGCTCAAGGACGCCACGTTCATCGAGAGCATGTTCTTCTTCCTCCTCCACGGCTTCTTCAAGGACGCCGCCCTGAGCCTGCCCAACGATGCCACCTACCACCTCGGCTCGCTCGAGAACGTCCAACTGACCGGCGGCCTCGCCGCGAATACCTTCAACGCCGCGGCCTATTCCCGCCCAGTGACCTTCATCGGCGGCGGCGGCAACGACGTGCTCATCGGCGGCTCCGCCAACGACACGTTCCGCTTCCTGGCCGACAACGCCCTCGGGACGGACACCGTCACCGGCAACGGCGGACGCGACACGCTCACCTTCGAAGCCACCGTGGCCGCCGTGACGGTGAACCTTGCCACGCTGGCGCCGACCGCCCAGGTCGTGAACGCCAACCTCAGCTTGCTCCTGACCGACCTCATCGAAAATGCCACCGGCGGCTCCGGGAACGACTCGCTCCTCGGGAACAACCTCAGCAACGTGCTCGCGGGCGGCCCCGGTGATGACACCTTGGTCGGCGGACCGGGCAATGAGACCTACGTCTTCGATACCGACTCCCCGTGGGGACAGGAAACGATCACCGAGGACGCCGGCCACGCGGGCTACGACGTGATCGACTTCTCCGGCACCACCACGCGGAGCATCAACCTGAACCTGTCGATCCTGGGGACGCCCCAAGTCGTCAATAGCAACCTCACCCTCACCATCGTCGGCGAAGGCTTCGACGAGGTCCGGGGCGGCGCCCTCAATGACGTCCTCCGCGGCAACAGCATCGGCAACGTCTTGCGCGGCGGGCCAGGCAATGACCTCCTCGACGGCAAGGGCGGCGACGACACCCTGGATGGCGGCGCGGGCGATGACGACCTGAACGGCGGCGACGGGGTCGATACCATCAACGAAACCGCCAACACGCACTTCACGTTAACCAACAGCAGCCTGGTTCGCGGCACGTCCGAAACCGATTCCCTCAATAATATCGAGGTCGCCAACCTCGTCGGCGGCGCCAACTCCAATACCTTCACCCTCACCGGATGGACCGGAACTGGCAGCATTAACGGCCGCGGGGGCAACGACACCCTGGTCTGGGCCGCCAACGCCAACTTCACGCTGTCCAACGGATCCATCCTCGTCTCGACCGCCCTCGGGCCGATGAGCCTCGCCTCCATCGAGGCGGCCTCGCTCACCGGCGGGGAAAGCGACAACACCCTCGACGCCAGTGCGTTCACCGGGCTCACCCAACTCAACGGCGGGAATGGTGACGACACCCTCCGCGGCGGCTGGGGGCTGGACTTCCTCCGCGGCGGCATGGGCGACGACACCCTGACGGGGAACCGTGGCAACGACATCCTCGATGGCGGGGACGGCTTCGATACGCTGATCGAGGACTTGACGGATGCCGCCTGGGAGGTGGAGTTCGCCATCGCCAATAACCTCCTGGTCACCACGCAGAAAGACCCGACCCCGCTGCCTTCCGACGAAACCATTACCGAGACGGACCTCCTCATCGGGATCGAGGCCGCCGACCTCACGGGCAGCCCCCAGAACGACACCTTCGACGTCAGCAATTGGACCGCCGGGTCGATTCAGGTCCACGGCGGCGTGGGCGGCACAGACATGATCAAAGTCCAGGTGCCGGTGCCGAGCCTGCACGCGCCCAACGGAGGCACGGTCACGCTCACCAACACCGGCGTCTCCTTCACCGGGTCGAGCGCCACCATCACCTTTGCCAGCATCGAGGTGGCCCTGCTCCTGGGCACCGACCGGGACGAGACCTTCGATGCCTCGACCTTCACCGGCGCTTCCCTCATCGACGCCAAGGCGGGTAACGACATCCTCATCGCCGGGCCCGGCATCAATTACCTCTATGGCCGGGAAGGCGACGACCGATTCGTGTTCAACATGGACGGAGGGGTGACCGACACCGACCTGGTGGAAGGTGGGGACGGCATCGATACGCTCGACTTCTCCGGCTTCAGCGTCGGGGTCAATGTCGATCTCAGCAATACCGGGGTGCTCCAGCCGACGGCGCCTGCTGAACTGCAACTCTACTTCAGCAGCGAAGACCTCGAGATCTTGATCGGCGGCAGCGGCAACGACGTCCTCATCGGCAACTCGCTCGATAACACCTTCACCGGGGGCCGCGGCAACGACACCATCACCGGCAACGGCGGCAACGACACCCTCGTCGAAACCGGCGACACCAACTTCACCCTGACCGACGCGCAACTGACCGATAGCGCCGGGTTCGTGGACACCCTCACCGATATCGAGATCGCCATCCTGACAGGCGGGCCCGGCGCCAACACGATCGACGCCTCCGGCTTCAGCGGCACCACCACCCTCTCCGGCCTCGGCGGTAATGATTCCCTGGTCGGTGGCAGCGGCCCAGATACTCTCATCGGCGGGGCCGGCGACGACAGCCTCAAGGGCGGCCCAGGCAATGATGTCTACCTGTTTGATCTGGACGACGTGCTCGGATCGGACGAGATAGTGGAAACGAACGCCTTGGCCGACGGCGCCGACATGATCAGCTTCGCGCCGACAACCACCGTCGGGGCCATCCTTGACCTCTCCCGTACGACCCCGCAGCCCGTCCACGCCACCAACCTGACCCTCACGCTCTCCGACGGTAGCGCCATTGAATACGCCTGGGGTGGGGACCAGGCCGACCGGCTTATCGGCAATGCCGCCGACAACATCTTCGTCGGCGGCCTGGGTGAAGATCAATTCGACGGCAACGGCGGCGCGCTGGACGCGGTGTTCGAAACGCGCGACGCGGACATGCTCCTGACCGACACCACCCTCACCATCGGCGGCGAAACGGATCGGCTGAACTCCATCCAGTGGGCGGTGTTGATCGGCGGGGCGTCCAATAACACCCTCGACGCCACAAGCTTCAACGGGATCGTTTGGCTCCTCGGGGAAGGCGGGAATGACCGTCTCTTCGGAGGCAACGGCGACGACAGCTTGCGCGGCGGAGAGGGCAACGACGAACTGTGGGGCGGCGCGGGCGATGACGATCTGCGGGGCGGCGAGGGGAACGATACCTACGTGTTTGACCAGAGCTTCAACCAGGGGTCGGACTCGATTCGCGAACTGGCCGGCGAAGGCTTCGCGGATACCCTCCTCGGGGTGGGCCTGAACGGGATCGACGTCGACCTCAACACCATCGCGGTCCAGGTCATCAGCCCCAACCTCACGCTCACCCTTGTCTTCCTCTCCACCGTGGAATTCTCCTTCTGATTCAGCATGCTTGCGCGATGCATCCAACTGACGGTTGTGCCGGGGGGCGCCGGTACCGCCGCTGCACCTCCAGTTCCCTGTCTATGAAAGCGATGCGACTTTCCCGAGCGACCGCCCGGTTGGCGGCCCTCACCGTGGCCCTCGCCGCCGGACTGGCGCCCGCCGCCGCCCTGGCCCAAACCCAGAGCCTGGACTTCGGCGACGCCCCCGCCCCCTACCCCACCACCGCCCAGAACAATGGGGCCCGACACAGCGTCACCAGCCTCTTCCTCGGCCAACGGGTCGATGCGGAGACAGATGGCCAACCCAACAGCTTCGCCCAAGGCGACGACAGCAACCCGGCCGGCGCCCTCGACGACGAGGATGGGGTCACCTTCAACTCGCTGCTTGTCCCAGGCCAAACCGCAACCATCGGTGTGGTCGCCTCCAGCAGTGGCCTGCTGCACGCCTGGATCGATTACAATCGCGATGGCGATTGGGCCGACGTCGGCGAACATGTCTTCGCCAGCCGGGGCATCAGCAGCGGCAACAACACCCTGACATTTACAGTCCCAACCGGCGCCTCCCTCGGCACCACGTTCGCCCGCTTCCGCTTCTGCCTGAGCCAAGACGTCGGCGTCACCGGCTTCATCAGCGGCGGCGAGGTCGAGGATTACCAGGTCACCCTCCGACAAGCGGCCGACTTCGGGGACGCGCCGGCCTCCTACGGCACTCTCCTGAGCGACAATGGCGCTCGGCATGCCATCAATCCCGAATTCTGTCTAGGCACCGCCGTCGACGAGGAACCCGACGGTCAACCCACCGCGGACGCCCGCGGGGACGACATGAACCCGTCCACCAAGGACGACGAGGACGGCCTGGAATTGCTGCGACCCCTGATCCCGGGTGAGGTCGCGACGGTGCGCGTCACCTGCACCATGGGGGCCGAGGAAACCGGCCGGCTCAATGCATGGATCGACTTCAACGGCGATGGCACCTTCGGTGGTGAAGGCGAGCAGATCTTCACCGATCAACCGGTCGGTCCCGGCCCCAAGGAACTCGATTTCTTCGTGCCGCAGTTCTATGAAGGCCAGCCCACCTACGCCCGCTTCCGCCTCAGCCGGGACGGTAAGATCGGTCCCACCGGCTCTGCCCCGGACGGCGAGGTCGAGGACTACTATATCCCCGGCCAGCAGGAGGAGGGGATGGACTTTGGCGACGCCCCCGAAAGCTTCGGGACCACCCTGAAGGATGATGGAGCCCGGCATAAGGTCATCCCGGAATTCCACCTCGGGCAACGGATCGACAGTGAGCCCGACGGCCAGCCGAGCAACGGCGCCCTGGGCGACGACATGAACCCTTCCACCGCGGACGACGAGGACGGCGTAGAGTTCCTCACGCCGCTGGTGGCCGGCCAGGTGGCCGTGGTGCGGATTTTCTGCACGATGAACCCGGACCTTAAGGGTCGCCTCAACGCCTGGATCGACTTCGATGGCACGCTCAAGTTCGACGAACCCACCGATCAGATCTTCCAGGATGTCGAAGTGGGCGCCGGATTTCGCGACCTCGAATTCATGGTGCCGGAGTTCTTCAAGAACGAACGCCCCTATGCACGCTTCCGCCTCAATCGCGACGGCAAGATCGGCCCTCGCGGACCGGCATCCGATGGCGAAGTCGAAGACTACGAAGTCCAACCCAGTCAGGGCGGCGTCCTCGACTTCGGGGATGCCCCCGGGAAGTATCCCACCCTGCTCGCGGCGGACGGCGCGCGGCACACCGCCGATGGCAAGTTTTGCCTGGGCGCTTTCATCGACACGGAAGCCGACGGACAACCGGAAGCGAGCGCCTTGGGCGACGACGCCAACCCCCCTCGCATCGATGATGAGGACGGAGTGGCCTTCAGCGGCGCCCTGGTCGCCGGTCAAACCGCCACCGTGCTCGTGACCTGCACCATTCCCAGCGGCACTGTCCCCGGACAAGGTCGCCTGGATGCCTGGGTCGATTTCAACGGCAACGAAAGCTGGGAGGACCCCGGCGAGCAGGTCTTTGTCAGCGTGACGGTCCTCACCGGCCTCAACACGTTGACCTTCCCCGTCCCGGCCTCCGCCACCATGGGGAACACGTTCGCCCGCTTCCGCCTCAGCCGGGAGGGGCACCTTAAGACCACCGGGCAGGCCCCCGACGGCGAGGTCGAGGACTACTTGGTCAACATTACGGGAGCCTTGGACTTCGGCGATGCCCCCCAGCCCTACCCAACCCTTCTCTCTGATAACGGCGCCCGCCACGTGTTCCATCAGGCCTATCGCCTGGGCGAAAACCTCGATCTCGAGGCCAACGGTCAACCCGAGTCGAACGCCCTGGGCGACGATGCCAATCCCCCGCGGATCGACGACGAGGACGGCGTCGAGTTCATCACCCCGCTGGTTCCCGGTCGGCCCGCCATCGTGCGCGTGACGACGCCCTCGTCCCGCGGTTACCTCAATGCCTGGATCGACTTCGGCCAGGACGGAAGTTGGAGCCAGTCCGAGGACCGCATCGCCGAGGCCCTCATGTTGACCCCTGGCATCAATGACATCGCCATCACCGTCCCGGCCTCGGCCAAGACCGGTGTGACCTTCGGCCGGTTCCGCTTTGGCAGTACCGAGACCATCGGCTTCACGGGGGCAGCCGCGGACGGCGAGGTCGAAGACCACCTCGCCCGCATCATCCCCGATCGCGACCGCTGCGATCTGACCTGCGCGGGTCGGGAGTTCTGGCTCACCTTCCCCGGCAATTACACCCCCGACTTCGATAATCCGCCCCGCCTCTCCCTGTGTGTGCAGGGACCCGTCGGAACGGTCGTCGCCGCCTCCGTCCCTGGAATCGGCTTCAGCACCAACGTCGTCATCCCCGCGACGGCGTCCATCCGGATCACCATCCCGCGCGCTGCCGAGTTGGGGGACCTGAACGATGACATCAAGCCGCTCGGGGTCTACGTATTGGCCTCGCAAGACATCCTGGTCACCGGGTTTAACCACGCGCGGTACACCACCGACAGCTATCGCGGTCTCCACACCTCGATCATTGGGAACCGCTACATCGTCCTCGGGGCGCGCAACCTCCAAACCGGCGTGCCGCCGCTTAACGGGAGCCAGTTCGCGATTGTGGGAACCGAGCCGGATACCCTGGTCCAGATCACGCCCTCGGTGTCCACCGGCAGTCGTCCCGCCAACGTGCCCTACTGGATCACGCTCCAACGGGGAGAGGTCTACCAGTTGCGGAACACCGACGATTCCCCCGCCGACTTGTCGGGCACGCTGATCCGATCGGCCAAGCCGGTGGCGGTGTTCGGAGGACATCGCTGCGCGAACATGCCGTCAAGCAGCGTGTGGTTCTGCGACTACCTCGTCGAGCAACTCCTGCCGGTGAACGCGTGGGGCACTGAGTTCTACACCGCGCCCCTGGCCACCCGCTCGGGCGGCGACACCGTCCGCATCCTCGCCGGCTATGACAACACGAGCGTCGCGATTAACGGAGTGGTGGTGGCCAACCTGGACCGCGGCAAGTTCCATCAGGCTAGCCTCGCCGTGGGCGCACGCATCGTAGCCGACAAACCCGTCTTCGTCGCGCAATACGCCAACAGTGCTGACTATGACGGGGTGACGAAATCGGATCCCTTCATGATGACAGTGCAAGCCACCCGCCACTACGAGGCGCGCTATGCGCTGTGCACCGCACCGGAGGATTTCCCTGATAACTTCATTCACTTGGTTGCCCCCACCGGGGCGGTGGCCACCATCCAACTCAACGGCGCCGCGGTCGGAGCCGGCGCCTTCACACCCATCGCCGGCACGCTTTACGCCTTCGCTCGCTTGCCGGTGGCGCCCGGATCCTACCTGGTCACGGGCGGGGCCCCGTTCGCCGCCTCCATTTACGGATGGAACACCTACGACTCCTACGGCCATCCCGGCTGCTTCTTCATGGGCGATGTGCGCCCGCCCAACGTCACCAGCACCGTGTCCACCGTCAATGTCTCCGTCGCCGACTACCCCAACTCCCCCGGCTTCGTCCCTGTCCCCGACTATTCGGAGACCGCCCAGGCGGACGACAACTGTTCGCGGGATTTGCCCTTCCCCTCCCAGGACCCGCGTCCGGGCACACTCATCCCGGTGGGGTCGCACGTGGTGGCCCTGAACGTGATGGACGCCAACGGCAACATCGGCACCGCCGAGATCACGTTCAACGTCATCGACCCCTCCCCCGTCCGTATCGAGTGCCCGCAGGATCTGATCGTGGGCTGCGGCGAGGACGCCGGAGCAGTCGTCTATTTCGAAGTCAAGGCCAGCAGCCAGTATGACCCCAACGTCCCTGTCGTAACCGATCCACCTTCCGGTACCTTCTTCCCCGCCGGGACCACGGTGGTGACGGCCGTCGCCACCAGCCCGTCCGGCCAAACCGCTACCTGCACCTTCAAGGTCACCGTTGACTGCGACCGACGGGCCACCATCGACCGGTCCGAGGACGGACAGGGATTCAGAATCGTCTGGTCCGGCCCGGAGGCGACGTTGGAGCAGGCCCCGACCCCCTTGGGTCCCTGGCTCCCGGTCGTGAGCGGCGTGAATTCCTACACGGCTCAGATCGGAAACGGTCAGCGCTACTTCCGCGTCAACTACTCTCCTCGCTAACCCAGCAGCGCTTGGGTCGAAAGGGGCCAGCCCCCTCTGTGCTGCCTCGACCCCGCGCGATTCTGGCTTCTGCCGTGACGGACCGTGGTCACGGAGCCTTGGCCTCGATCTCGCGGGTTCCTGCGGGCACTTTGGTCTGGGTT
>CAZVRY010000033.1:8414-39152 GCA_964629545.1 uncultured Verrucomicrobiota bacterium | reverse complement strand
CCATCCGTCATTCCCCATGAACCGCCTTCCCCCCTCTCCCCTGTTCGCTACCCTCCTGGCCGCCCTGCTCCTCCCCCTCCCCTCCCGCGCCGCGGACGAAGCGAGCCTCGTGGCCATCCTCCAATCCAACGCCACCCACCTCCAAAAAGCCGAGGCCTGCAAACAACTCCGCGTCGTCGGCACCCCCCAATGCGTGCCCGCCCTCGCCCCCTTGCTCCGCGACGAACGCCTCTCCCAAGCCGCCCGCTACGCGCTCGAAGCCCTGCCCGGCCCCGAAGCCTCCGCCGCCCTCCGTCAAGCCCTCCCCCAAACCTCCGGCGCCCTCCAGGCCGGCCTCGTCCATTCCCTCGGCTGGCGACGTGACCCCGAAGCCGTCCCCCTGCTCGCGCCCCTCCTCCACGACCCCGATCCCCTGCTCGCTCACCCCGCGGCCCTCGCGCTCGGCCGCATCGGCACCCCGGCCGCCCAAACCGCCCTCACCCAAGCCCACCCCAACGTCGCCCCGTCCGTCCGCCCGGCCGTCACCGAGAGCATCCTCCGGTGCGCCGAGCACCGCCTGACCGAAGGCGACGCCGCCAGCGCCCGCGCCCTCTGCCAACCTCTCACCGCTTATTCCGAACCCGACCCCATCCGCACAGCGGCCTGGACCACGTTGCTCCGCGCCTCCGAAACGCGGAGCCTCGATGCCATCATGGCGGCCCTGCACGGACCCGACCCCGCCGCCCACCTCGCCGCCCTCCCGCTGGCCGGGCAAATCCAGCATCCCCTCGCTACCACCAGCCTTGCTCGCCTCCTCCCCCACGCCTCGCCCTCACTCCAAGTCGCCCTCCTGGGCCAACTGCAACGCCGCGCCGACCCCGACGCCCTGCCCGCCGTCCTCCGCGCCGCACGCCAACCCGATCCCGCCGTCCGCGCCGCCGCCCTCGCCGCCCTCGGCACCCTCGGCGATCCCTCCGCCTTGACCACGCTCGCCGAGGCCGCCACCAGCCAGGACCCGGTCACCCAAACCGCCGCCCGCCAGGCCCTCCTCATCGTCCACCGCGGCCCCATCGACGAAGCCCTCGCCAGCCAGTTGCCCGATGCCCAACCTGCCGTCCAAAAAGAACTCATCCGCGCCCTCACCGCGCGCCGAGCCGTGGCCACCGTCCCCCAGTTCCTCCAACTTGCCCGCAACCCACCCCCCGCCACCCGCCTGGCCGCCCTCGCCGCCCTCGCCGCCCTCGCCGACGAGTCCCACCTCCCCGCCCTCGCCCAACTCCTCGCCCAAGCCCCCGATGACGCCACCCGCGACCGCGTCCTCGATGCCCTCGGCGCCCTGGCCGGCCGAACCGCCGACCCCGCGCAACTCGACCTCACCCCCATCGTCAACGGCCTGTCTCACTCCAATCCCGCAACGCGCCTCGCCTTCCTCAAGACCACCAGCCTCTTCAACCACCCCGCTCTCCGCCAACCCCTGCGCACCGCCCTCCAGGATCCCGACCCTACCCTCCGCACTGCCGCCCAACGCGCCCTCTGCGATACCCCCGACCCCGACCTCCTCCCCGACCTCCTCGCCCTCGCCCGCGCCACCGACGATCCCAGCCTCCGTTCCCTTGCTCTCCAAGGCTATGGACGTCTCGTCTGCCCACCCGACGGCAATCCCTTCCCGCCCAGCCAGCGGGCCGAACTCCTCCAACCCGCCCTCGCCCTCGCCACTCGGCCGGAGGACCAACGCCGCTTGCTCTCCGGCCTCGCTCAAATACCCGATCCGCGCGCCCTCGCCCTCGCCGAATCAGCCGCCCGCCAACCCGCCGTCCGCCCCGAAGCAGAACTCGCCATCCTCCAAATCGCCCAGGCCGTCGCCGCGCAAAGTCCCGCCGCAGAACCCGCCCTCCGCCGCCTCGCCGCCGACGCCGCCTCCCCCGCCACCCGCCAGGATGCCCGCACGGTCCTGCAACGCCTCTTCACCGGCTGGCTCGCCTCCCCCGCTTACCGCGTCGACGGCCAGGAATGCCAAGCCCTCTTCGATATCCCCTTCCCCCCCGAGCAACCCGGCGCCGCCGACATCCCTTGGCGCAATGCCCCCGGCTCCCCCGATCCCTCCCGCCGCGGCGAACTCGATCTCCTCGGCATCGCCGGCGGCAACCATTGTGTCGTCTACGCCAAAACCCGCGTCCACCTCCCCTCCGACCAACCCGTCCTCTTGGCCATCGGCTCCGACGACGGCATCAAGCTCTGGGTCAACGGCGCGTTGGTCCATGCCAACAATGCCGTGCGCGGCCTTACCCCCGGCGAGGACCGTGTCCAAACCACCCTGCGCGCTGGCTGGAACGATCTGCTGGCCAAGATCACCCAGCACACCGTCGGCTGCGGCCTCAACCTCCGCATCACCACCCCGGACGGCCACGAGATCCCTGGCCTCCGCCTGGGCGAGTAATGCCACTCCCTCCCCTCCCCATGAACCGCCGCCGCTTCCTTGCCACCACCAGCACCGCCACCGGCACGCTGCTCGCCCCCTCCCTCCTCCGCGCCGCCGACCACCCCCGCCCCATCAAAGCCGGCTTCCTCGGCGTCGCCCATTCCCACGCCGCCGAGAAATGGCGCCTGGTCCGCTCCTCCCCCCACTTCGAACTGCTCGCCCTGGCCGAAGACGACCCCAGCCTCCGCGACCGCTACCAGGCCCAGGGCGCCACCCTCGTCAGCCCCGAAGTCCTCATCGCCACCTGCGATGTCGTCTTCGTCGAATCCCCCGTCGCCGATCACGGCCGCCACGGCCGCCAAGTCCTCAGCGAAGGCAAACACCTCCACCTCGAGAAGCCACCCTCCGACAACCTCGCCGACGTCGAGGAAATGACCCGCCTGGCCCGCGAGAAGGACCGCATCCTCCAAGTCGGCTACATGTGGCGGCATCACCCAGGGTTCCACGCCATCCAAGAAGCCGTCCGCGAAGGCTGGCTCGGCGACGTCTTCCTCGTCCGCGGCCAGATCGGCAACCAACTCGCGGCCGACCGCCGCCCCGAGTGGGCCGCCTTCAAAGGGGGTGGCCTGTTCGAACTTGGCGCCCACCTCGTCGACGCCCTCATCCGCCTCCTGGGCGAACCCCGCGCCGTCACCCCCTTCCTCCGCCGACACGGCCGCTTCACCGACAACCTCATGGACAACAACGTCGCCGTCTTCGACTTCCCTCACGCCACCGGCATCATCCAGAACTCGAACCTCCAACCCAACTCCGGACGCCAGCGCGTCTTCGAAGTGCTCGGCACCAACGGAACCGCCACACTCCGGCCGATCGAACCTCCCACGCTCGAACTGGACCTGCTCGCTCCCGCCGGGCCCTACCAGGCCGGCCTGCAAAAAGTCCCCCTCCCCCGCTACGAACGCTACGTCGGCGATATCGAGGAACTGGCCGCCGCCATCCGCCGTGAACGCCCCCTCAACGTCACGCTCGACCAGGAACTCCTCGTCCAGAAATGGCTCCTCCAGGCCTGCTCCATGCCCCTCACCCCCACGCCTGCGCCCCCGTCGGGCAACCCCCAGTGACCTGGCCCCGCCCGCGATCCTCGCTCCGGCTCGCCCCGGGCCCTGCCATCGCGCTCCGCCCCCTCGTCCCGAAAGCGGGCCCGACGATTTGAACGTGGCGTCTGTTTCTCCTCCGAACGCTCCGGTCGCTGAAGTCTGCCCTCACTCAAACCGGTCCACTACCGTCACCCCCGGGTGCGCGAAGGTCGTCATGGCCGGCAGCGCCTCCACCACCTCGCACAACCGGATCGTGCGAGCAATCAACCGCGCCGGACGCATCCGCCCCGCCGCCATCGCCTCCAGCATGGGCCCATAAGCATGGGCCGCCATGCCGTGGCTCCCTCGCAACTCCAACTCGCGAGCGATGACCACGTCCATCGGTATCGCTGCATTCCGCTGCTCGGCCAGCATCAGCCCCAACTGAATGTGCCGCCCCCGCGCCCGCAGCCCGAGAATGGAATGGCGACAGGTCTCCAAACTGCCCAGCGCATCCACCGAAACCTGCGCCCCACCCCCCGTCCAGGCTCGAATCCGCCCCACGATCTCCTCCCCATCCCGCGACCGCACGACGTGGGTCGCCCCGAACTCGCGCGCCATCGCCAAGGCTCGTTCGCTCACATCGATGGCGATCACCTGCGCTCCCGCCGCCACCGCGATCAGCACGGCCGACAACCCCACCCCGCCGCACCCGTGGATCGCGACCCACTCGCCCGGCCCCAACCGACCCTGGGCGATCAACCCGCGGAAGGCCGTCGCAAACCGACACCCCAAACTCGCCGCCTCGGTGAACCCCACCGTCTCCGGCAGCCGAACGAGGTTCAAATCCGCCCGCGGCAGGGCCACCCGCTCCGCGAAGGATCCCCAACCCGTAAAGCCCGGCTGATACTGCTGGGCGCACACTTGCTGGTCCCCCACCTGGCAAGCCAGGCACTCGCCGCAGGCGCAAACGAACGGCACCGTCACCCGATCCCCCGGACGCCACCGCCTGACCTCGGACCCCACCTCCTCCACCACCCCCGCCAACTCGTGCCCCGCCACGTGCGGCAACCGCACCTCGGGATCGTGCCCCTGCCACGCATGCCAGTCGCTCCGACATAACCCCGTCGCCTTGACCCGCAACACCACCCCGTCGACGGGTAACGCCGGATCCGGCACCTCCGCGCAACGGAGCGGCCCCTGAAACCGATCGAAGACAATCGCACGCATGGAATCGATAGCCGCGATCCAAGCATCCCGCGAAGCAAGGATCCAGCCGCAACTGCCAGCCCTGGCCTGTCGACACGACCGTCCCCCTCCCCATGAACCGGAAAGGGAGAAGGCAGAGTGCAAGAGGCAGGATTCGTACTCTTGCTCTTGCTCTTGCTCTTGCTCCCGGTCCGCCCGGTTCATGGTCCCCATGCGCGTCGGTTCGTTCGACGTGGAGGCTCCCCATGAACGGTCACCCCCCACCCCGGTCCTCCCCAACCCTTTCCAGCGCAGCGATGGCTCAGGTTGAGGGACAAACAGGGTGCCAGGTTCACCAGGTTCACCATGCTCGTCCCAGTGACGGGCTCCGGTCGCCTCCTCTTCCCGACCCTCTCCTCCGTCCGACGGAGGAGAGCGAGTCAAGAAGACGGTGGGTTGCTCCGCTCACCCCATTCTGATCTCCCTCCCTGCCCGCGGCGGGCGGGGAGGGTCGGGGAGAGGTGGGCAACCCCAAGCTACCCCAGCGCCCCACTCATAGTCTCAGGTTCGCGGCCCTTCCCGGTTTCTTCATGCTCGCCCTGAATTCATGTGGCCCCGTCCCCTTCAGGTTCGTCCCGAATTCATGAGGCTCACCCCCTTCAGGTTCGTCCCGAATTCATGTGGCTCCACCCCCGGCTGACACCACAACCGATTGACGCTCTTTACCATCCGCGCGAGCCGCGGTTGAGGTGTCTCAGGGTCTGGACGCAATCCACCATCCTGTCATCGACGTCCCGCCCCCCGGTCGTGCATTCTCATCGCCATCACCATGAACCCGCCTCTCCGCAGCGCTCGCCGGCGCTCGTCGCCGATCCTCCAGGCTCTTCTGCCCTCCCTCCTTGCATGTGGCTTTTCGGTCCTTGCCCAGCCGAAGGCCGGCGACGTCGCATTCCGCGAGGACTTTGAAGGTGCGGAAGCCCTCCAACGCTGGCGGGGAGCATCGTCGCCCGGGGTGCACGCCACGACCGGCTTCCGCGGTGGCCAGGCCTTGATGGTCGAAGCCGCCGTGGAAAGCGCCGGCAACCGGAGCGTGAGCATCCCTCTGGCGGTCGAACCGCTGCGCGGGGCCCGCCTGCAGTGCCGAGCGATGATCAAGGCCGAACAGGTCTCGCCCCCGCCCCAACCCTGGAACGGCATCAAGTTCATGCTCCACCTCCGCGGCCCCGCCGGACAGCAGTGGCTCCAACAAGACGGAGTGTCCGGAACCTTCGATTGGAAACCCGTCCACTTCAAAGCCAGGATCCCCCCCGACACCGAATCGGCCACCCTCATCCTCGGCCTCGAAGCCGTCTCCGGCCGGGCGCACTTCGACGACCTGCAGATCGTGGTCGCGCAAGGCCCTCGACCCCGCCCCGCGTCGCGGCCGGACACCCCCCCCTTCACGGGGCACGAAGAACCCCGCCTGAGGGGCGCGATGATCCACCCGAACATCACCCCGGAAAGCCTGCGCCTCCTCGGCGGAACCTGGCGCGCCAACCTCATCCGCTGGCAACTCATCCGTTCCGGTGCCGCCGCGCGCCTGGCTACCCCGGAGGCCTATGACGCCTGGCTCGAGGACGAATTGAAGCGTCTCGATGCCGCCCTTCCGCTCTGCGCAGAGCTGGGCGTGCGGGTCGTCCTCGACCTGCATTCGCCCTGGGGCGGCACGCCCACCGCCGGCGGCTACGTGGGCTCCGACACCGGACTCTTCACCCAGCGCACTGCGCAGGCCAAATTCGTCGAAGGCTGGCAACTCATGGCCCGGCGCTACCGTGACAGCCGGGTCCTCTGGGGTTACGACCTCGCCAACGAGCCGGTCGAGAACGAAGTGGGCGAAGGCTGCGACGACTGGCAGGCCCTGGCCACCCGCACCGCCCGCGCCATCCGCGCGATCGATCCACATCGCGCCATCATCGTCGAACCCACCCCCTGGGGCGGTCCCGATGCTCTCGAAAACCTCGCGCCCATCCCGGTCCCTGGCGTCGTCTACAGCGTGCACATGTACCTTCCCCACGCGTTCACTCACCAAGGCGTCCACTCGCCGTCCGCTGGCATCGCCTACCCCGGGACCATCGACGGCAAGACCTGGGACAAAGACGCCCTCCGTCATGTGCTCCAGCCCGTCGTGGAATGGCAGCGCGATTACGGCGTCCATATCTACCTCGGCGAATTCAGCGCCATCCGCTGGGCCCCCGACGACAGCGCCTTCCGCTACCTCCGCGACTGCATTGACCTGTTCGAAGAATTCGGCTGGGACTGGTCCTACCATGCATTCCGCGAATGGGATGGCTGGAGCGTCGAACACGGGCCCGATCGTCAAGACCGCGCCCCCTCCCCTACCCCCACCTCGCGGGAACGGCTGCTGAGAGACTGGTTCGCACGCAATGTCCGACCCTGAGGGCCCGGCAGTTCTGCCCTTGTAAAAGGGACTAACCAGTGGTTTTATCCAGCCTAAACTTCCTGCATTTGCCCAGCCGGATGCCCGCCAACGTTCCATTCCGACCCAAGGGGACAGCGTCCCCTCGCCGAGCCCCCTTGACTCCCCCCGGATGCCTCGCCGCGATCCTCCTCCTCCCACTCAGCGCGTGGCCCCTCGAGCGGCTCCCCTCTGACCCCGCTCCGATCCTGCCCCCGCCTCTCGTCCGGACGGTCGATTTCGCACAGGAGATCCGCCCCCTCCTGGAGGCGCACTGCGTGTCCTGCCACGGGCCCGACAAGCAGAAGGGTGACCTCCGTCTCGATCGGCGAGCGGGCGCTTTCCGTGGGGGCGCTGAGTTGGGTCCCGCGATCGTGCCCGGACAAAGCGCCCAAAGCCCCCTCGTCCGAACCGTGGCGGGGCTGGAACCCGACTACCTCATGCCCCAACGCGGCGACCGCCTGTCCGCGGACGCCGTCGCTGTGCTGCGGGCGTGGATCGACCAAGGGGCCGACTGGCCGGAGGAAGCCCCGGTCCCGCCTGCCCCCCCGCACTGGGCCTTCCAGCCTGTGCAACGGCCCATCCCCCCAGCCGCCCCGGACCCGAGATGGGGCCACAACCCCATCGACGCCTTCATCGTTCATCGCTTGTCCGAGCAGGGCTTGGCGCCATCCCCGGAGGCGGATCGCCGCACGTTGATCCGGCGGTTGAGCCTCGACCTGACCGGCCTGCTGCCCGGTCCCGCGGAGGTGGAGGCCTTTGTCGGAGACCCATCGCGCGACGCCTACACCCAACTCGTCGATCGTTTGCTCGGCTCGCATCGTTTTGGCGAGCGATGGGCCCGCCATTGGCTGGATGCGGTGCGGTTCGCGGAGACGCACGGGTTTGAGATGAACCAGCCGCGTCCCCAGGCCTGGCCCTACCGCGACTACGTCATCCGCGCATTCAACGAGGACCTGCCCTACGACCGGTTCGTGGCCGAGCAACTCGCCGGCGACGCGCTCGGGGCCGACGAAGCCACCGGGTTCCTGGTCGCCGGGCCCTGGGATCAGGTGAAGAGCCCCGACGAGGTGCTGACCCGCAACCAACGGGCGGACGAACTGCATGACATGGTGAACACGGTGGGGACGGCGTTTCTCGGGTTAACCCTCGGGTGTGCGCGGTGCCATGAGCACAAGTTCGATCCCGTGCCCCAGCGCGACTACTACGCCGTCAAGGCTACCCTGGCGGGCGTGCAGCATGGCGAACGCCCCTGGAAGAGCGCCGAGGCCGCCGCGCGCCGGGAAGAGGCGGCGAACGTCCGTCGTTCCCTCGCCACCTTGGAGGCCGAACTCGCGTCCTTCGAGGTCCTCGCCTCCACGGAGCCAGCCCCGCCAGCCCGCCGTCCGCCGGTCAGCGCCGTCGAGAACAGCGAGCGCTTCGCGCCGGTGACCGCGCGCCGGGTGCGGTTCGTGATCGCTATGACCTCCGGGGCCGAGCCCTGCCTCGACGAACTCGAAGTCTACACCGCGGGCCCCCAGCCCGAAAACGTGGCCTTGCCTGCGGCCGGCACGCGCGCGGCCGCTTCCGGCACCTACCCCAACAACCCGTTCCACCAACTCGAGCACCTCAACGATGGTCACTACGGCAACTCGCGCAGTTGGATCTCCGACACGCCGGGCCGAGGCTGGGTGGAACTCGAGTTCTCCCGGCCGTTCACCATCGACCGGGTGGTTTGGGGGCGCGACCGCGTGGGCCAGTTTCGGGACCGTTTGCCCACGGCCTACCGGATCGAGGTCGCCACCGAGGCCAACGCATGGTTCCTGGTGGCCTCGTCGCGCGACCGCTGGCCGCTCCGCGAGAGCGCACCCGCCGACCCCTTGCTGGGGTTGGCCGCCTCCGATCCCGCGGGACGCACCCGCTTGCTCTCGCTCGTCCGGGAACGCGCCGCGCTGCGCCAGCGTCTGCAGGAACTCAGCCGCGAACCGGTGGTCTACGCCGGAGACCTGAAGCCGCCCGAGCCCACGCACCGCTTCCACCGCGGCGATCCCATGCAGCCGCGCGAGGCGGTGTCCCCAGGCGCGCTCTCGCAGCTTGGCCAGGAAGTTCCGTTCGAGCCACTCGCGCCCGACGCGCCAGACGCCGTCCGCCGCCTCGCCCTGGCCCGGTGGATCACGCATCCGGCGCATCCCCTGACCGCCAGGGTGATTGTCAATCGGCTCTGGCAACATCACTTCGGCGAAGGCCTGGTGGCCACACCGAGCGATTTCGGCGTGAACGGAGCCCGCCCCAGCCACCCTGAACTCCTCGACTGGCTCGCCTCCGAATTGGTGGCGCACGGTTGGAGCTTGAAACACATCCACCGGTTGATCGTCACCTCCGCGACCTACCGACAGTCCTCGGCGGCGCGGCCGGAGGGGCTCGATCGCGACGCCGGGGCACGCTGGCTGTGGAGGTTCCCGCCCCGCCGCGTCGAGGCCGAGGCGCTGCGGGACAACATCCTTGCCGTGAGCGGCAACCTCGATCTCCGACCTGGAGGGCCCGGGTTCAGCCTGTTCGAGCCCAACGACAATTACGTCCGGGTCTATGCGCCCCGGCAGCGATTTGGCCCGACCGAGTGGCGGCGCATGATCTATGCGACCCAGGTTCGCCAACGCCTGGACGGGGTGTTCGGGGCGTTCGATTGCCCCGATGGCGGACAGGTCGCCCCGAGACGCAATCGCAGCACGACCCCGCTCCAGGCCCTCAACCTCCTCAACAGCGGCTTCGTCGTCGAGCAGGCCGCCCGCTTCGCCGACCGGCTCCAGGCCGAGGCCGGCCCGGACCTCGCCACCCAAATCCGCCATGCGTTCGCCCTCGCCTTCAGCCGCTCCCCCGATCCCATCGAACTCGAGGCCGCCACCGGGTTCGTGCGGGAGCAAGGACTGGCCGCCTTGGGACGGGTCCTCTTCAACGCCAACGAGTTCCTCCAACTCGAATAAAGACTCAGCCGCCTCTGCCCATGCCATCCCTCTCCCACGCCGGCCGCTGGCTTCTCAACCGGCGTGACTTCCTCCGCTACGGCGGCACCGGTTTGGGCGGGATCGCCCTGACCGCCCTCCTCGCCCGGGACCGCTTGCTCGCCGGCCCGGCCTCCCCGATCCGGCCCGCGTGGTCCCCGGAACACCCCCTGGCCCCGCGTCCGCCCCACTTCCCGCCCCGCGCCAAGAACATCCTCGTCATCTTCTGCTCCGGCGCCCTCAGTCACCTCGAGTCCTGGGATTACAAACCCGAGTTGATCCGGCGCCACGGCCAACCGCTGCCCGGGGGCGACAAGCTCATCACCTTCCAGGGCGAGCAGGGCAGCCTCACTAGGCCGCTCTGGGACTTTAAGCCGCGTGGCCAGAGCGGGAAGATGCTCTCCGACCTCCTGCCCAACCTGGCCAACCTGGCTGACGACTTCTGCTTCATCCACTCGATGACCGCCAA
This sequence comes from uncultured Verrucomicrobiota bacterium, assembly GCA_964629545.1. Classification (GTDB taxonomy): domain Bacteria; phylum Verrucomicrobiota; class Verrucomicrobiia; order Limisphaerales; family CAZVRY01; genus CAZVRY01. The sequence goes on along the minus strand of CAZVRY010000033.1, from coordinate 28,588 downwards.
GTCGAACACCCATGGCCCGGCCGAAAACCAAATGAGCACGGGCTACATCCTGGACGGATTCCCCAGCATGGGCGCTTGGGTGAGCTACGCACTCGGAACGGAAAACCAGGATCTGCCGGCCTTCGTGGCCATTCCCGACCCGCGCGGGATCCCTCAAGTCGGCCCGAATCACTGGGGTTCCGCCTTCCTCCCAGCCACCTTCCAGGGCGTCGCCTTCAACGCCGATCAGCCCATCCCCAACCTGGCCCCCCCGCCCACCTCGAGCGCGGAAACCGAACGGCGCACCCGCGACTTCCTCAAGTTCCTCAACGACCGCCACCTGGCCCGCCGACCGGGGGACACAGACCTCAGCGCGCGGATCGCCAGCTACGAACTGGCGGCGCGCATGCAGTTGAGCGCCGCCGAGGTCTCCGATTTCTCCCGGGAAACCGCCGCGACCCTGGGCGCTTATGGGGTCAACGACCCGAACCCCCTCAAGGAACGCTTCGGCCGCAACTGCCTGCTCGCGCGACGCCTGCTCGAGCGCGGCGTGCGTTTCGTGCAGTTGTTCAATGGCGCCTATGCCATGGGCGAAGGCGTCGGCAACTGGGACGGCCACAAGACCCTGCATCAACAATACAGCGTCCACGCCCCCATCCTCGACCAACCTTGCGCCGCCCTCCTCCAGGACCTCAAACAACGCGGCCTCCTCGCCGAAACCCTTGTCGCGCTGGTCACCGAGTTCGGCCGCATGCCCACCTTCCAAAAAGGCGCCAGCGGGCGCGATCACAACCCGCACGGATTCACCGTGTGTCTGGCCGGGGCAGGCGTGAAGGCCGGCTTCAGCTACGGCGCCACCGACGAGTTCGGCTACAAGGCGGTCGAGAACATCACCACCCTCTACGACCTCCACGCCACCTTGCTCCACCTCCTGGGCCTCGACCACGAACGGCTAACCTACTATCACAACGGCCTCGAACGCCGCCTCACCGACGTCCACGGCCAAGTCATCCACGACATCCTCTCCTCGCCCGCCCAGGCGTGACCCAACCCCTTCCAGGGCACCCTGGACCGTCGGGGGGAGCGAGCGTAGCCGCCAGCCGCCAAGCGCCTGCGACCTCGCGGCTCGTCAGAAACCTCGCTCCACCGACGGTGTCCGGAAACAGGTCCCTCGGCAGGCCCGCGGCAAAAAGCCCCATTTGCCTTTCCGCCCGCGTACGATACCATCGCTCCCTGCATGAACGGATCCACTCCTCGCACCTTCCCGGAGTTCAGCCTCTCGCGGCTGCTCAAAACCGTCTTCGACCCTCAACCCGGCGAACGCCTCGGACTGCTCATCGATTTGCCAGATCCGCGCGACATCACCGCCTTCCGCTTCCTGCAACAGCCCGAACTCACCATCCAACGCCACGCCCACGACGTCTTCTATCAAGGGCTCCAACACGGCGTCCTCGCAGAACTGGGATTGGCGGGGGGCGGACTCTTCGCCTACCAAATTACGGGCGGCAGCAACCTGGACCTGCCCGACGCCGCCTGGACGCCCGCCGGCCAGGAGGTCAGCCTGACCCGCGACGTCTACCCGCGCTTCGACATTCTCCTCTGCCTCTCCACCTACTCGGCCACCGCCCCGCTCACCGCCTTCGCCAAACAGTTCGGCTTCCGCGGCGCCACCTTGCACGGCATCAACCCGATCATCCTCCGCTCCGGCCTCGCCGTGGATTACAACGAGGTGAGCCGCCAAGCCGAGAAACTGCGCCTCGCCCTCACCCGGGCCGATGCCTTCGAAATCGATTTCACCGTGGCCGACCGCAAGGTCACGCTGCGCCTCGAGTGCGGCCGCCAGGAAGCCCAGAAAAGCCACGGCCTCTGCCGAGGCAAAAAGCCCGACGTGGCCAATCTCCCCGCCGGCGAGGTCTACTTCGTCCCGACCAGCGCCGCCGGACAGTTCCCCCGCCGCTTCGAGGACGGCACCCTTGTCCTGTGCGACGTGGCGGGAGGACGCATCCAACAGGCCACCCTGCTCTCCGGCAACCCCGCCACCCTCGACGCCCTCAACCGGCTGCTCGCCTCCGACCCCGCCACGGGCGAACTCGGCGAACTGGGCTTCGGCACCCAAGACCTGCCCGTCTCCGGCCGCGACATCCAGGACGAGAAAATCCTCGGCACGCTCCACGTGGCCACCGGCCGCAGCGACCACCTCGGCGGACATCTCACCCCCGACAAGTTCAAAGCGGCGCGGAATGCCACCCACGACGACATCCTGTTCTCGCCGACCAAGACGCCCGAAATCCACGTGCCCCAAGCACGCATGTTCCGCGAGGGCCGGGTCGAGGTCGTGCTCGAACATTACCGCCCGGCCCCTTACCTCCAAAAAGCCCTGACCTCGTGAACGGCAGCTTCTACGAATCGGACCGGGCGCTGGCCGAGTACCTCCTCTTCCACTACGGAGCCCCCCATGAGGTGCTGCCCTGGGCCTTCGGCCCCACGGATGCGCTGAACTACCCCGTCCGCTGCGTCACCTCCTGCCTGGACCCAACCCGCCTGCCTGCCGCCCCCCGCGCCCTCGATCTCGGATGCGCCGTCGGCCGTTCCACCTTCGAATTGGCCCGGCTCTGCCCCGAGGTGGTCGGCGTGGACTACTCGCATCGCTTCATCGCCACCGCCCAACACCTGCAGCGCGACGGATCCCTCCCCTACGCCGTGGCCGAAGAAGGCGCCCTGACCACTCCCGCCCTGGCCCAGGTGCCGCCCGACCTCGACCGCCACCGCGTGACCTTCGAACAGGGCGACGCCCAGCAATTGCGCCCCGACCTGGGCGCCTTCGACGTTGTCCTCCTGGCCAACCTCCTGGATCGACTCCACGACCCCCGCCGCTGCCTGCGCCAACTCCCCGCCCTCGTCCGCCCGGGCGGACAACTCATCATCACCACCCCCTGCACCTGGCTCGAGGATTACACCCCCCCCGACCACTGGCTGGGGGGATTCTCCGCCGACGGACAGCCCATCCACACGCGCGCAACCCTCGAGACGGAGTTGCACTCCCACTTCGCCCTCACGCGATCGTTCGACCTGCCCTTCCTCCTCCGCGAACACGCCCGCAAATACCAGTGGAGCGTGGCCTTGGCGACCGTGTGGACCCGCCGATGAACCGGTCGCGCGTCGCCCTCACCGCCCTCGCCTTCCTGACCACCTTCGCCTGGCTGCTGGCCCCGGAGGTGAAGGCGACGCCCGCCGTGCTGTGGCCCACGCTCCTCGCCGTCGGACTGGCCTTCCTCACCCGCGACATCCATCTCTCCCTCTTCCTCGGCGCCTTCAGCGGCGCCCTCCTGCTCCACCGCGGCGATCCCTGGCCCGCCTTCTACGACCTCTGGATCGGCCGACTCATCCCGTCCCTCACCGATCCTTGGAACCTGAGCGTGCTCGTGTTCACCTTGATGATGGGCGGCTTCGTCGAAGTGCTCAATCGCGCCGGCGGCATGGCGGCGTTGTCGCGCTGGGCCATGGGACGGTCGCGCAGCCCACGGCGGGCGGGGTTGGGCGCCTATTTCATGGGATGGCTGGTGTTCTTCGACGGCCTGGCCAGCTCCATGCTCGTGGGCAAAACCCTGCGCCCGCTGGCCGACCGCACGCGGCTGTCGCGCGAGAAACTCGCCTTCATCGCCGACTCCACCTCGGCCCCCATCGCCGGCCTGTCGCTCCTCTCGACTTGGGTCGCCTACGAGATGTCCGTGATCCGCCAAGGCCTCGCCAACACCGGGGACCCCGGCCTGGCCGAAGCGGTCGCGCCCTTCTCCTGGCTGGTGGCCAGCCTGCCCTTCCGCTTCTACAACGGGCTCATGCTCCTGCTCGTCTTCCTCCTGATCTGGCTGGGACGCGATTGGGGACCCATGTGGGCTGCCGAGAAGGCCGCGCGCCTCCGCCCGCCCAGCGAATCGGCCGACGAAGCACCCCCCGCGCCGTCCCGGATCGTCCTGGCCTTGCTGCCCTTGAGCGTCCTCGTGCTTGGGGTCTTCGGCGGGCTCTACGTGGGCGGCGGCGGCCTGGCTGGCCCGCTCACCTTCTCCACCCTGGTCGAAGCCATGGGCAAAGCGGACGCCGCCGCCGTCTTCGTCCTCGCCACGGCCGTCGCCACTATGGTCGCCTTGGCGCTCGCTCCCTTGGGCTCGGTCCCGACGGCGCCACCCCGCCCCGAGGATAGCCCCGCCAGTGCGTTCCTGCGTGGGATGGAGCACATGTTCATCCCCGCGTCGATCCTCGTCCTCGCCTGGATGCTCAACAGCGTCATCAAGGAGCTCGGCACCGCCCGCTACCTGGTCGCCTTGCTCGGGGAACGATTGCCCGTCGCCTGCCTGCCCGCGGTGGTGTTCCTGCTGGCTTCGCTCATCTCGTTCAGCACCGGCACCTCCTGGGGCACCATGGCCATCGTCATGCCCCTGGTGGTCCCCTTGGCCGTGACGATGACCGGGTTCGCCGTCGGCCACGCCCCCGCCCCGGTCCTGATGGCCACCGTGGGCGCCGTCCTGGCTGGCGCCGTCTTCGGGGATCACTGCTCCCCCCTCAGCGACACCACCATCGTCTCCGCGTTCAGTTGCGATTGCGACGTGCTCGCCCATGTGCGCACGCAACTACCCTATGCCCTCACCGCGGCCCTGCTCGCCACCGCCCTGGGCTACCTGCCGGCAGGCCTGGGAATCTCACCCTGGTGGCTGTGGCCAGCCGGGATCCTCGCCTGCTGGGGGATGGTCCGCTGGCGCGGGCGGCCGGTCGATGGCTAGCGGAGGCGCGCCTCAGACCGGAAGACCAGCCACCAGGAAAGGTGACAGGTTCAAAGTCTCATTCCAGACTCAGCCCGTAGTCCGTGGACAATCCCCGATGCACGTGCATCGGGGATTGTCCATGGCCGCAACACCGAACCACCCCGAACCTGTCACCCTGGCTATGAGACTTGGCTCCAGGCCAGGATGACACCCCAGCCTGGCGCCGCATCAACCCGGGGAGAGCGTCGGGCGCCGCAAAAGGCTGGCCAGCCCACGGCACGCCGGTTGTCAACGCAGGGTTCTGAATCACCCGCTCCGGCAGGCTGCGTGACCCCCTCCCCCAATCCAGATGAATCAGCCGTGCCCTCCAGGCCTGCCCGGGCCGCGGGTTTTTCCTTCCGTTTGGGCGCGTCCTTGTCGATGCTCCCGCGCGGTCGGCGTTCGATGAAAATACTGGTGATTTCGCTGGCGGGCATCGGGGACACCCTGATGGCGACGCCGTTGATCCACGAGGTGCGTCTCAACTTCCCGGAGGCGGTGGTGGAGGCGTTCGTGATGTGGCCCGGATCGCGGGAGGTCCTCGAAGGCAACCCCCATCTCCACGCGGTCCATCAGCGGAATATCCTGCGCGAGGGATTCGGAGCCACCCTGGAGTTCACGTCGAGTCTGCGGGCTCGCCGCTATGACCTCTCCTTCAATACCTACCCCCAAAGCCGCCTCGAATACCGGGTGGTGGCGCGCCTGATCGACGCCCGCCAGCGACTGGCCCATCGCTACGATAACCCGCTCCCGTTCGATCCCTTGCTGGTCACCGACACCGTGGCGCAGGACTACCATCGGCACGCCGTCGAAAACAACCTCGCCTTGCTCGCGCCGGCCCACGCTCGGCCCCGACTCGTCGAGCACACCTACGAACTCTTCCTGACCGACGCCGAACACGCCTGGGCCGAGGACTTCCTCGTCCGCCACCACCTCGAGGGCCAACCCCTGCTCGGCCTCCATGTCGGCTCCGGACGGACCAAGAACCTGGCCCTCCGCCGCTGGCCGCTCGACTGCTTCGCCGACCTCGCCCGCCAACTCCTGGGCCGCCACCCGAACCTTGCCATCCTGCTCTTTGGGGGACCCGAGGAACGCGACGACCACACCCGCCTGCTCGGCAGCGTGCACGATGCGCGCGTCCGCTCAGTCGACGCGCCCGGGCTGCGCCCGGCGGCGGCCCTCCTGGCTCGTTGTCGGAGCTTCCTCAGTGTCGACACGGTCCTGATGCACCTGGCGGCCGCCGTGCGCGTGCCGCACCAGGTGGTCATCGAGACACCCACGTTCAACCGGACGGTCGAACCGCTGGGACAACGCTTCACCCTCGTGCCCAACCCCCTCGTGGCCGGACGCAACCTGAGCTATTACCGCTACGACGGCGGCGGTATCCGCGGCTCGCAGGAACACCTCGAGGCCTGCATGCGCTCCGTCACCGTCGAGGCTGTCGTCCGCGCGCTGGAAACGGGGCTCGAGAAGGGCTCCTGACCAAACCCCCAGCCTCCAATCCTCCACCCGCCACCCGCCACCCGCAACCGAACCGGGCAGTGGATCCGTGGATCAGGAAGGCCAGCGAACGGGAACCCGCCCCGGAGGCGGGGAGACGCGGAGACCCGTCCTCCGGCATGGATCGGCACGGAGAACAACGCGATCCCCCTCATCATCGCCTTCGCACCTCCATCGTCCGATACTCTCCCGGCCCCACCCGCACCGGCCACCCCTCCGCCAGTTCCCCCCCCGTCCCCTCCTCCACCCCAGCCCCGGCCAGCCTCACCTCGTAACGGAACCCGGGCTCGACCGTGAACCACTCGGGGAACTGATTGATCCGCGGATAGTCCAACGGCAGCCCCCAGATCAACCGGTGCCGCGGCCGGTCGAACTTCAACCGGCCCTCCCACGCCCGTTCCGCCGTCACCAGCAACCGCACCGCCGCCCCCTCCCGCACCGTCCCCCAACGCACGTCCTCCCGCCACGGCTCCACCGTCACCCCCTGCGTCTTCCACAACCCATACATCAGCGATGTCCGCGCAAAATTCCCATCCCCATGCCAGCCCTCGATGATCCCGTCCCCCTTCTGAATCGCCCACATCTGCCGTATCAGCGTATCCACCCACTCACCCACCCCGGGCATCGGCTCTCGATTCATCAGGTTGATCGCCCCCTCGATCGAATCCGCATACCCATCCGCGCTCTTCTCGCCCCAGAAGGCCCGCAGGTTGCGCCCCTGGAGGTTCCCCAGCACCTTCCGCACTGCCTCCCGATAGGCCACCACCCCGTCCACCATCCACATCGTATAGACCCCGTCGTAATCGTAACCCCACGTGTCGCACAAATCCGCGCTATGCTCCCCCGTAGGCGGATCGAACCACGCGTAAAGCAGCCCATCCTCGTTCCGCCCCTTCTCCAGGATCGTGTCGAACATCGCGTGCATCGGCGCCCGATAGGCCGCCCGTTTTTCTGGCCAAGCATGCGCCATCGCCACATACACCTCGGTCAAGCCGTTGACGACCTCGCACCCGTGATCCAACAGCCGCAGCCGGCGCAAGTCCCGCGTCGGATGATTCGTGCCCAACAAATAATAGTCCGCCAACCGCGCCGCCCACTCCAAATAGCGGCGCTCGCCCGTCAGCCAAAACAGCCGCGCATTCGCCTGCATCAGGTCCCCGTTCACCTCGATGTTCAACGTCGGAATGGGCCCAAACGGCGTCTCCACCTTCGCCTCCGTCCAAAGATCCTCCACAATCCCCACCATCCGCTCCGACCACGGACTCGTCCCCAGCCATTCCGTGATCGGCAACAGCCCGTCCTTCACATACTCCGCCCCCTCGAACACCACCGCGTCCAAATCCACAGTCTCCCGCCGCCACCCCCGCCGTGAGAATGAATAGTCGTCCGGCAACCGCCCCACCCGCGACGTCAGCCTCTCCTCCGTCCGCAGCATCTCCCGCATCCGCCCCTCGAATAGCCCGCGATCCGTCATCGCCGCCGTCAATACCATGTACGGATAATTGTCCGCCGCCGCATCCCGCCCGTTCCAGAAATCCCGCCCCTCCCGCAGATTCCGCGGGATCAACCCGGTCGCCGGATCCGCCTGCGCCAGCCAGCCGTCCACAAAACGGCGGCTCCGATAAAACGCCTCGCTGGCCTGGCGCGACCGCCGCTCCGCCTCAGCCAGCCACTCCTGCCCCGCCGCCTCCCCCCCGGCCTGCCGCAGCTTTGCCGCCTCCGGCGCCCGATCCCAAACCGCCCGCATCTCCGGAAATACGGGTGGAGCGGCCGCCCCTGCCTCGATCAACTCCATCCGCGCCTTCGTGGCTGGCCGCCGCAGGTCGGGCGCCTCGCCACCCCCGTCCGCGACCACCAAGCGCACCTCGCTCAAGAACGCCGGCACCCCCTGCCCCGCTCGAAACCCCAGATCGTAGCGATCCCCACTCATCCCCGCCGGCACCGGCACCCGCACCCACCGGAACCCCCAATGGCCCCCATCCCGCACGCTCACCTCTTTCCCATTGATTGTGACCACCGCCTCCCGCCAATCGGACTTCGCCCCCCAGCCCAACTCCAACGCATCCCCCGGCTGCGGCGCGACCTCCATCGTGACCCGAAATGCCGTCCGTCCCAGCCAGTAATACGGCGTCCCGTCCAGCGACTCCGGTCCCTCCACAAACCGGACCCACGCCGCCGCCCGCGCCTCCTCCCCCAACCGCCTCGCCCCCTTTCCCAAGACCTCCTCCACCGCAGGAAAGAAATCGCGCCCCGAAAACACGTGTGGCCCCGGGTGCACTTCCAAGGTGAAAGCCTGCTCCGCCCCCAACACCTGGTAAGCCCGGCGGATCTCCGCTGCCGCCTGGCGGCCGACCGCCACCGGAAACCCTCCTGGCGCCCGCTCCTGGTCCCCCAACTCGCAGACCAGGCGCCGCGGCGCCACACAGGCGAACACATCTGCAAAATCGAAATGCTCCGCCAGACCCGGGAAGTCGTAACAACCGCAATGCCCCTGCCGCATGTTCGCCACCGTCGTCAGCCAACCGCTGCTGCCCACCACCTTCAACCGTTCATCCAACGCGCCCACGTACATCGTCGTCTCCCCGCCCAGCGACAACCCAACCACCGCCAACCGTCCCGCATCCACCTCCGGCAACCCGGCCACGTAATCCACACAGCGCAGCGCATCCCACGTCCGCTCCCCCATCAACGTCCAGTTCGTGTGCTGGAGTTCGTGCTGACCCACATCCGGAGCGATCACGACATAGCCCAACTCCGCCAAACGCCGCCCATACCAATACAAACTCGTGCCCCGCACGATTTGCTCCCCGCTCCCGCCATGACCGTGAATGGCCAGCACCCCGCCCACCTTCCCCTTCGGCGATCCCGGGCGAGCCAGCCACGCATGCACACGCCGGTCCGGCAGGGTCTGCAGCGTCAACTCCTCCAACACGTAACCCCCGTCCTTCACCTCCTCGCGCCGCACCACTACCGGATGCAGCGGCCCGCGCGCCGGTTTCTGTCCTCCCATCATTAACGCGAACAACTTTGCCCTCGCGGTCTCCTGCCACGCCAACGCCGCCTCCCGCGTCGCCCCCTCGAATCGCAAGACCCTGCCCCCCTCCGCCCCCCGCAAGCCTCCCATCACCCCAATGACCAATCCCAACCCAAGCAGCGCGTGTTTCATAGGATGCCGCCACCCTAAAGCCCCGCCCCCTCCTTGTCACTCCCCGCCCCTCTGCCGGCGCCTCTCTCCGCGCCTCGGCTGCCTTCCGCCATAAAAGGCGCGGGGAGATCACACTCCGAACCGGGATTTCGCACATTGAACCCTTGAACCGAAGCGACTCCCCCTCTCCCTGTCTCCCTCCCCCCAACCTGAGCCATCGCTGCGCTGGAAACGGTTGGGGGGAGGGACGGGGGTGAAGATTCATGGAGAGCTTCCAAATCGAACGAACCGACGCGCATGGGGACCATGAACCGAGCGGACCGGGAGCAAGAGCGTGAGCAAGAGCAAGAGCACGAATTCTGCCTCTTGCACTCTGCCTTCTGCCTTTCCGGTTCATGGAGAGGGTGGCCAGAGGCGGGGTGAGGGGACATCCGGGTTTCAAAACGAGCATTGCTGGGATCATCCAGCCCCCCCTTGCGATCCGTGGCCTCCCGCCCTAATCTAGGTCCATGCCAGCAACCCTTGGGTCGCCCACCGCTCCACCTCGCGAACCCGGATGGACGGCCGAGGAATTCCTCGACTGGCTCCAGCCCGGCCTGCATGCTGACCTCATTGGAGGTCAGAAATACATGCATTCACCGGTCAACCTGCGCCATGCCGATTGCCTGAACTTCCTCGACCGCCTCCTGGCGGCCTTCATCGAACGTCACCGTTTGGGCAAGCTCTTCCGCGAAGTGGTGGCGGTCCGGTTCGGCCCGCGCGATGTCTTCCTCCCCGACCTCGCGTTCTTCACCACCAGCCAATGCACCCGCCTCGAGCCGGCCTGGGCCCCGTTCGCCCCCACCTTCGTCGCCGAAGTGCTCTCCCCCACCAGCGCCGACCGCGACCTCGGCCCGAAATTCGGCGCTTACGAACACCACGGCGTCCAGGAATACTGGATCGTCGACCTCGACACCCTCAACCACCGCTTCTACGCCCGCCACGGCGCCACCCTTGTCCCCTTCGCACCCGACGCCGCCGTCCTCCGTTCCCGCAGCATCCCCGGCTTCTGGATCCGGCCCGCCTGGCTCCAACCAGAAAACCACCCGCCCGTCCAGCAAGCCCTGGACGAAATCCTCGCGCAGACCAATTGACCCGTCGCGTCGCCCCCATTCCCACCTCGATTCCTCCGTGCTCGCCGCCCCGCATCGACTTCCTGCCCTGGTCGCTTCCCTCTGCTTCCTCCTGACCGGCGGGGCCTTCGACCTGGCCGTGGACGGCCCCCCCACCTGGACCAACGGCCCCCCCACCGACCCGTCCTACTTCCCTATCGCCGTCTGGCTGCAAGATCCCCGGAACGCGCCCAGGTTCAAAGCCGCCGGCATCAACCTCTATGTCGGACTCTGGCGCGGCCCCACTCCCAGCCAATTGGACACCCTCGAACAAGCCGGCATGCCCGTCATCTGCGCCCAAACCCCGACCGGCCTCGCCCACCGCCACCGCTCCATCATCGTCGGCTGGATGCACGACGACGAACCCGATAACGCCCAGTCCCTAGGCGAAGGCCGCGGCTACGGCCCTCCCCTATCCCCCACTCGCATCCAGGCCGATTACGAACGCCTCCGCGCCGCCGACCCCACCCGCCCTGTCCTGCTCAACCTCGGCCAAGGCGTCGCCTACGACAACTACATCGGCCGCGGCGTGCGGCGCAACCGGCCCGAGGATTATCCCGAGTATCTTAAGGGGTGCGACATCGCCTCCTTCGACATCTACCCCGTCGTCCACGAAAACCCGGAAGTCGCCGGCAAACTCGAATTTGTGGCCCGCGGCGTGTCCCGACTGCGCGAATGGACCCGGGGCGAGAAGACGGTCTGGAACTGCATCGAGTGCACGCACATCGGCAACCCCAAGGCCAAGGCCACCCCTGACCAAATTCGTTCCGAGGTCTGGATGGCCCTCATCCACGGATCGCGCGGCCTCATCTACTTCGTCCACCAATTCCAACCCACCTTCAAGGAAGCCGCCCTCCTCGATGACCCGGAAGCGCTGGCGGCCGTCACCGCCTTGAACCAGCGCATCCGGGATCTGGCCCCCGTCCTCAACCGCCCCACGCTCACGAACCGCGTCACCGTTGCCGCGTCCGAGCCAGACGTCCCCATCGGCGCCATGATGAAACAACTCCGGGCCACGAACTACCTCTTCACCGTCAACCTGCGCCCTCGCCCCACCCGCGCTACCTTCACCTTCCCGCACCCATCCACCCTGCCTGACGTCGCCGCAGGCACCCCGATCACCGTCCTCGACGAATCCCGCACGCTCACCCTTGACCAAGCCGCCTTCACCGACCACTTCGAACCCTACCAGGTTCACCTCTATCGCTGGCCGGCACCCCACAACTCCGCGACCCCTTAGGGTCTGTGCAAGAATAACTTCCGATTTTGCTGGAGGCGATGTTGGCTTCTGGCGAGGCGCGACGACCCCTCCTGTTTTCACTTCCCCCCCGCCGCCCTTGCCAACCGGTCCCGGATCGCCCGCCAAGCCGGCTCCTCCGGCACCGCCTCCACCACAATCAGCGCAGCGCCCGCCTCGTCGCAGCGATGCAGCTCCCCGTAAATCGCCCGGGCAAAGGCCTCGGCATCCTGCGGGATCACGCCAACCCGGCCCAGCCGGCTCGTCGGCGGCACCCGTCCATGCGCAATGACATGGGTCGTGGCCGGCACCGCTGCCCACTGCTCCAACTGCCGCTCCAAATCCATTTCATCCCGCCAGGTCGTCACCACCAGCCGCGCTCGCGGGGCATAGTGCTTCGGCAACCGGCCCGGGCTGCGCAGCACCCCCTCCTCGGCCGGACCACCCGCCAGCTCGCCCAACACCGCCAGTAACGATTCCTCGTGGATCATGCCCGGCCGGAGCAGGCAGGGAGGAGACACCGAGAGATCCACCACGGTCGATTCGATCCCCACCTGCGAGCCACCGCCGTCCACCACGCACGCCACTTGGTCCCCCAGCAGCCGACATACGTGCTCCGCCGTCGTGGGCGAAAGCTGATTGGACGGATTGGCACTCGGCGCGGCCAGCGGGAACCCGCAGGCCCGAATCACCGCTTGTATGATGGGATGACTTGGCCAACGAATCCCCACGGTTGGCCCCCCGGCTGTCACCGCCCCGGGAATGGCGTCTGAACGGGGCAGGACCATCGTCAGTGGCCCCGGCCAGAACGAAGCCGCCAGCCGATCCGCCACCTCCGGCCATTCCTTCACACAGGCCCGCGCCATCCCTAGATCCGCCACGTGGACAATAATCGGGTTATGCCTCGGCCGCCCCTTGATGGCAAAAATCCGTCGCACCGCCCCCTCGTCCAACGCGTTCGCTGCCAACCCATAGACCGTCTCCGTCGGCAGCGCCACCACCTCGCCCGCCCGCAACCGCCGCGCCGCCTCGCCCACCGCCTCCGCAAACAGCGCCGGCGTGTGCGTGGACAGCACCTGATTGGCAACACCGCGGTCCATCGAATCGCAACCCGCCCCACCTTGGATGCTCCCGCCGCCCACCGCAATCCTCCATTCCAAAGGCCGATTCCGCTTCTGCCCTCCCACCCCGTCCCTTAGAGTGCCCCGCATGTTGAGCACATGGACGGAACAACTGACCGCCGGCCACTCCCTCTCGGTTGACCAAGTCCGGGCGGCCGTCGCAGCCTTGGTCGAGGAACATCAACCCGTCGACGCCAAAGCGGCCTTCCTCTCCGCCCTCGCCCGCAAAGGCGAAACGGTCGAGGAAATCACCGCCTTCGCCGAGACCCTCCGGGCACTGTCCCTCCTCGTCCCTATCGACCCCACCCTGCGGGCCGAGGGAATCCTCGACGTCTGCGGCACCGGCGGGGACCGACTGAACACCTTCAACATCTCCACCACCGTGGCCATCCTCGCCGCGGCCGCCGGTGTCGCCGTCGCGAAACACGGCAACCGGGCCATCACCTCCCAGTCCGGCAGCGCCGACGTCCTCGAAGCGCTTGGGGTCCCCGTCAACCTCCCCCCCCCCGACGCCGCCCGCGCCCTGCTCGAACGGCGCTTTGCCTTCCTCTTCGCCCCGCTCTATCACCCCGCCTTCCGGCACATCGCCCCGGCCCGCAAACGCTGCGCCGAAGCCGGCCAGCGAACCATCTTCAACTTCCTCGGCCCCCTCCTCAACCCAGCACGCCCCACCGCCCAATTGATGGGCGTGCCCTCCCCCACCCTCTGCGAACCCATGGCGCGCGTCCTCCAATCCCTGGGCGTCCGCCGCGGCCTCGTCGTCAGCGGAGCCGCCCCGGGCGCCCCCCCCGGCCTGCACCTCGACGAATGCTCCACCCTCGGCGAAACCGTTGTCGCCGAGTTCCATCAAGAACACGGCTTCGCCGTCTCCTCCCTGTCCCCAGACAACTTCCCCCTCCAACCCGCCACCCTCGCCGACCTAGCCGGCCAGGACCGCCAGGGCAATGCCGCCTTGACCCGATCCATCCTCTGCGGGGACGACCGAGGCCCGCGACGCGATGCCGTCCTGCTCAACGCCGGAGCCGCCCTCTTCGTAGCTGGCCGCTGCCGAACCATTACCGAAGGATGGGACCTCGCCGCCAGCCTCATCGACAGCGGCCTCGCCCGAGCGAAACTGGCCGAACTCACGGACGTGGCATCGTGATTTATGCCTTATGATTTATGACTTAGGATTTGGGGTGACCTCCTGCCCCACTGCCCCACTGGCTCACTCCCCCACTGACTCATCCGATGCACCTCGCCCGTGCTCATCCCCTGGCTGAAGCCCGCCGTCCGCCGCCGCCCGCCACTTCCTTGCAACCCTCGCCCCGCCCCGTGTGTCCTCACCTCGCAGGGCCAGCGCATGCACGTCACCCGCTTGCCACGGCGGCCGCATTCGCCTAGAAACGGCACAGAATCAATGACATGAGCACTCCTTCCTCGTTCCACATGGTCGGGGCCGACGGCCGCGAATACGGACCGGTCACCTCCGAGCAACTACGCGTGTGGATCAAAGAGGGCCGAGCCGACCGCTTCACCCAGGTCCGGCCGGAAGGCGAGACGTGGTGGAAACCCCTCGGCCAGTTCCCGGAATTCAGCGATCTCCTGCCCTCCGCCGCCCCGGCCCCGAGCGTCCCCCCCCCGGGCAGCCCACCCGCCGCCGCCGAACCGCCTCCCACCCTCGCCCCAACGCCCGCACCCACCTCCTTCAGCGGCACTTACCCGGCCTACGGCGCACCGCCAAAAACCGACGGCATGGCCATCGCCGGCGTCATCCTCAGCGGCTTGGGCCTCGTCTGCTGCTGCGGGGGCCCCATCTTCTCTGGCCTCGGCCTCGCCTTCTCGCTCATCGGCCTCAACAGCATCAACCGCGACCCCATCAATCGCACCGGCAAGGGCTTGGCCATCGCCGGCATCGTCATGGGCGCTCTCGGCCTGTTGCTCTTCCTCGCCTTTCTTCTTTCGAACCCTTGGGACAGCGCCCCGTTCCGCGACCTCCTGCGCGAGATCAAGCACCTGTGAAACCGATCTATTGGTGGGGGGGCGCCTTGGCCAGTTCGCTGGGCCTCGTGGCGGTGCTCTATGCCTTCGATCCCGCCACCCATTCCTTCTACCCAACCTGCTACTGGCGGGATTGGACGGGACAACACTGCGCCGGTTGCGGCTCCCTCCGCTCCCTCCATCACCTGCTCCATGGCGAACTCGCCACCGCCTTCCGCTTCAACCCGCTCCTAATCCTCATGCTGCCTGTCCTCGGACTCTGGGGGGCGGCCCGGCTCTGGCGAGGCAACCGCCCTGGCCAAGCCCCCCCACGCTGGCCCGCCCGCCATCATTCTGCCTGGATCTGGTTGCTGTTGGGCACCCTGGTCGTCTATACCGTGGCCCGCAACCTGCCTCTCCCCGCCTTGGCCTGGCTGTCCCCACCCTGACCCTATGGACCCGTCCTACCGACTCCGAGGCGCCGACGACCGCGAATATGGGCCGGCCTCCGCCGCCCAGGTCCGGGACTGGATCGCCCAAAACCGGGCCGATGCCTCGACTCGCGTGCAGGTGGACGGCGGCGACTGGCGGCCCTTGGCGGCCTGCCCCGAGTTCGCGGAGGCGCTGGCCCAACGGGCGGCCCAGGCGCCCCCCCCTCCCAAGCCGCCTTCGGGAAGCCTCGTGGACCAAATCGTCGACGAGATCCGCGCCCATGGTTACGCGGTCGACCTGGGAGGCTGGCTGGGGCGAGGCTGGGAACTGTTCTGCCGCTACCCCTGGCTCCTTGTCGCCATGACCGCCTTGGTCCTTGTCATCAAGTTCCTCCTGGTCTTCGTCCCGCCCGGCTTCGTGGCGGGGGTGCTGGTCTGGGGACCTCTGACGGGCGGCTGCCAATGGCTGGTTCTGCGTCTGGTTCGAGGGCAACCGGCCGGACTCGAGATGATGTTCACCGGCTTCCAACGCGCCTTCGTGCCCCTGTTTGTCCTCGGCCTCATCGCCGTCACCCTGACCTGCCTGGGCTTGGTCCTCTGCGTCATCCCCGGCCTCTACCTGCTCGTCGTGTGGGGGCTCTTCCCCTACCTGCTGGTCATCGACCGCAACCTTGATTTCTGGCCCGCGCTGGAACTGAGCCTCCGCGTCACCCACCTCCACTTCTGGTCCCTCCTCCTGTTCGTCGCGGTCCTCCTCCTGGTCGCCGCGTTGGGCCTCCTCGGATGCGGCGTCGGCGTCCTGATCACCCTCCCCTGGGCCTGCGCTGCCATCGTGTATGCCTACGAAGACATCTTCGGCCATGCCTGGCCCCGCCGGGCCTGACCGCCAGACGGCCTGGGTCTGCCTGATCACCAACCTGCTCGTCCTCCCAGGCCTCGGATCCGTCCTCGGCGGCCAACGCATCGGCTACGCCCAAATCGGCCTCGGCCTGGCCGGCCTCGCCTCCAGCCTGGGCTTCGTCGCCGCCTTCCTCGATACCTGGTTCCGCGACGCCGATCCTTGGCCCGGGTGGCCGGCCGTCACCGCCGGCCTCGTCGGCATCGCCCTCTTCGCCCTCAGTTGGCTCTGGGCCCTCTGGACCAGTTGCCGCATGCTCCGACAGGCCAAGGCGCCCCCGGTCATCGCTCGCCGACCCCCACCCACTCCAACCTGAGCCGGCCGCTCAACCGCCGCCCCCAGGTGCCGGCATGCGCGCCACCCCGTAATTCCCCAGCGGCGCCACCAACCCCTCCGCCGACGTCGCATCCGCATGCTCCAACGACCCGCCTGAGCACCCATCGAACTCACCCTTCAACCACAGGGCCGGGGACGTCGGATCGCTAGTATCGAAAAGGCCGATCGCCCGCCCGTCACTTGCGCCCAGGTAAGGCCCCACGGCAACCAAGGAATACGTCGAGGGCCCCACCCCCTGAACGCTTAGCCGCTCCAACTTCGCCGTCGCCGCTGAGAACCGCCAGGACTCCAGATCGGCCGAAACGTAGTTCGTCCCCACCCGAACCAAGTAAACGACCCCATCCAAAGTCAATAGCGGCCGCGGCCATGTCCAGGGCAGCGGCGTCGCGTCCGCGACGTGCGCCTCCACCCCATCATAGGAAACCGCCGCCAACCAGTCTCCCTCCACCCCAGGCTCCGGGTCCCATGTCCTCTGACTCTCCGCATACAGCACCTCACCCCCATAGCCCAAGCCCACCAACCGCCCCGGAAACGGAATCGTCGGACGCAACGTCGGAGTCGAGGGATCGGCGTAGTCCACCACGTCCAGCCACTGGCGAGCCATCCACCGCTCGTACGGCTGGCCATCGACGATATTCGTGACCACCTCGTAGCTCGTGTGGCTGGCCAGCACCAACCCGGCCGCCGCGTGGCACGCACTGTAACTCCACGCGTTCGTCCCCCCCATCGAGGCCACCTCCGTCCCCCACCGGGTCGCTCCCACCTCATACGCCAACAACCGCCCCGTCGACGAGCCTCCCCCCCAGGGATACCAATAGGGAGGCGGAGCCACCCTTGGCCCTCCCGCCCCGTCCACGAAAACCCCGACCGGCCTCCCCCCTCCGAACCACCCGTAGTCCCACCAGAAGGAATAGTTGGTCACCTCCGACCAAACCAACAGATCCGACCCAGGCCAAAGCGGCTCGAACGCAGACCCCCACGACAACGCCCCCGCCTCGATCCCCGCCTCCGCCACCACCGGCAACGCCGGCAGATGGCTCAAATCTAACGTGGTCAGCACCACGTTCGTCTTGTTCTCCACGGGAACCGGCTCCGCCCAAAGATCCGGCCGCCACCCCTGCAACACGAACAGCCGATCCCCCCGCCGCGCCGTGCCCAGAATCGGCCAGTCCCGTTCCGGCCGCCATTGCCCCAGCACCTGCTCGGTCCGCGCCGCCAACGCTACCCGCACTGCCGGCGGCTGAGCATCCGACGACCATCCCCGCCACCAACCCCCATAGCCCGCCGCCCCGTCTGTCACCTCCAACACGTAAGCCCCCGCCAACATCACCCGGTCAACACTCCAAGACAACTCCACCGTCGCCTTGACCACGGGATGATCTCGATCTGTCGCATCCACGGCCAGCAGTTCCGTGCCGGAAATCGAGTAGATCCGATCGCGATGCAGCGTGGCCCGTCGCGGGGTCAGGGAATGCTCGATCTGCCCCCGCAGCGTGAGCGTGGCCGGACCCAAGTCAAGGAGCTGGATCCGATTCGCGTAGCCATTGGTCAGATACCCCTGATACGGCAACATGATCAATCCATCATCCGCCAACACGCTAAACGCCTTCTCGTCGTAGTTCGCCTCGCTCCACGAGTAGTTCTCCCCCAGCAGTTCCTTGTCCAATAATCCGGGACGCGCCGGATCGCTCACGTCGAACAACGACACCGCCACCCGCCAGCCATTCGTCGGATCCACCCCGATCGCCACCAGCCGGTCGCCGAGCGGGTGGATGTAAGTAGACCACCCCGGCACCTCCAACTCGCCCGCCACCCGCGGCCGCACCGGGTCCGACAGGTCCACCACCCACAAGGGATCAATCCGAAGGAAGGTCACAATGTAAACCCGATCCCCATCAAAACGCGTCGCGTGCAACTGCTCGCCCTCCGCCAACTGGAGACGCCCCAAGGCCTGCGGCGCCGAGGGCGTGGCCAGCGAAAACGTCTGCAAGGTGGTGACCCAACGCCGGTCGTCCACCCAACCAAACGAAATCACCGTCAACACCTCGCCGCTCAAGTGCATCTTGAACTTGTCCGCCACATTTCCCGCCACCCGCACCTTCGACTCGTGCCGCATCGCCCCGCGCGGATCGCTAATGTCCACCACTTCCACCTCCATCGACCACCCGCCCTCCGGGAGGTTGTGGGCCAGAAAGAGAAAACGGTCCGTGGCTTGAATCACGTGGCCCCAGCCAGCAAACCACAGCGTGTCACCCCGCGCCGGAGCCGCCGGATCCGCGAAATCAAACGACGTCACGCTCGTGCCCCATTCCCACTCGACCTGTCCCAGGTCGTTGGTCTTGGGGCGGTAATTCTGGCTCGCGACGTAGAGCGCCGTCCCCACCAATCGACTCTCCGCCACATAACCTCCTAACCCCAGCCGCGCCGCGACTTTCGGCGCCGCCGGATCCGACACCTCCACCAACACCACCTCGCTCTCCGGACCCGCAGGACCATACGAACAATCGTCCCGCGCCAACAACAGCACGTGCGCCGAACCCAGCAAATACATCTGATCCCCGGACGCCGGCAACGCCAACTGACCGCGCAGAACCGGTTCGTCCGGCCGGCTCACGTCAATCACCTGCAACCCCCGAAACTGATTGAAAAAGTACAGCGTGTCCCCTTGCCGCTTCCAAATGTCGCTCTCCACCACCGCCCGCGCGTTCGGATCCAACGATCCCCCCGCCCCATCGGCCGGGCCAAAGAGCTCGCCCCGCCCCGGCGCCGAAGGCGACTCCGGCACCGCCGCGAAATCGCCCGCCCCCGCATAGGCCTCCGGCGGCAAGACCTCCGCCCGATCAGCGCGAATCCGCAACGTCTCCACATCGGCCGAGCGCGGCAGCTTGAACTCCAACTCGCCCCCCTGCCCGTTCGCCATCCTCTGCACCGCCCGCGGCACCCAAGCCCCCTTGCCCAGCCGCGCGCGCCCCTCCAACATCACTTTCTTCAACCCGGACGGCACCCGCACTGCCACCACCACGTTCGTGCCTTCCAGGCGAATACTGGTGATGACCGGCTGCGGATCGTCGGCCCAAGCCGATCCAGGCTTGACCAGGAGAAGGACCCAAAGCGCAAGGCCCGCCACCAAGCCCCAACGCAAGACCAAAGGAGTTTTCATGGCGCAAAGAGAAGTTTCGATAGGCTGTAAAAAGCACCCTCACCTTAAGCCCGACTCCCCCAATTCAGCAAGCCGGAAGATGCCCCCCTCAGAACATCCGGTCAAAGGGTGACGTCCGCTTGGCCGGTCGCCAATAGGTGGTCGCCCCGGGCGATCGCCGCAACCCGAGCAGATCCTTCCCCGCCAAACGCAAGGCCCATCCCAAAGGCGTCACCAACCCCAGGAATACCACCATCAACAGCACCCTCCCCAACACCTGGCCCACATGGAAACTGGCCGTCATCGCCCCCCGATACAACCCGCGAAACCACCGGGGCCGCACCAGGACAGCCCCTAAAACGACGGCCAACGCCCCCAAACCCGCCGTCAACACCGCCCGAGACACCCCCCACCGCCACCACCCCCAGCCCCCCCCGGCCCCCACCACGCACGCCAGCAGCGTCGTGACCTTCTGCCAGTCC
>CAZVRY010000033.1:0-8404 GCA_964629545.1 uncultured Verrucomicrobiota bacterium | reverse complement strand
CGCGGATCCTCGCGCAGCCGGAGCTTCATCCTAATCCCCCCCCGGTTCGAACGTCCGCCCCAACGGCCGCCGTGGCTGGCGCGTCCGTTCCAAGACAAACGGGCCTATCATCAAATAGTCCATCTCCGTGCTCACAAAACACCGGTAGGCATCGTCAGGACTGCAGACGACCGGTTCGCCACGCACGTTGAACGACGTGTTCACCAGCACCGCACATCCTGTGGCCCGCTCGAACCGCTCCAGCAAGGCGTGAAAACGCCGGTTCTGCTCCGGCCCCACCGTCTGCACCCGGGCCGAAAAATCCACATGCGTCACCGCCGGCAGCGTCGAACGAACCTGCTTCAACCGATCCAACCCCTCGGACTCCTCCACCGGCCGGCGCAGGGCCTCCTTCACCGCTACCACCAACAACATGTAGGGCGATTCCCCCTCCAACTCGAAGTAATCCGCCACCCGCGACCGCAGCACCGCCGGCGCAAACGGACGAAAGGACTCCCGAAACTTCACCTTCAGGTTCATCACCGACTGCATCCGCGGCGAACGCGGGTCTCCCAGGATCGACCGGTTCCCCAGCGCCCGCGGACCATACTCCATCCGGCCCTGAAACCAACCCACCACCTTCTCGTCCGCCAACAGGGCCACCGTCCGGTCCAAGAGCGCCTCCTCCTCCAACCGCTCATACACCGCCCCATACCCCCGCAACGTCCCCTCGATCTCCTCCGCACTGAACTCCGGCCCCAGAAACGCGCCCTGCATCCGATCGCCCAGCCGCGGACCTCGCGACGTCCCTCCCCCCCGCCCACGCTCACGATGCCACACCGCTAACGCCGCCCCCAGCGCCCCCCCAGCGTCGCCCGCCGCCGGCTGCACCCACATCCCCTCAAACCCGCCCTCGCGCAGGATCACCCCGTTGGCGACACAGTTCAAAGCCACCCCCCCAGCCAGACACAGGCGCCGTCGCCCCGTCACCTCCCGTGCCTCCCGTGCCAACCGCAGCATCACCTCGTTCGTCACCGCCTGGATCGAGGCCGCCACGTCCAAATGCCGCGCCTCCAACGGCGCCTCCGGAGCCCGCGGCGGGCCCCCCAGCAACGCGTGCAACCGCTCGTTCGACATCGACCAACCCCGCAGAAACCCAAAGTAATCAAGGTTCAGCCAGAACGAACCGTCGGCCTTCAAATCCATGAGCTCGGTCAGAATCGCGTCGGCAAACCGCGGGCGCCCGTAGGGCGCCAACCCCATCAGCTTGTATTCCCCCGAATTCACCCGGAACCCGCAATAGGCGGTGAACGTCGAATACAGCAGCCCCAGCGAGTGCGGAAACCGTAGTTCCTTCAGCAACTCCACCCGATCCCCCTCCCCAAACCCAATCGTCGTCGTGGCCCACTCCCCCACCCCGTCCACCGTCAGGATCGCCGCCTCCTCGAAGGGGCTCGGATAAAACGCGCTGGCTGCGTGCGCCTCATGATGCTCGGTGAACAGCAAGGCGCAATCTGACCGAAGACCCGTCAACTCCTCCCGCAAGGTCCGCCGCAGGTCCAGCTTCTCCCCCAGCCACCCCGGCAGCACCCGCGGAAACGTCCTCCACCCCCCGGGCGCCACCGCCAGGTAACTCTCCAGCATCCGAGCAAACTTCGTAATAGGCTTGTCGTAAAAAACCACCGCGTCCAAATCACCGGCCGTCAGGCCCCCCTCCCGCAAACAATAAGCCGCCGCCCGCTGCGGAAACCGCTCGTCGTTCTTCCGTCGACTGAACCGCTCCTCCTGCGCCGCCGCCACGATGTTCCCATCCCGCAGCAAAGCCGCCGCCGCATCATGGTAATAGGCCGAAATGCCCAGGATGTGGCGCATACCCCAAGCTCACAGGAACGGATACATGAACGGCGCCAGAACGGAACCGCTGCTAAACAAAATCAACGCCCCTAACAACAGCAATACCACCACCAGCGGCACCAGCCACCACTTCTTCTCCTGGCGCAGAAACAGGAGAAACTCTCTGAAAAGCTGCCACATGCGACGCCGCTTTCTAGCCCCTCCCCTCGCCCAACGCAACCCAAACACACCCCCCCAGCCCACCCCCGGGCCCGCAACCCCGCCTTGCGGCGATGTTGCCCATGAACCGATCAGCCTATGGCCTGGAGGCCCTGCTCCCGCTCCTAATCCTGCTCGTCATCGCAATCGTAATCGTAGTCCCTCCCTCCCAATCCCGAACCCGTGATCCGCCACCCGCAATCCGCAATCCCATTCACCCCCTCATGTCCCCTCCCCTCCCGCCGAGGACGGCGGCCCACCCGGCGGCACCACCACCCGCACCCGAATCCACTGGTAGCGGTCCTTCTTCACGCCCAGCCAAAACAGCTTTCCCCCACGCCGCCACGCATCGAGCACGATCCCTTCTTCGAACGGTTGCCCCACCGCCGTCAGCACCACCGAACTGTGCTCCCGATACGTCCCCAAACCCGCCACCCCGCGATGCAACTCGAGGGACTTGAGGTCCAACGCCCGCAACCGAGCCTCCAGATCATCTGCCCAATGGTAGCAAAGCCCACGGTCACGCACCCCCATATTGACCAACATATTGTGGAGTATCGCGGGTCGGACAACCCGATACTCGCGCGCCAACTCGCGCGCCGCCGCATAGGCACAAGTGGCCGCCCGATCCGCCTCGGTCGCCTCGACCGTGGGCGCTAGCAGCCTGAGCGCCTGCGCGAGCTCCTCCGGCCGCGTCCCGCCGCTGCGGGCGGGATAGGCCGGAGGCGTCGGCGGGGTCGGCCCGGAACAACCCGTCGCCGCAACCAACCCCATCCCGACCCACCACACCAGCCACTTCCTCGCCCCCGCCAAACGGGGGAGAGGGTCGGGGTGAGGGGGACGGTTCATGGCGAGGGGCGGGTCAGGCCAAGAAAAAGCGAGTTGGCTCGAAAGCCAACTCGCTGCGCTCAGCCTTGCTCAGGCTGACAGATTAGTACTGGTTCGTGGACTCGGTTTCCTCGACCGGCCGGGTCAACTGATCCGAGATCATCGTCACCTTGAAGCGGACGTTGCTGACCTTGTTGGCCTTCACGACCACCCTCCAGGCCACCTTGGCCTTCGGAGCGATGCTCGGCACCGGATCCATCGTGATCACCTGGCCCGCCGCCTTGGCGGCCGAGGCGCCCGTGGACGACACGTAGCTCTGCGAATCCTCCAGCGTGCACGTAATCTTCACGTTCGTGGCCGGCGCCGAACCCTGGTTCGTCACCTCCACCACGTAGGTCTCCTCCTTCCCAATCTCGATCGGATCAACCAAGTCGACCACCTCGAGCAAGATGGCCGGGACGCCCGTGACGCGCGTCGAACACGACGACGAAACTGCCGCCGCACACGCACCCTTGGCCGTGCCGTTGAACGCGAACGTGCCCGCCGTCGCCGCCGTCAGCGTCACACACACTTCCTTCGCCGCACCCACCGCAATCGACCCGAGATCCCATGTCACCATGCTCCCGGCCGAGGTGCCCCCGGCGGTGGCCGACGCAAAGCTCAACCCGGCCGGAATCGGCACCTGCAGAACGCTGCCCGCCGCGGCCGCATCGCCCTTGTTGGTCACCTTGTAGCACACATCGATCGGACGGCCAATGAACCGCTCCTCCGGCGCCGTGCAAGTAATCGTCAACACGGGCTGCCTCACCATCGTCGAGGCTGCCGCCTCCGCGCTGATGCCCTCGCCCGCCGTCGCCTTCGCCTTGTTGTCATACTTGCCAGGACGCGCCGCCGACGCGCTAAACGTCAGATCGCGACTCTGGCCAGGCGCCAGATTGCCCACGTCGAACACCAAGTCACGCTTGCCATCGCTGGTCAAACCCTCGGGCAGGGTGTCCGTCACCTTCACCCCCGTCAGCGGACTGGTGCCCGAGTTCTTCACCGTCAGCGTGATCGGAATCGGATCGCACACCACCACCTCGGCCGGCGCCTTCTTCATCAACTCGATCCCCGCCTTCACCACCTTCACATCCTCGCACAGGATCGGGCTGTAGGAAGCCCAACAACAACTGTTGATTGTGCCCTCAGCCGTGCCCGCGCCGCGCACGACCACCGTCTTCGCCTCCTTCGCCGCCAGCGTCCCCAATTGCCAGGTCGCTTCGCCCCCCGCGCTCTGCGCAGGCTTAGGCGTCGCGTCGCTCGGCTTGAAATTGTCCGAAACCCGGTCCGTCAGCGTGACCATGTGGATCGGGAAATCCGTCAGGTTGCTGACCCGATACCGAATCTCGAAGGGCTGACCCACCAGCACCTGAACGGGCACCATCTTCTCTACCAAGAGACCGCTGCTCGGCAACATGCCGGTCGGAAATGCCATCGATCCTTTCGTCCAACGAACCCCTCCCTCATCAACCGTCGCATAGGAGGGGCCAAAGCCTCGCACCGGGGCAGGGGCAGGTGCAGGGGCGGGGGCGGGGGCGGGCTCGTAATTGCCGCGCTGTTGTTGCTGGGCACAACCCGCAAGCAGCAAAGCCGCGAGCGCGCAGGCCGTAAAAGGCATCGGTTTCATGGTGGGTCTTCTCGTAATGTTGGGTTAGGCTCAGTCTTAAGCCCGATTGCGTTGCTGAACGCACCGCCGCCTGCCCTCGGCCACCAGCGAATCCTCTCGCCGCGTCAACCGGATGCACTCGACGGTGCCACTGAGATGGACAATGTAGGATCCCCGCCTTGCATTGCAAGCCAGCATTTCCAGCGCCTTGACCTGCGGCGTCATTCATGCGATGAAGACTAGCGTCATTTCACGTCACCAAGATCCCTCGCCATGAACTCCACCCAACTCCCCCACGCATTAGCCCTCAGCCTTACCCTGGCCCTCCTCTCCGCCGCCTGTTCGAAACAAGAAACACCCCCGGCCACAAACCCCTCGACCCCGCCTCCCGTCGCGGCCACCCCCGCCACCCCCGCCACCCCTCCTCCCACCCCCGCTACCCCCGCCGCCACCACTCCTGCCCCGACCCCGGAGCCAACCCCGGCCCCCGCAACACCCCCAGCCACCCCCACCGTCGCCGAAACGATCACCAACGTCATCGCCGCTGGCCAGGCCACCCTTACCGACGCCC
The DNA here is from genome assembly GCA_964629545.1 of uncultured Verrucomicrobiota bacterium. GTDB lineage: Bacteria > Verrucomicrobiota > Verrucomicrobiia > Limisphaerales > CAZVRY01 > CAZVRY01. Next base: position 3,329 of record CAZVRY010000033.1, on the reverse strand, counting down.
AAAAAGCGGCCGAGGACGCCGCCAAGAAAGCCGAAGCCCTCGCCACCTCCAAGCTCAACGAAATCAAAACCATCGTGGATAAAGCCACCGCCTTGGTCGGCGAAAAGAAATACGCCGAGGCCCTCGCCGCCCTGAACCCGCTGGCCTCCATGCAGTTGAACGCCGAACAGCAGAAGCTCGTCGACGACCTCAAACTGCAGATCCGCAAAGGTCTGGTCGGCGGCGCGCTGCCCGGCGCACCCAAACCTTAACGGTTCGCTCCATGAACGCCGCCCCCTCGGCCGCACCGAGGCGACCCCGTCGTCTCCTCCGGAAGCTGCTCCTCCTGGCCACCGGTTGCCTCGTGCTCCTGGTCGGCCTCTACTTCGTCGTCACGAGCGCAGCCTTCTTCAAGCGAGTGATCCTCCCGCGCGCCAGCGCCACCCTCGGCGCCGAGGTCACCGCCGCCGACGCCTCCATCAGTCCGTTCTCCCAGATCCACCTGCGCCAACTCAAAATCCAGGCCCGGGGCGCAGAACCCTGGCTTCAGGTCGAGGAATTGCGCCTCCGCTATAGCCTCCTCCAAATCCTCCGCGGCACCCTCCACGTCGAGGAGTTCCTCGTCGCCTCCCCCGTCATCCAGGTCATCGAAAACGCCGACGGCTCCCATAACCTCGGCACCCTCCTGGCCCAACCGGAACCGCCGCCCACGGCCACCCCGCCGACAGACGCCGGCCCCCCGCGCGTGTCGCTCAAAAACATCGCCCTCAAAAACGCCACGATCCGCCTCATCCGCAACCTCCAAGACGGCAGCCGTGAAACCGCAGAACTCACCGGCGTTCAGGTGACCCTCGACCAACTCCAAAACGGCCAGGCCGGCAAACTTGACTCCGCCGCCACCCTCCGATTGACCCGCTCCACCAACGACCTTCTGGAAGTCACAAGCTCCGCTGCGATCGCCTTCACCCTCGGCCCCGATCTGCTCCCCCAAACCGTCCAGGCCCGCTCCGAACAAGAACTGCGCCGCGGCGAAGGCGCCTTCCGGGAACTCGCCGGCCTCCGCGTCGTGGTGGCCGGCGACCTCACCCCAACCGAGGTCAAGGAGTTCTCCAAGCGGTTTTTCCGCGGCCAGCAAACCCTCGGCGAACTGAAGGTCTCCGGCCCGCTTAACCTCGCCAAGCAAGAAGGACGCCTCCGCCTGGAAGCAACCTCCATCGACCGCCATGTCCTCAACCTCATCGGCGCCCCCCTCGGACTCGATTTCGGCCCCACCACCATCACCGCCGTCAGCGAAGTCGCCCTCGAACGCGGCGGCACCGCCATTACGGCGTCCAACCGTTTCGAGGCCCTGCGGTTCAGCGTAACCTGCGAAGGCCTGACCACCCCTCCCATGGACCTCCAGGCAACCTGGAGCGTGGCGGTGGATGTTGCCGCCGAAACCGCCCGCGTCGATGCCTTCAGCCTCGACGGCCGTCAGGCCAGCCAGTCGGTGCTCCAAGGGAGCCTCACCCAACCGATGGTCTTCGCTTGGGGCAAGACCGCCGCTCCCACCACCGACTCCGCCTTCCGCTTTGCCATCAACCAACTCGACCTGGCCCCATGGAAGCCGTTCTTCGGCGACGCCCTCACCGCCGGCCTGCTGACCTCCCAGTTGGAACTCCGCTCGCAGCAGAATGGGAAACAACTCCAACTCGCCCTCGAATCCCAAGTCGCCGGATTGGCCGCCCCTTTCGGCCAGCCTCCCCTCTCCGAAGCGAACCTCAGCTTCAAAACCGCAGCCCGCGTCAGCGACTTCACCAATATCGCCCTCGATAGCCTTAACCTCGAACTGACCCGCCGGAACGAACCCGCCCTCCAAATGTCCGGAACCGCCCGCTTCGACGGGCTCGCCTTCCAAGCCCAAGCCCAAAGCCAAACCTTCCTCGCCCGTCTCCTCGGCAGCGGGCCGGCCACCCCGCTCACCGCTGGCCTCAAACTCGAAGGAACCCTGACTAATAACACCCTCGACCTCCGCCAAGGCCTCCTCAGCCTCACCCCCACCCCGCGCGCCGCCCAAAACGAGATCTCCCTCTCCGGCCAACTCAACCTGTCGGACCCCCACGTCATCCAAGGCGCCCTCCTCGCCCGATCCGACACCCTCGATCTTACCCCGCTCTTCGATGCCTTCTTCCCGGAAACCGCCTCCACCCCTCCCGCGTCTCCCACCCCCACCCCCACCCCCGCCCCTCCCGCCGAAGAAGCCGAACCTGAAGCCATGGTCCTCCCGGTGCGACTCAGCGCCGACCTCAACCTTGCTCAACTCCTCCTGCGCGAAATCGCCGCCAAAGACTGCCGCGTCTCCCTCAAACTCGATGGCGGCAAACTCAAACTGGATCCGTGCCAAATGACCCTGAACGGAGCCCCGGTCAGCGCCAGCGTCGACCTCGACATGGGCGTCCCGGGCTATACCTACGCCTTCAACGCCGCCCTCGATGGCGTCCCCCTCGAACCGCTCGCCAATAGCTTTTCTCCCTCCAGCCGCGGCGCCTACCAAGGCCTCCTCCTCGCCAACGCCCAGATCCAAGGCGCCGGCCTCACCGGCAAAAACCTTCAGAAGAATCTCCGCGGCCAAACCAGCTTCACCTTCACCAACGCCAACCTCCAACTGGTCGGCCCCAGAACTCGTCAGGTCCTGGTGCCGATCGCCGCCCTCCTCCGCGTCCCTGACCTCACCCAAACGCCCCTCAACTGGCTCGAGACCAAATCCGAAATCGGACAAGGCACCATCAACCTCACCCGCTTCATGGTCCAAAGCCCCGCCTTCGAAGCCCAATCCCAAGGCGCGATCACGCTCAGCGAGGTGCTCACCAACTCGGCCCTGAACCTGCCCGTCGAATTCGCCCTCCGCCGTTCCCTGGCCGAGAAATCCAGCCTCCTCCCCCCCAATACCCCCCCCGACGCCCCCTACGCCGCCCTCCCCCGCTTCATCACCATCAAGGGAACCCTCGGCAGCCCCGTCTCCGACCTCAACGAACTTGCCCTCAGCGGCCTCCTCCTCAAATCCGGCGTCGGCCTCGCCGAAAAACTCGGCGTCAAGATTGATCCCAAAACGGGCAACGCACTCCAAGGCGTCGGCAACCTCCTCACCGGACAGCGAACCGCCTCCACCAACCCGCCCACGGGCCCCGCCTCTACCAACCAACCCGCCACCAACCCGCCCGCCTTCAACCCCCTCGACCTCTTCAAACGCCGCTAGAATCCTTGATTTCCCAAACCTGTTGCGAATGAGTCAAGTTTCGTGCGGTGGTTTTACGATCAAGGATTCTACGGAGCGAGGCGTGGAAATTGGGGTCCAGACGGCGAAGGCGCGT